>CANSES010000010.1 GCA_947645965.1 uncultured Enterorhabdus sp. | reverse complement strand
GCCCAGGGCCATATCCTCGATTTCATCGACTCCGATAAAGCGTCTCATAATGGCACGTCCCCTTCGGTCGTTACATACTTGAGGGAAATTGTAGTCGAAAAGCGTTGGCGCGACGTTACCTTCTCGGTCGCGCAGCGTTAAAATGACGCACACGGTCACAATAGAAAGGGTTTCCCATGATTCTCAAGCAACTGATCGAGCTGTACGACCTGCTGGACTCCCCCGCTGCCAGCGGCGAGGCGGCCCTAACCTACCTGCGCTCCATCGATCCGGACTGCGACGCCGAGACCTACACGCTCACCGGCGCCAAGGGCTCCACCGACATGATCCGCATCCGCATCCCCGGCGCCAACGGTCGCGCCGCCGGCGGCGATGCCCCCACCATCGGTCTTCTGGGCCGTCTGGGCGGTTTGGGCGCGCGCCCGGAGCGCATCGGGTTCGTGTCCGACGGCGACGGGGCGCTCGTGGCCCTGGCCTGCGCCGCGAAGCTGCTGTCCATGCACGTCCGCGGCGACGTGCTGCCCGGCGACGTGTTCGTGTCCACCCACATCTGCCCCCACGCCCCCACCGCGCCTCACGAGCCGGTGCCCTTCATGGGCTCGCCGGTGTCCATGGCCGAGGTGAACCGCGAGGAGGTGGGCGAGGGCGCCGCCGAGGCGGGCGCGTGGCCCCTGGACGCCGTGCTGTCGGTGGACACCACCAAGGGCAACCGCATCATGAACGACCGCGGCTTCATGATCTCCCCCACGGTGAAGGAAGGCTGCATCCTGCCCGTGAGCGACGATCTGGTGACCCTGGCCGAGATGGCCTCGGGCCGCCGCGCGCGCACCTATCCTCTGTCCATGAACGACATCACGCCCTACGGCAACGGGCTGTACCACCTGAACTCCATCCTGCAGCCCGCCACCGCCACTGCCGCGCCCGTGGTGGGCGTGGCCGTCACCACCGAGGTGCCGGTGCCCGGTTGCGCCACGGGGGCCACGCACCTGACCGATCTGGACGAGACCGGCAGCTTCATGATCGAGGCGGCCAAGGCCTTCGGCGCGGGCACCTGCGCCTTCTACGACCCGGCCGAGCTTGAGCGCTTCCACGCCCGCTACGGGTCCATGGCCCATCTGCAAACCATGGGCAACCTCCCCGCGGAGAACGAAAATGCCTAGGACCGACACGCTCGGGGCGAGCGACGAGCTGAGGGAGCGCGCCCGGGCCATCTTGGCCCGCAACGCGAACCTCACCGCGAAGGAGAGCCTGACCGTGGTCACCGATGACGCGACCCGCGCGGTGGGCGAGCTGTTCTACGCCGCCGGCTGCGAGCTGGGCGCCACCACGGCCCTGCTGGTGATGCCCGAAGGCCGCGTGGCTGGGGAAGAGCCGCCGGCCGCCGTCGCCGCGGCCATGGCGGCGGCCGATGTGGCCCTGTGCGCCACGGCCAAGTCGCTCACCCACACCCGGGCCCGCATCAACGCCGCCTCTGGGGGCACCCGCGTGGTCACCATGCCGGGCATCACCCTCGCCATGCTCGAGGCCGGAGCCTGCTGCGCCGACTACGAGCGCGTAGAAGCGCTCACCGCCGCCATGACCGCCCGTTTGGATGCGGCCCGGACGGCCCGCATCGAGAAGGACGGCCATACCCTGACCTTGAACCTAGACGGGCGGCCCGGCGTGCCGAGCCCGGGCGTGTTCCGCACGCCGGGGGCCAGCGGGAACTTCCCGTCGGGCGAGGCCTACATCGCGCCGGTGGAGGACGCGGGAAGCGGCACCATGGTCATCGACGGCAGCATGGTGGGCATCGGGCGCTTGAGCGAAGCCTCCCCGATGATCGTGCACCTGGAAAACGGCCGTCTTACGGCCATCGAGGGCGCCGATGGGGCCGGTCCCTACGCCGAGCGCCTGGCCGTGCTGTTCGAGCGCCCCGAGAACGGCACCATCGCCGAACTGGGCATCGGCACCAACGAGTGCGCCCTGCTGACGGGCAACATCCTGGAGGACGAGAAGATCTACGGCACCGTGCACATCGCCTTCGGCACCAACGCCTCCTTCGGGGGCGTCACCACGGCCGACTGCCACCTGGACGGCATCATCGTGGACCCCACGCTGTACCTGGACGACGAGCTGGTCATCGACCGCGGCACCTTCGTGGCTTAGAGCGGCGAAGCGGCGTGGGAGCCGCGGGCGATGCGCGGGGCCGACCCGCGCCGGAGCCGCGGGACTGCGGCCCTGGCTCTCACCGCGATCGTGCAACCTGTCCCGAACCGCAAGAGGGGCGCCCGCAGGCGCCCCTCTTTCTTTGTCGTTGCCGCGCAGGGCCCGCTTCTGCCCCGCGGGGCGCTGGTCGACTCCCCTTCTAGGCCTCGCGTAGGCTTCCCTCGAAGGTGAAGCGGCCCATCTTGGTGCCGCCGAGCACGTGCACGTGCAAATGCCCCACGGTGGCGGCGGAATCGGGGCCGGTGTTCACCACGGTGCGGTAGCCGCTCTCGCCGACGCCCTTCAAGCGTGCCACCTCGGGCACCACGCTCATCATGTGGCCGATGACCTCGGCCGGCACGTCGGCGGCCAGGTTGTCGTAGTGCACCTTCGGCACGATGAGGGTGTGCACCGGCGCCTCGGGCTCGATGTCGTCAAAGGCGTAGCAGATATCGTCCTCGTACACCTTGGCCGACGGGATGTCGCCGGCGACGATCTTGCAGAACAGGCAATCGTCCATGGGAATTCCTTTCTCTCTAACGGGCCTATGATACCCCTATTCGGCCCGCTGCTCCACGCGCAAAAAGCTCGTCGGGCGCAGACCCTCGGTCCCGTGGCCCGCGGCCACGGTAGCGGCTAGAAGCTCGCGGGCGAAGGCGTCGGCCCGCAGGCTGCCCGTGGGCTTCGACACCAAGGTAAAGGTCACCCGCGAGCCCTGGTGGGCCACCGAGCCCACCAGGTAGTCGGCCACCACGAGGGTCTTCTCCTTCTTCTTGCGCACCACGGTCACCGTCTCGGGAACCACGAGGGCCCGCGGTGCCTCGGAGAGCTCCACCTCGTAGGTGCTCACGGGGCAGGCCACGGAAGCGGCGGGGTCCTTATGCTCGATATAGCGGGCCGCGGTGGGGTACAGATCGGCGGGGCTCGCCTCTTGGAGGGCCGCCAGGGCCTTGTCGGGGGCCACGTAGTCGGTCAGGAACAGATCGAAGAACTCGGCGGTGCCCCCCACCCCCACGGGCAGGGCCGCGCCGAAGGCGATGCGCATATGGGGCGAGAAGCCCTGGCTCACGGCGTAGGGCAGCCCCGCGCGACGCACGGCCCGCTCCAGGGCCCGGGCCACTTCCAGATGGGACAGCAGGGCCAGACGGCCCGTCTCGCGGAAGGTCACGCGCAGGCGGAACAAACGGGGATCGGCCATTACGCCATCGCCTCCTCTTCGGAAGATCCTTCGCCTTCGCCCTGCGGCCCGCACGCGGGGTCGCGGGGAGCCTCGGGCACCTCGGCCGTCGCTTCCGGCGCGGAGGCCGCCTCAACGGTCACCGGGCCCGTGGCCCTCACGGTGCGGTAGGGGTTCGCGGCGGCACCGCTCTCCCCCGCCGTTGTCGGGCGCTCCTCCTGGAGCTGGATGTCGGCCCCCAGCGTGGGGCAGGCGCCGCAGGCCGAGCACTGCTCGAAGGTGCAGTCCGGCGTGGTGACGCCCTCGGCGGCCCGGGCGCGCTCGCGGGCCAGGAAGCGGGGCGACACGGCGGCGGTGATGTGGTTCCAGGGCAGCACGTAGTCGGTGGCGAAGTCGGCCTGGGCCACGGCCGCTGGGTCGATGCCCAGCGCCTCGGCCGCGCCCGTCCACGCCTCGCCGTTGAAATGCTCGGTCCAGGCGTCGAAGCGGGCGCCGCGGCGCCAGGCCTCCTCCACCCAGGCGGCCACCTCGCGACCGCCGCGGCTCATGACCGCCTCCACGAAGGAGGTGGCCGGATCGTGGTAGTGCACGTCCACGGCCTTGTACTTCACCGAGCGCTTCAAAAGCCCCACGCGGCGCAAGGTCTCCTCCGGAGAGATCTGGCCGTCCCACTGGAAGGGGGTCTGGGCCTTGGGCACGAACACGGCGCAGGACACGCTCATGCGCACGCTGCCCCGCTGCTCGGGGGGCACGGCGGCCTTGGCGCGGTCGTAGGCCCGCTGGGCCAAACTCGCGATGCCCTTGATATCGTCGTCGGTCTCCGTGGGCAGGCCCACCATGAAGTACAGCTTGCAGCGGCGCCAGCCGGCGGCGAAGGCCGCGTCGATGGCGGCAAACAGGTCGTCCTCGGTCACGTTCTTGTTGATGACGTCGCGCAGCCGCTGGGTGCCAGCCTCGGGCGCGAAGGTGAGGCCGCCTTTCTTCTGGCCCGCCACCAGCTCGGCCATCTCCACCCCGAAGGCGTCCAGGCGCTGGGAGGGCACGCTCACGCGCACGCCGGTGCCGGCGCAGGCCCCGTTCACCCGCGTGAGGATCTCGGCGATCTGGGAGTGGTCCGTGGAGGACAGCGAGGTGAGGCTCACCTCGTCGTAGCCGGTGTCGGCCAGGCCGCGCACCACGGCGCTCACGATGTTGTCGGCCGACCGCTCGCGCACGGGGCGGTACATCATGCCGGCCTGGCAGAAGCGGCAGCCGCGGGCGCACCCGCGCAGCACCTCCACGTTCAGGCGGTCGTGCACCACCTCGGTATAGGGCACCACCATGGGCTCGTAGGCATCGGACGTGGCGAAACCCTCGAACACCCGCTTGTCCACCACGGACGGCACGTCGTCGAACAGGGGCTCCACCCAGCTGCCTGCCGCTTGGGCCTCGGCCTCGTCGCGCCAGCGGTACAGGCTCGGCACGTAGGCGCCGCCCACCTCCCGGGCCAGGGCCCGCAGGATGTCGGCGCGCGGGGCGCCCTCGGCCCGCAACGTCCGGATGAGGGACAGCGCCTCGGGCAGCTGCTCCTCTCCCTCGCCCACCAGGATCACGTCGAAGAAGGGGGCGTAGGGCTCGGGGTTGTAGGCGCAGGGGCCGCCGGCCAGCACGATGGGGTCCTCTTCGGCCCGCTCGTCGCTGTGCAGCGGGATGCCGGCCAGATCCAGCGTCTCCAGGATGTTGGTGGCCGCCAGCTCGTGGGGCAGCGTGATGCCCACCACGCCGAACTCGGCCACCGGGGCGCAGCTCTCCAGGGAGAACAGCGGCACGCCCTTCTGACGCATGAGATCGGCCATGTCCGCGGCCGGCAGGAAGGCCCGCTCGGCCCCCATGCCCTCGGTGGCGTTCACGGCGTTCACCAGGATGCGCACGGCCTGGTTCGCCTGACCCAGCTCGTAGGTGTCCGGATAGATCATGCAGAATTGGAAGGGAGCGTCGTCCTTCACGACGCAGCCCCACTCGTGGTTCAGATAGCGGGCCGGCCGCTCGATGGAGGCGAGCAGCGGCTCCACCTGGGGCCAGAGGTTAGTTCTTGCCATGGGCTCCCTTTCCGTTCTTGCCGCGCAGGGCGCGAAACGCCGTCACACCGGCCCCCTTGGCCGCATCGACCACCTTGCGGCCGGCCGGGGTGGCCGCCGCCTTGCTCGTGGCCTCCACGGCCTCGTCGCGGGCCTTCTGCACCACGTTGGCCACGCCCACGATGTCGCCGCCGGCCTCGAAGTACTCGATGGCGGCCCGGCCCATGGCCTCGGTGCCGGCGAATCCCACGGCCCCCTTGATGGCCCAGCCGAGCACCGGCACCACGCCCACGGCGGTACGGGCGATGTTGCGGAACAGGAAGGCGCCGCCCACCACGGCCGCCAGCTCCTTGATGCGCTCGGCCGACAAAGGCTGACCGTAGGCCGCGGCGATCTGCAAGAGCATCTTCGCCTGGTTCAGCGTCATGATGGGCATGTCGGCCCCGGGGATGAACACCACCACGCCCACGCCGGCGTTCTGGATGGCCGTGGCCCGCACCGCGTCCAGGGACAGCGGCCGGCGCACGAAGGGGAAGGCCAGGGCGAAGGCGAGCTTCTTGTCGCGGCAGGCCGTGATGATCCACTCCCCCATGCGCCGATCCAGCGTCGCGGCGGCCTCCTCGTCCAGGGCGATGGGCTCGTCGGCGGCCGGCGCTTCCTCCACGGGCGCGGGGTGCTCGAGCAGAGCCAGCTCGGCGGTCGTCTCGGGCGCGGCGGCCGGCTCGGCGCCCGTGGCGCGGGGCGCCGTCACGCGGCGCGCCAGGGTGGCGGCCGCATCGGCCAGGGGCGTGGGATCGGTCATCTGGGGCGCCACCAGGTCGCCCTCGGGAATGGCATAGCCCGACGCGGCGGCCGTCGTGGCAACGCCGTGGGGCTGGGTGGTCACCACCATGACGGGAATGCCCGCGCCGCGGATGTGGGCCGCGGCCTCGCCGATGAAGGGCGCGCCGCCGGCCACGACCACGGCCATGTCGTCGGCCTGGTAGGGCTCGGGCGCCCCATCGTCCAGATAGCCCAGGGTCACCCGCGTGCGGGCCCCCGCGCTCGCGAAGGCGCTGCGCACGTGGCCCACCACGTCGCCGGGCGCCGTCTCGTCCAGATAGACCGACACGGCCAGCGGCGTGTTGCGGGCGGCGTCGATGTCGGTAGCCGCGCTCAGCAGCGCGGGGATGTCGATGGGAAGATTCATGATACGGCCTTCCTTCCTTGTACCGTGTGGTGCGACCACACCGAGCCAATGAGTCCGAGCAGAGCGAAGTTCACAACCATGAACGACGAGCCGTAGCTCATAAACGGCAGCGGGATGCCCGTGATGGGCATCAGCCCCACGTCCATGCCGATGTTCTCCAGAATCTGGAACAGCCACATGCCGATCACGCCCATCACGATGAGCATGCCGAACAGGTCGTCGGCGCCCCGGGCGATGGACAGGCAGAGCACGATGAGGGCGGCGTACAGGGCGATGAGCACCACCACGCCGGCAAAGCCCATCTCCTCGGCCAGCACGCAGAAGATGAAGTCCGTGGGGGCCTCGGGCAGAAAGCCGTGGGTCGACTGGGTGGCGTTCAGAAGCCCCTTGCCGAACAGGCCGCCCGAGCCGATGGCGATCTTGGCCTGGGCCAGGTTGTAGCCGTCGCCGGACAGGTCGCCCTCGGGGTCCAGGAACACGAGCAGGCGGCTGCGCTGGTAGTTCTTCAGCAGGCGGTACTCCCAACTGCCGTCTTCCAGCTGGTATTTCAGCAGCTCGTCGACGGCGAACACCGCGACGATGGCCAGGATGCCCGCCACCAGCGTGATCAGCAGGTAGCGTGCCTTCGCGCCGCCCATCACCATGATAGTGGCGCAGATGGCCAGATACACCAGACCCGTGCCCAGATCGGGCTGGGTCATGATGCAGGCGAAGGGCACCAGGGCCAATCCGAGCACCTTGCAGTACTCGCGCCAGTCGTCCAGCATGCCCTGGTAGCGGGCCAGCAGGCTGGCCGCGAACAGCACCACGGTCACCTTGGCGAACTCACCGGGCTGCACCTGCATGCCGATGTTGATCCACGACTGGGCGCCCTTGGCGTTCACGCCAATCACGGGCAGATGGGGCGACAGGATGAGCACGACGTTGATGACGAGCAGGGCCGTGGTCATGTTGGCCAGGCGGCGGTAGTCGAAGTGCCACAGCAGCACCATGAGCACCACGCCCACCCCCACGCCGGCCAGCTGGCGGTTGAAGCTGTACTTCTCGTCGCCGTAGACCGCCGACCAGCAGACCAGAAGGCCGTAGCCCACCAAGAGGGCCACCACCAGCACGAAGGGCCAGTTGACCAGGGAGAGCAGGGCCGGGCGCTCGGGGCGCTGCGGCGCGGGCGCGCCCATGGCGCCGCGCTGGGAAGCGTGAACGGAATGTATCTGGGGAAGCTGGGCCACCATCGCTCCTAATCGGTTCGGCTCGCGGACTCAACGACGATCTCGACGGACTGCCCTGTGGAGCCGGCGATGCGGCCCACCGACACGTCGGAGGTGCCCTCCTGGGACTTCACGAGCGCGCCCATGACCTCGGCCACCAGCGGCGCGGCAGTCACCGAGCCGCCGCCGCCTTGCTCGATGACCGCGGCCACCACGTACTTCGGGTCGTTGTAGGGGGCGTAGGCCACGAACCAGGCCGTGTCGTTCTGGCCGGCCTTCTCGCCGGTGCCCGACTTGCCCGCCGCGTCGATGCCCTGCTCGGCGAAAAGCGCCGCCACACCGGGCGACTGCTGCACCATGTCGTGCAGCGACTGGCGCACGTAGTCCAGATGGGCCGCGTTCACCTCGGGGGTGCGGGCCACCTCGGGCTGGAAGGACACCACCGTCTCGCCCTCGCCGTTGCGCACCTCGCGCAGCACGTGCGGCCTCATGATCTGGCCCGTGGCCACGCCGCCGTAGGCCGCCGCAATCTGCAGCGGCGTGACGAGCACGTCGCCCTGGCCGATGATCATGTTGGTATAGTCGCCGCCGCGCCAGGTGGCCTCGGCCGGCCGGTTGCGGAAGGTCTCCTGCTTCCAGGCGGGGGTGGGCACCTGACCGCCCGACTCACCGCCGAGATCGACCCCGGTGCGCTCGCCGAAGCCGAACTCCTCCAGATACTGCTGCAGGGCCGTCTCGGACAGCTCGCCGGAGCCGGCCGGGCCACGATCGTAGAAGCCCTTGGCGATCTCGTAGAAGACGACGTCGCAGGAGTTCACGATGCCGCCGTGCAAATCCAGAGTGCCGTGGCCGTCGTGGTTCCAGCATTTCTGCACATCACCGCTGCCGAAACCGTCCCACTCGCCGGTGCAGGTCCAGCTGCTGCCCTCGTTGGCCAGGCCGTATTCCAAGCCGGCCAGCGACGTGAAGGCCTTGAAGGTGGAGGCGGCCGGGTACTGGCCCGAGATGGCGCGGTTGTTCAAGGGCTGGTAGGCCTTGTTCTCCTTCTTGTCGTTGTAGATGTCCATGATCTCCGTGGAGATGGCGCCGGTGAAGTTCGTGGGGTCGAAGGTAGGATAGCTGGCCATGACGAGCACCGAGCCGTCCCGCACGTCCAGGGCCACCACCGCGCCGGAGGTGCCCGTGCCCTTGCCGATCACGCCCGAGGGCGCGATGAGCTTGGCCAGGGCGGCGTCGGCCACGTACTGGGCCTTGGCGTCGATGGTGAGGTAGACGTCGGAGCCCTTGGCGTCCTGCACGTCGCTCATCACCGAGATGCGGCGCCCGGCGGCGTCCACCATCACCTTGCTCTCGCCGTGCTCGCCGGCGAGCACGGCATCGTAGGAAGCCTCCACGCCCGCCTTGCCCACGGTGTCGATGGACAGGATCTGGCGCCCCTCGATGGACGCCTTCAGGTCGTCCTCGGAAGGGGCGCCCGTGTAGCCGAGCACATGGGCGGCCAGGGCGCCGTAAGGGTAGCTGCGGCTGGCCCGCTCCTCCACGCTGATGCCCGGGAAGGCATCGGCGTGCTCAGCGATGAAGGCCACGTCGCGCAGGCGCACGTCGGAGGCCACCACGCGCAGGCTCTGGGCGCCGGCCGAGGAATCCTTGATGCGCTGGGACACCACGTTCACCGGCAGGCCCAGCACCGTGGCCAGACGGCGCACCACGTCGCGGTTCTCGGCCACATCGGGGTCGGCCAGCACCGTCTGGCTCGTGCGGTTCACCACGAGCGGGGTGCCGAACATGTCGTAGATGCAGCCGCGGGGCGCCGGGGTGTTCACCGTGGTGTACAGGTTCTGCTCGGCGGCGTCGGCGTATTCCGAATTGCCGAGGATCTGCATCGTCCACAGCTTCGCCGTCAGGATGCCGAAGATGGCCGCGGCGGCGGCCCCCAGGGCGGCGAAACGGCCGGTGAGCCCGTCGGAGGGCTTCTGAGCCGCGGCGCTCTCCGAGGTGGAGACCGTCACCTCTCCCTCGCGGGCCGCCTTCGCGGCGCTCGTGGACTCGAAGGGCGAGGTGCCCACGCCGACGGTGTCCAGCTGGCGCACGCTCTTCGTCTTGCCCACCGAGGGGGTGGAGGTGCGGGCGCGCAGCATGAACACCACGGCAATGGCCACGATGGCGGTGAGAGCGGCCGCGAGGGCCGCGATAAGGGCGACGATCATCGCTACCCCCTTCTTAGCGCAGTTGCGGCGTTCCCGGCTGACCCAGAGGACGGCTGACGAGAACGCGAATCGCGATCGGATAGAACAGCAGGCCGATAACGCAGTCGTACAGCATGCAGGGCAGCACGCGGTACAGGAAGGCCTCGCCGAAGGAGACCCCGGCACCGCAGGCCACGACGATGATGCCGTAGAGCACCTCGACCAGCATGATCGAGGCGAGCAGGATGGCCGCAGGCATGAACAGAGTATCGTTGTTGAGCGCCAGATAGGCCCGGGAGGCGAGAAATGTTACCAGCACGAGCACAAGGGCCATGGCCCCCACCGGGCCGCCGCCCACCAAGTCGAAGATAAGCCCCAGGATGAAGGGCAGGAGCAGCCCCGCGTGGTCGGGGCAGGCCACGGCCCGCACCACGCAGAACACCACGATGAAGTTGGGCACGGCCGCCGCCAGGGCGATGGAGGGGGCCAAGATGATCTGGAGCAGGACGGCCACCGCGCCGCCGATGAGGCCGGCGACGGTCTCGCGGGTGACCTCCATCAGTTGCCCTCCCCCTCATCGGAGGCGCCGTCGCCCTGGGCGTTATCACCCGCACCACCTTCGCCGGCCCCGTTCTGGCCGCCTTCGTCGTCCTCGTCCTGGCCGTCTTCCACGGCCACCACGGGCACGCTGCGGTCCACGGCGTCGGAGGCGGCGCTGAACACCACCATGGCCTCTTCCAGAAGCGACACCTGGCCGTTGGGAGCCACCACGATGCGGCGGGAATCGTTGCCGGCGCTGCCCTCCACACGGGCCACGGTGCCGATGAGCAGACCGGGGGTGTAGCTGCCGCCCAGGCCGCTCGTGAGCACCACGTCGCCCACCTGGATGTTCACGTCGGCGCCGATGTTCTCAAGGTAGAGCAGGCCGTCCAGAGAACCGCGGACGATGCCCTCGGCGCGGCTCGACTGCACGATGGCCGCCGCCCCGGACTGGGGATCGGACAGCAGGCGCACGCGGCAGCTGTTGGGGGCCACCGAGATCACCTGGCCGATGACGCCCGTGGCACCCATGACGGTCAGACCCGACTCCACCCCCTGGTTCGAGCCCACATCCAGGGTGATGTCCTGGTTCCAGGCGTCGGTGGACCGGCCGATGACGCGGCCCACGGGGCCCTCGATCTCGTACACGTCGCGCATACCCAGCAAAGCCTCGAGGCGCTGGGCGGCCAGGCGGTACTCCTCGCCCTGGACCGCCAGCTGGGTCAGCTGCGCGTTCTGCTCCTTCAGGGCGCTCAAGGTCTCCTCGGAGACGCCGTTGTCGGCGACGGCCTCGGCCGCGCCCTCGGTGGCCTGGCCCACCGGCGCGCCGAGAGACTGAACGGGCGCCGCGATGCCGGCCACGGCCGCCTGCACCTTGTGCAGCGGGCCGTTCGGCCCTTCGGCGGCGTAAACCCCCACGAGGCCCAGGGCCACGACGAGGGCAATAATGAGGGACACCCGGCCGACCGGCGCGGGGCTGTTGTTCTGGAAGTTGAGAGCCATGGGGTCTGAGATCGCCCTTATTTGGAGCGCATGAGGGTCTGCTTGAGGGCCGTGGGCGTCTCAAGCACCTTCAGGCAGCCGGACACCACGTTGGTGAGCGCCGTCTCGGACACCCACACGGGGATCTCCAGCTTGTCGGTGAGGTAGCGGTCCAGACCCGACAGAAGGCCGCCGCCGCCCGTGAGCAGGATACCGTTCTGGATGATATCGCTGGCCAGGTCGGGGTTGGTCTTCTTGAAGGTGTCCTTGATGTGCAGCACCATCTCCTCGATGGGAGCCTGCAGAGCCGCGCGCACGTCCTCGGACTGGATGGTCACTTCCTTGGGCTGCTCGGTGTAGACGTCCTGGCCCGAGATGATCATGTCACGCTCGCGGCCGTCCTCGAAGGGCAGGATGGAGCCGATCTTGATCTTGATAACCTCGGCCGTGCGCTCGCCGATCTTAATGCCCAACAGATCGCGCAGGTGCATGGCGATGGCCTCGTCAAGGCGGTTGCCGGCAAGGCGCAGGCTGGAGGAGGTCACGATGCCGCCGAGCGAGATGACGGCCACCTCCGTGGTGCCGCCGCCGATGTCCACCACCATGGAGCCAGTGGGCTCGGTCACGGGCAGATCGGCGCCCATGGCGGCGGCCATGGGCTCCTCGATGAGGTAGGCCTGGCGGGCGCCGGCCTGGATGGCGGCCTCGAACACGGCGCGCTTCTCCACCGAGGTGGCGCCGCAGGGAATGCAGATGACGATGCGGGGCTTGGGCTGCCAGGGGTACTTGCGCTCAGAGGCCTTGTTGATGAAGGCCGACAGCATCGCCTCGGTCACGTCGTAGTCGGCGATGACGCCGTCTTTGAGCGGATGCTCCGCCGAGAAGGCCTCCGGCGTGTGGTTGATCATGTTCTTCGCCTCGTGGCCGACGGCCAGGACGCGATGGGTGGACTTCTCTATGGCGACGACCGAGGGCTCGTTGATGACGATGCCCTCGCCGGTAATGGCAACAAGGGTATTGGCAGTCCCCAGGTCGATGGCCATGTCCGCGGACATTTGGCCCGTCAGGCTGGAGAACATATCAAGGAATGACATACAGGCAAACCCTTCGAGTACGTATAGGTTACAGTCAGCCTTAGATTTTAGCACACCCCCAGCGTAGGCGTAGAAACTCCATAGGTGGAAGGGTGCGCGACACCGCCGGTGACCGACGCGCGCCGCCACCGGCGGCCCCGTGCGCGACACCGTCGCCGTCCGATGCGCCGCCGCCGTAGGGGCGGGCTTCAGCCCGCCCGCTCCCCGACCGCTAGTGGACGCTGCAGGACAGGCAGGGATCGTAGGCGCGGACGAGCTTCTCGATCTCGAGGCGGATCATGTCGCCGTCGAAGCCGGCGGCCACCATCTTCTCGGCCAGCTGGCGCATGTCCGCCTCCAGATTCGCGATGTTCTGGGCCGTGGGCGTCATGATGGAGGCCCGCGTCACGCGACCTTCCCCGTTCAGCTCCAGCAGATGGAACAGCGCTCCGCGCGGGGCCTCGGTGAAGCCGACGCCGCGGCCGGCCCGCACGGTGAAGGGTACCGGCGCGCTCGCCCCCGCAAACTCGTCAGCGGCCAGGCGGCGGCAGAGGGCCGCGCAGCGATCGAGCACGTCCACCAGCTCCACGGCCTGGGCGATGTTGTTGGTGAAGGGGTTGCGCTCGGGCGGGCGCAAGCCGGCCTTGGCGGCGGCGTAGCGCGCGTCCTTGCAGAGAGCGTCCCAGCTGGCGTTCACCCGAGCCAGAGCCGCGGTCATATAGGGGCGCCCCGTGCGCCGCGCGCGGGCCAGGAAGGCACCGGAATGGCCCACGGCGTACTCCTCGATCTCGTCTTCCACCTCTTGGGCGGAAAACTCGTAGCCCGCCTCCACGAAGCAGGCAGTATCGGAGGTGCAGACGGGATAGGCGCCCGGGGCCACCATGGCCAGGAGGTCGCCCTCAGTCTGGATGTCCAAGGTGTCGAAGTCGCGGAACAGATCCACGCTGGCCAGGGCGAAGTCGCGCGCGGCGTCCATGGCCTCCGCGAGGCGGCGGTACTCGCCGGCATCGATCTCATGGGTGAAGCCACCCACCACGGCCGTGATGGGGTGGATGGATCGGCCGCCCACCAGCGTGCACAGCTCGTTGCCCAAAGCCTTCAGCCCCAAGGCCCGCTCCAACAGGTCGGGGTTGACCTCGGCCAGGGGGAACACCGACTTGTGGCCGAGGAAGTCGGGGGCGGCGAACACGAACAGATGGGTAGCGTGGTTCTGCAAGTAGGAGCCATAGACCAGAAGCTCGCGCAGGGCCTCGGTGCGGTCGGTCACTGCGACGCCGAAGACGCGCTCGATGGCCCGCAGGTCGGTGACGACGTGGCTCGCCGAGCAGATGCCGCAGACCCGCGAGGCGATATAGGGCACCTCCTCGAAGGAGCGCCCGAGCACCATGGACTCGAACAGGCGCGCCGGCTCCACCACGGCCATCTCGCAGGTGGTCACGGCCCCGTCCTCAATGACGACGCGGATGTCGCCGTGGCCCTCCACGCGGGCCACGTGATCCACGGAAATGCGGGTCGCGCTCATCGGTTCTCCCCTTCCTCGTCCGCGGCCGCCAAGGCCACGGCGTTGAACATGGCCAGGGCGTCGTCGAAGCGGCGCACCTCCATACCGTTGCGGGCCGCGACGAAGCGGGCGGCCCCCACGTTCCCGTCGGGCGACAGGCCCGCGCAGCCGTTGCAGGGACGACCCAGGGCCGGGCACTTCGCCCCGCAGCCGCCGCGGGTCACCAGGCCCAGGCACAGCGTGCCGTCCTGGAAGAAGCAGCCGCGCTCGTTGCGCTTGCACTCGCCGCACAGCACCGAGGTGGCCTCCAGGCGGTTACTGCCGTAGAGGGCCGCGTCCAGCACGCGCACGAACTGGAGGGGGTCGATGGGGCAGCAGGGCACCGTGAAGTCCACGTCCACCACGGCCGACACGGGCAGAGGCGCCCGCATGGCGCCGCAGGCCTCGGGCACCGCGTCCCCGTAGACGCGGGCGCTATGGGCGGCGAGGTCGTCGGCGGCCATGCCCGGGATGCCGCCGGTGGCGGCGCAGGCCCCGATGGCAATGACACAGCGGGCGCGCTCGCGGGCCGCGCGCACGGTGGACAGGGCCTCCTCCGTGGTCACGGCCCCCTCGATCACCGCCACGTCGAAGGCGTCGGGCATGGGATCCGACGAGGTGAGCTGCCAGTAGGCCATATCGATCTGGCCGAGCACTTCCAGCAGGTGCGCCTCGATGTTGGTGATGTTGATCTGGCAGCCGAAGCAGCTGGCCAGGCCGATGAGCACCACGCGCGGCGCGGCGCCCTCGGACGGTCGGCGAATCTCGTTCATGCTACATCGACTCCTGAATGTTCTTGGCCTCCCAGTAGTTGAACACCGGGCCATCGATACAGCAGTACTGATGGCCGATCTGGCAGTGGCCGCACTTGCCCACGCCGCACTTCATGTGGCGCTCGAAGCTCATGTAGATGCGGTCGTAGCTGATCTGCTTCTTGCGCATCTCCTCCACCACGAACCGGTACATCACCGGCGGCCCGCACAAGGCGCCGAAGGTGTTGTCGGCGTCGATCTGCAGGTTGGCGAAGGGCCGCGTGACAAGCCCCACCTCGCCGTCCCAGCTGTCGTCGGCGTGATCCACCGTGAGGTACAGATCGAAGTCCTTGCGATGACGCCACATCTCGAACTGATGGCGGAACATCACCTCGGAGGGGTTGCGCGACCCGTAGATGATGGTCACCTTCCCGAAGTCGGACCGCTCGTCGTGGATGTTGTTGATGAGCGAGCGCAAAGGCGCGATGCCGAGGCCCCCGGCCACCAGCAGCACGTCGTGGCCGCGCATGGCCTCCAGGGGAAAGCCGCGGCCGAAGGGCCCGCGGATGCCCACGATCTCGCCGCACTGCATCTGGTGGAGCCGCTCGGTGAAGCGGCCGGCACGGCGCACGCACAGCTCGATGAAGCCCTCCTTCGTGGGCGACGACGAGATGGAGATGGGCGCCTCCCCCACCCCGAACAGCGACAACTCCACGAACTGACCCGGCTCGTGACGGAAGGCCTCGCGGATGCAGTCGTCGATGAAGCGGAACTCGAAGAGGGTCTCGGTGGCCGTAAGCTCGGTGATGGAGGTGATGCGGGCCGGCCAGGGGCGATAGGGGTTGGCGTGCATCATCTCCGCGCCCGTGAGGACGCGGCCCGACTCGTGGAAGGGATGGATGGACACGGCCGTGGCGCTAGCAGGCATCGTCGGTCCCCTTTCTCTCGAAGAACCGCAGCACCTCGATGGGGCTGATGCGCACCTTGCAGGCCGCCGCGCAGCGCCCGCAGCCCACGCAGAGACTGCGCTCGTGGGTGGCCAGAAAGCCGTTCAGCTTGTGGTACATGCGGTGGCGCACCCGCTCGGTGGCCGTGGGGCGGAAGTTGTGGCCGCCGGCCACCATGGCGAACTGCGGCGAGGTGCAGGCGTCCCACACCCTCTCGCGCCGCCCGCTCGCGCCGCCAGGGTCCAGCGTGTCGCGGATATCGAAGCAGTAGCAGGTGGGACACACGCTGGCGCAGGCGTTGCACGACAGGCAGCGCTCGCCCAGCTCGCCCCAGAACGCATCCTCGTGGAAGGCATCCATGAGCATGGGGATCTCCTGGATGTCGGGGATGGCGGGGTTGAAGGCCTCCTGGCGGGCACGGGTCACGGCGCGGAAGGCGATACGGTCGCCGTCGGTAGCCTCCCGCACGTCGCAGGCCCCTTCCAAGATGTTGGCGCCCACGACCGAGCCGATGGACACCAGGTAGCGCTCGCCAATGGCCGTGAGGAACAGGTCGTAGCCCGGGCGCGCCTCTTCCGAATCCATCAGGTTGCAGAAGCAGTGCTCGGAGGGCATGCAGCCCACGCCCACGATGAGGGTGGCGCTGCGATGGGCCTGGAAGTAGGGATCGGGATAGCGCGGGTCGGTGAACACGCTGCCCAGGTTCGTGAGGCCGTTGATGTCGCAGGCGTGCACGCCGAACAGCACCCGGGGCCGCACTTCCTCGGTGTAGTCGGTCACGGCGTTTTCCACGGCGTTGAACTCGAAGAGCGTCTCGGTGGGCGGCAGCAGGTACTTCTTCGGCGAGGCGATGGTCGAGGGATAGTCGATGCAGATCTCGTCGAAGGAATCGACGGGCGAGAACACGTAGCCCGCCCCGCGCTTGACCGGCGCGATCACTTCATAGCGCTCCATGAAGGCCGCGACGAGCGAGGGCAAATCGTCACGGTCGATGACACGGTACAACATAGGCGGTCGGTTCCTTTGTCGCTCGCGGCTTCTAGTCGCCCTTTATGGTAACGGTTGGGCAACCCCGCGCCCAGCCCCCATCGATTGGCGGCCGAAAAACCAGATGAACACAAAAGGGCGCGCCCCGCAGGACGCGCCCTTTCGAAACGCAGGCTTAAAAAGCGTCGTCTTAGTTGAAGAAGATCGCGATCTCGCGCTCGGCGGACTCGGGGCTGTCGGAGCCGTGGATCACGTTCTCGTCCATGATCAGGCCGAAATCGCCGCGGATGGTGCCCGGGGCCGCCTCGGCCGGGTTGGTGGCACCCATGAGGGAACGGCACTTGGCCACGGCGCCCTCGCCGGAGATGACCATCTTCACCACGGGACCGGAGGTGATGTAGGCGATGAGGCCCTCGTAGAAGGGCTTGCCCTCGTGCTCCTTGTAGTTGGCAGCGGCCTGCTCGGGGGTGACCATGCCGAGCTCCATGCGCTCGACGGTGAGGCCGGCGCGCTCGAAGCGGTTGATGATCTCGCCGATGTGGCCGTTGCGCACGCCGTCGGGCTTGATCATGGAGTAGGTCTTCTGAATAGCCATGGGTATCCTTTCGAAATGGGGTTCAGGTCATGCAAACGGCCCGCGCAGAAGGCGGGCCGGTTATGCCGTAGGGGCCAGCGCCTAGCTCTGGCTCGGGAAGTATAGCTCGATGTTCGCGACCTTCCAGCCGATGCCGTCGCGCAGCATGGAGATCTTGTAGGTGACGGTGCCGCCGTTGCCCGTGGCCGCGGTGGCGTACACGACGGAGTCGGCCATGGAGCGGTTCATGCCGTCCACGATGACATTGGGGTCGGCGATGACCGGATCGAGCATGGAGGTGATGTTCGACTCCTGGATGTCGGGCATGAACACCTTGTCCTTGGCGGCGGCCGGATCGGCGAACAGCTCTTTCACCACCGATTCCTGGGTGGGCCAGCCGTAGCCCTGGGTATAGGCGAACACGCCCGCGGCGGCGGCCAGCACGACCACGACCACGAAGAACAGCAGGATCTTCAGGCCCACGTTGCGGCGCTTGCGATCCTGCTTGGCAAGGCCGCGGCTCCACTGCTCCAGCTCGGCGTCGGTGGCGGTGAAGAAGCGGTCGTTGTCCACGTTCTCGTAGGCGCCCACGTAGCCGGGGAAGTTCTGGGGATCGGCCTCGTAGGGCTCGTCGTAGTAGAACGGATCGGCCGCACCCTCGTCGTAGGTCTCCATGTCGTAGACGCTGGAGCCGTCGGCGGCCACATCGAGGCCGGACATGTCGGCCAGCTGCAGCACCTGGGTGGCCTGGTTCTGCTCGGACGTGCCCTGGGCCACCGCGCCCACGGCGCGCTGGTAGTCCACGCTGGCGGAATCGGACAGGAAGTAGGTCTTGTCGGCGATGGCCTCCTCGAAGGCGTGCACGGCCTTCTCCATCTGGCCGCAGGCCACATAGGCCTGACCGAGGGAGGCCTGCAGCTTGTTGCGGGTGGAGGACAGCATGTCGAACTGCATGGCGCTCTCATAGGAGGCCACGGCATCGGCCGGGCGGTTCAGGGCCATGAAACAGACGCCCAGGTTCAGCAGGGCCTTGGTGGGATCGGGGTTGGCCTCATCCAGGGCCGCCTCGCGGAAGGCCACGCCGGCCTCGGCGGACTTGCCCAGCTTCATGAGGGCGTTGCCCATGCCCATGTAGGACTTGTAGGGCGTGGGGTTGCTGTCGTCGCCCACCGACTGCTCGAAGTAGCGGATGGCGTTGTCGTAGTCGCGCAGCGAGGCGTAGGCCATGCCCAAGTTGCACTCCACGGTGCCGAGTGCCCCGTAGGCGGGGTCGGCCGTGGCCTGGCTGTAGGCCTGGATGGCCTCGCGGGGGTTCTTCAGCTTCACCAGGCAGTTGCCGATCTGGTGGTACAGAAGGCCCATCTCGCCCGGCGCCAAGGGAGACTGGGCGTCTTGCAGGCATTCCGTGAACGTGAGCAGCGCCCCGCGGAAATCACGCAGGCGGTAGCGCTCGTTTGCTCGATCGAATAACTCGTTGTTCATAGACTTCCTTCACTTGGTCCTACGGGCGGCAAGACGTGGGGCGCATCTGCGCGAGAGAGCCGCGCCGTACGGCGCGGCGGCGGGGTGCGCTAGGCGTTCTCGATGGTGATCGACTCGATGACGTCGCCGGCACGGAGCTGTCCGATGACATCCTTGCCCTCAATGGTCTGGCCGAACACGGTGTAGCCGGAATCCAGGTTGTGCTGAGGGCCCAGGCACAGGTAGAACTGGGAGCCGGCGGAGTTCGGGTCCATGGAGCGGGCCATGGCCAGAGCGCCGTCCTCGTGGGAGTTGTGCGGGTTGGTGGTGAACTCCTCCTTGATGGAGTAGCCCGGGTTACCGGTGCCGAAGGGGGCGAAACCGGCGGCGCGGCCGGCCGCCACCTGCTCGGGCGTGGCCTCGCGGGTGTTGGGGCAGCCGCCCTGGATCACGAACCCGGGCACGTAGCGGTGGAACTTCAGACCGTCGTAGAAGCCCTTCTGGGCCAGCTCCACGAAGTTGCCCACGTGGATGGGGGCGTCAGCTCCGGCCAGCTGCACGCGGACGGTGCCCTTGGAGGTGTTGATGACGGCGATCTCGCTGCCGGTGGGCTGGTATTCGGGGGTGTACAGAGCCATGGTCGGCACTCCTTTTCCCTGGGGGCTTCGCGGCGGCTGGTTCCAGAGGCACGCTCGCGCGAAGCATTTCTTTGCATACGGTGACTGATTCTAGCAGGTTAGGAACGTTCGCGCGTGAAAATGCTAACCACTTCCACATGGTAGGTCTGAGGAAAGAGGTCGACGGGCGTCGCGGCGGTCAGGCGGTAGCCCGCCGCCTCGAACAGCGCCACGTCCCGGGCCCAGGTCTGGGGGTCGCAGCTGACGTAGGCCACCCGCGCCGGGGCCGCCGCGGCGATGGAGTCCACCACGCCGGGGGCCAGGCCCGCCCGCGGGGGGTCCACCACCAGGGCGTCCAGCTCGCCCAACTCGGGCAGCTCGCGGGCCGTGTCCCCCCCGATGACCTCGATGTCCACCCCGGCCCGCTCGGCGTTGCGGCGCAGATCGCGCACCGAGGAGCCGGCCGACTCCACGGCCACCACGTCGGCCCCGGCCGCGGCCAAGGGCACCGAGAAGGTGCCGCCGCCGGCGTAGAGGTCGGCCACATAGGCGCCCTCTTCCAACGCCAGGCCCTCCTGCACCAAAGCCACCAGCTGCTCGGCCTGGGCGGTGTTCACCTGGAAGAACGACGGGGCGCTCGTGAGGAAGCGCGCACCGGCCAGTTCCTCCTCCCAGCAGCCCTTGCCGGCGATGGCCTCCACCTTCTTCACCTTGCGAGCGCGGCCCGGCTCGGCGATGACGCGCACGAGCGAGGTGTTCTTGCAGGCCGAGCTTAAGGTCTTGGCCGCCGCGGCCCGCGGGAAGGGGCCCGGCGTCGTCCACAGGGCCACCTCCACGTCCTTGGTGCGCAGGCTGCCGCGCACCCCCACGCGGAAGATGCCCAGGTCCTCGTTGCCGGCCAGAAAGCGCAGGGCCCCGCGCAGGGCCTTGGGGGCCTTTTCAATGAGGCGGTTGGCGAGCGGGCAGGCGTCCAGGGCGATAAGCTCGCTGCCGCCCTCGGGGCGCATCCCCAAAACGAGGCGGCCGGCCCTATCGGTGCCGCAGGCCAGCTCCAACTTGTTGCGGTAGCCCCACTCGCGCTTCGAGCCCGCGCAGGGCGCCACCAGCGCCTCGGCCCGCTCGGCCGGCAGATGGGCCGTGCGCACCAGGGCGCTCACGACGCTGTCGCGCTTGGCGGCGCGCTGGGCCCCGTATCTCAGATGCGCCCAGGGACATCCCCCGCAGCCCGCCGCGCAGGGAGGCGCCACGCGATCGGGCGAGGGCTCCAGGACGGCCACCGCGCGGCCGCGGGCGAAGCGGGGCTTCTCCTCGCACAGCTGCACCTCGGCCACATCACCCGGCACGGCCCCTTCCACGAACACCGTCTTGCCGTCGGCCAGGCGGCCCACGGCCGCGGGCCCGTAGCTCATGCGCTCGATGCGGACGGTCTCGGTCATGGGAACTCCTTCGGTCGGGTGGCGGAACGGATGCGCGGCGCGGCGCGGCCGCGAGCGCTCGGGCGGCCGCCGCGACAGGATGCGAAGGGCTGCGGCCGCGGCAACGAAAAAGGGCGAGCCTGCGGCCCGCCCTGGTCAATCATGGTGCCCTCGACAGGATTCGAACCTGCGGCACCTTGCTCCGGAGGCAAGTGCTCTATCCCCTGAGCTACGAGGGCGCTTAAGGGTGCCCGTTCTCGGGCGCAGGCTATTATAGTGCAAATGGAGCCGCCGCGCCGCAAAACCTCAAAATCCCCCACGGACGGCACGACGGGAAGCCGGCCCCGCATCGATCGGGCCTCCCCTGCTCACGCCGAAAGGGCCCGCGCGGTGCCCTACTTCCCTACGATCACCGTGAGGGCGCGCGGGATGCAGTCGATCTCGAAGTGGGTGCCCTCGATCTTCTCGCCGTCTATCTGGCCGGGAGGCTCCTCGGCGAAATCCAGCACGAGGCGGCTCGCCCGATCGAGGTGGATGTGGCGGTTGCCCGTGTGGTGGCCGCCCTTGGCCGCCAGCAGCACCGCCAGGGCCTTCCACGGACTCAGGTGCGGCGTGGCGTAGCAGAGATCGAGCAGCCCATCGTCCAGCTCGGCCGCGGGACAGATGCGGAAGTGCCCGCCGTAGGTGGGGCCGATCTGCACGGCGAACAGATAGCAGCTCTCCTTCAGGTAGATGGGGGCGAGCCCCGGGGGCGCCTCCAGGACGTTCAGGGTGAAGTCGTAGATACTCAGATGGCGGAACAGCTGGTCCACGGCCGATTCCAGATACAGGCGCGTGCCCGTGCGCCCCGTGCGCACGCGACGCTCCACGGTGTCCAGGGCGATGGCCGCGTCCAGGCCGAAGGAGAGCGTCTCCACGAAATACCGCCCGTTCACCCGCCCTACGTCGACCACGGCAGTACGGCGGGCCAGCACACAGTCGATGGCTCGGCCGATGGCCGTGGGCACGCCCAGGCTGGCGGCGTAGTCGTTGCCCGAGCCCACGGGGATCACGCCGAGGGCCGGCCGCGCCTCGGCGGGGCGCTCCATGAGGCCGGCGGCCACCTCGCTGATGAGGCCGTCGCCGCCGAGGGCCACCACGGTGCCCACCGACGGATCCAGGGAGGCGGCCAGGGCCGTGGCGTGGCGCGGGCGCTCCGTCAGCAGCAGCTGGAAGCCCTCGTCGCCCACGCGGGTGCGCAGCAGGCTGGCAGCCTCCACGGCCGCCCAGGCCCCGCGCCCGTTCTGGGCAGCCGGATTCGCGATGAGCGCGATGCGCCCGCAGGATGGGTCAAGGGCCATGGTCTCGCTCTTTCTCTTCGTCTAGGGACGCGCGTCGATCGGCTCGACGGTCCCGTCATCGCTGCCGGCAAACGTGGCGAGCGCGGTCGGGCCCGCATCGAGGAACTTCTTGCGCGTTACGAAATTGAACACCATCACGATGGCCGTGGCCCCGATCTTCGTGATGAGGTAGCTGATGCCGAACAGCGACGTGCCCACCCACATGAGGCCGTCGTTGATGCCCAGACCGATGGTGGACAGCACCACGAAGATGACGAACTCGCGGCGCCGCGACAGGCCCTCCTTGTGCGTGAACACGTAGCGCATAGAGGCCAGGTAGTTGAACACCACCGACACGATGAACGAGATGGTGGCGCTGATGAGGTACTCGATGCCCGCCAGCTCGGTCAAGGCCACCATGAGGCCGTAGTCGATGACGAAGGCGATCACGCCCACCACGCCGAACTTCATGAACTGTTGGAACAGGTACTTCATAGGCCCTTCCGTCGCTTGGCCGCCGATCCGTTTGATGCCAACGTATCATTCTCTGCCCCGCTTCTCCGTTGCGCAAGGCGCGTTGGCAAGTTGATAAAAAATTCTCAAATGGTCCCTTGCAAAGGTTTTGAAGGTCTGCCATACTATATAAGCTATTTTGCACGTCCCCATAGTCTAGAGGTCAGGACGCGGCCCTTTCAAGGCTGAGACACGGGTTCGATTCCCGTTGGGGGCACCACGAATGATCGAGGCGAGCCGTCGGGTTCGCCTTTTTTTGTTGCCCGCGCGGGGAACGGGGGTAACGTCGGCGCGAGGTGGCGCGGCGAGGCGATCTCCTTTCCGCCCCCCCCTTCCCTTCCCCATAAAGAAAGCGGGCCCGCAGGCCCGCTCGCTCTTTCGTTTCGATCCGTTGCGCCGACACCCCTGCGGGCGCCCCTCCTTAGCGGCCGCCGTCCTCCATCACCCGGTACACGTCCAGCTCCCACTGGCGGCGGTGGGACTTGGCCACGGTGTCCAGGATGAGGCCGGCCGTGGCCGAGAGCGCCCCGCACAGCACGAGCGCGATGGCGAGCACCGCCGAGGGCAGCCGGGGCACCAGGCCGGTCTCCAGCCAGTCGCCCACGACGGGCAGGCCGGCCAGAAGGCCCAGGGCCACGAGCACGAGCGAGAGCCACCCGAAGAAGGCCATGGGGCGGTAGTCGCGGAACAGGCTCGCGATGGCCGCGAGCACGAGCATGCCGTCGCCGACGGTGGACAGCTTCGACACGCTGCCCTCGGGCCGGTCGCGGTAGTCCACCGGCACGTCGGCCACCCGCCAGCGGCGGTCCACCGCCCAGATGGAGATCTCGGTCTCCACCTGGAAGCCGGCGCTCATGACGGGCATGGTCTTGACGAAGGCCCGGGAGAAGGCGCGGTAGCCGGTCATCACGTCGTCGAAGGAGTAGCCGTAGATCAGCCGGATGAGCCAGCGCACGAGGTCGTTGCCGAAGCCGTGGAAGGGCCGGTCGTTCTCCTTGCCGTAGGAGCCGTTGGACAGCCGGTCGCCCACGGTCATGTCCGCCTCGTCGGCGGCGATGGGGGCCACCAGGTCGCCGGCCGCGCCGGCCGGGTAGGTGTCGTCGCCGTCCACCATGAGGTAGATGTCGGCGTCGACGTCGCGGAACATGGAGCGCACCACGTTGCCCTTGCCCTGGCGGGACTCCCGGCGCACCACCGCGCCGGCGGCCGCGGCGATCTCGGCGGTGCCGTCCGTGGAGTTGTTGTCGTAGACGTAGACGGCGGCCTCGGGCATGGCCTCGCGGAAGTCGGCCACCACCTTGGCGATGGTGACGGCCTCGTTGTAGCAGGGCACGAGCACGGCCACGCCCGCCCCGCGGCGGGCCGCGGCGACGCGCGCCTCGGTGGCGGCGGGGTTCGATGCGGTAGCGATATCGGTCATGGGCACAGCTCCAAAATCGGCAATTCTCTGATGGGAAAGATTATCGTACCGTAAAACGCCCCCGCGGGCCATAAGTCCAAAATCTTTGCGAATCCCCCGTTACCCAGCGACCCGCAACCGAGCGCCGCCCGCAATCCGCCCCCCCCCTTCCCATTCCCCCGCTTATGCGTCGAGTCTGCGTCAAAAAGCGCGCCCGACGGCCGCGGGGCGGGAAATGCGCTATGATGGGCCCTATGAAATTACCTGACTTGCCCGAGACCGCCGAGCCGGCCTCCCTTGATCCCGCTCCTGCCGCCGACGCCCTTGCCGTTTCGCAAGGCGCCGAGCTGGCCGCATCCTCCGCCCTCGACAGCTGCGAGCGCCGCCTGGCCGCCGCCTCCGATGCGGGCGATCCCGTCATTCTCGTGGTGCACGCTTCCGTGGGAAGCGGCCACCGCAGCGCCGCCTACGCCATCGCCGAGGCCGTGGAGGACCTGCGCGCCGAGGCCCGCGCCGCCGGCCGCGACGATGCCCCGGAAGCCCGGGCGCGGGTGGAGGTGCTCGACATCCTGGATTTCGGGCGCATCGTCTTCGACGGCGATGCCACGGCCTCCATGTTCACAGGCTGGACGCGGCCCTTCTACGACATCACCTGGCGCTACGTGCTCACCGGCCGTCTTTTGTGGGGCGGGGGCACCATCTGGGCCCATCTGATGTACCCGAGGTTCGTCGAGTTCGTGCGCACGGTGCGCCCGACGGCCATCGTGGCCACCCACATCACGGCGGCCAACGTGGCCGTGAGCGCCCGCATGCTCACGGGCCAGGCCTTCCCCATCCTCTGCGTGCCCACCGACTACGAGGCCGAGGGGCTGTGGCCCCATCTGCACACCGACCTGTTCTGCGTGGCCAACGAGGCCATGGCCGAGACGCTGCGCCCGCGGCGCGTGCCCGAGGACCGCATCCTCATCACGGGCATCCCCGCGAGCCCGGCGTTCTCCCACAGCTACGAGAAGAGCGCGGCCCGCGCGCAGCTGGGCCTGCCCGCCGACAAGCTTATCGTGCTCGCCCTGGCCGGCGCGAAGCTGCCGCGGCCCTACGTGCACTTCCGCGAGGCCCTGGACGAGATCCTGCCCTTCATGCACACCCTGCCCACCCTGCAGCTGGTCATCGTGGCCGGCGCCGACGAGGAATACGAGCGCCGCGTGCGCCGCGAGGTGGCCGACTACGGCCTGGACAACGTGACCGTGCTCGGCTACGTGAACACCATGGCCGAGCTGATGGAAGCCTCCGACGTGGTCATCTGCAAGCCCGGCGGCCTCACGGTCACCGAGTGTCTGTGCGCGCGGGCGCCCATGATCCTGCTGGGGCGCGCCTACGGCCAGGAGAAGGCCAATGTGCGCATGCTCACCGGCGCCGGCGCCGCCATGGCCGCCACCACGCCCCGCGAGCTTCTGGACACCCTGCGCCACATCAGCGAGCAGCCGGCCTCGGCCGACGCCATGCTCATCAACGCGTCGCTGCTGCGGCGGCCCCGGGCGGCCATGGACATCGCCCGGGCCACCTTCCGCCTCATCGCGAAGGAGCCGGTGCGCGACGGGAAGCTGCGGGCGCGCCATTTCATACACTTCTACTGGGGACGCAAGCCCGCTCACACCCGCTAGCTCCCCGCCCTATCCGAACGTCTGCGCGGAAGAGCCGCGCTGCCGATACCAGCCCTTGAAAGGAACCCCATGACCACCTTTGCCGACCTCGGCCTGTCCGATTCCGTACTGGCCGCCGTGGACAAGCTCGGCTACGCCGAGCCCACCCCCGTCCAGGCCCAATCCATCCCGCTCGCCCTTCAGGGCCGCGACATGATCGCCGCCGCCAAGACCGGCACGGGCAAGACCGCCGCGTTCTCGCTGCCCTCGCTCGACCGCCTGCAGCGCGCCGACCGCAAGAAGAGCCCCACCATGCTCGTCATCACCCCCACCCGCGAGCTGGCCATGCAGATCCAGGAGGTCTGCGGCGTCATCGCGAAGAGCCGCGGCCTGCGCGTGGCCAACGTGGTGGGCGGCGTGCGCATCGAGCCCCAGATCGACCGCCTGGCCCGCGGTGTGGACGTGCTCATCGCCACCCCCGGCCGCCTCATCGATCTCATGAACCAGAAGGCCGTGGACCTCTCCCAGGTGCAGATCCTCGTGCTGGACGAGGCCGATCGCATGTTGGACATGGGCTTTCTGCCCTCGGTGCGCCGCATCGTGGAGGCCACGCCGGCCACGCGCCAGACCCTGCTTTTCTCGGCCACCATCGACAAGGGCGTGCTGTCCCAGGTGGACGCCATGCTGAACGACCCGGCCATCGTGCAGATCGCCGCCAAGGGCGAGACGGCCGACACCGTGGACCAGTACATCGCGCGGGTGCCCCACACCCTGAAGCCCGACCTGCTGGCGGCCCTCCTGAAGGAGCGCGGCGCCAAGCGCGTCATCGTGTTCGCCCGCACGCGCCATCGCGCCGATGCGGCCTGCCGCAAGCTGAAGCGCGCCGGCTACCACGCCGAGGCCATCCATTCCGACCGCTCCCAGAACCAGCGCAAGCGCGCCCTGGACAACTTCGCCGCCGGCACCACCGACATCCTCGTGGCCACCGACGTGCTCGCCCGCGGCATCGACGTGGACGAGGTGTCCTATGTGGTGAACTACGACGTGCCCGTCCAGGCCGAGGACTACGTGCACCGCATCGGCCGCACGGGCCGCGCCGGCGCCGAGGGCTTCGCCGTCACCTTCGTGGCCCCCGAGAACAAAGACGAGCTGGCCGCCATCGAGAAGCTCATCAAGCGCCCCATCCCCGAGATCGAGGTGAGCGGCTTCAACCTGGAGGAAGCCGCCGAGGCCGCCGCGGCCCGCGCCACCCGCGCCAACGCCAAGCACGACCCCGAGCTGGCCGCCGCCGCCCGCGAGCAGGCCAAGAAGGAGAAGCGCCGCGCCCGGGAGAAGGCCCGGGCCGAGGAAGAGGCCGCCGAGGGGCGCCAGCGCAACACCCGCAAGAAGAAGGCCGCCAAGAGCACCGGCGCCGGCGCCGCCCCGACTGCCGGTCGCGCCGGATCGCGCGCAGGAAACCGCCCCGCGACGAAGGGCGCGCCCAAGAGCGGTGCCGCCCGCTCGAAGAAGGCCCGCGGCGCCAACGGCGATCGCAAGGGTCCCGACCTGCGTCCCGGCCGCGCCCATCGCGCCGCCGTCGCCGCCAAGCGCGGCGGCCGCAAGAGCTAGCGCCCTCCCTCGCTTTCGGCAAGGCGGCCTGCGGGCCGCCTTTCTTTTCGCAGCCGCGCCGCTTTACCTCCGCGCTCTTTCAAGGGCTCGTCCCTCGCCTGCCCTTTTTCCTCCACTGGCCGTACTCCACATCGAGCGGCGACGGGTTCGGGTATCGTATGGTTGTTAAACGGGGAAGGGAATGTGTGCATGAAAATCGCTGTTGCGTGCGACGGCCTGCTGGTCGCCCCACTGACGAGCCGATGCGAGAGCTTCACCTGCTACGCGGTGGAGCACGGCATTATCGCCGGATGCTGCAACGTGCCCAACATGGGAGTCACCATTCAGGAGAGCATCGATATCCTCAAGAAGATGGATGCGGACGTGCTGATCGCGCGGTCCTTCGGCGCCGAGCTGGACGCGGCCCTGGAAGCCGCCGGCATCGACCGCGTCACCTTGGACGAGGAATCGCCGCGCCTGGCCGCTGAGAGCTACCTGCACGCCACGCTCATGGGCGAGACGGGCCTGGCCGGTGCCTACGAGGCCTCCGAGCCCCTCGACGAGCTGGACGACGCCTTTGCCCGCATCGAGTACAAACTCGTCGCCCGCAGCGCCTAACGCCGAAGGATTTTTCACCACAATGGCCCCGTACGGGCGGCCTTCAGCCCGCCCGTCCAAGCCAGGTAAGCCGCCCAAGCCCCGCCCACAAAAAAAAGGGACCCTCACGGGTCCCTTTCTCATCAAGCACTGAAAGCGCTTAGGCGACGGCCTTCTTGGCGATCTCCACCAGGGCGGCGAAAGCGGGCGCGTCGTTGACGGCCATGTCGGCGAGCACCTTGCGGTCCAGGGTCACGCCGGCCTTCTTCAGGCCGTTCATGAACACCGAGTAGGACAGGCCGTTGATGCGGGCCGCGGCGTTGATGCGAGTGATCCACAGACGACGGATCTCGCGCTTCTTGTTGCGACGGTCGCGGTACATGTACTGAAGCGAATGCTGCACCTGCTCCTTCGCGGCACGGTAGGAACGGGACTTCGCACCATAGTAGCCCTTCGCACGGGCGAGGACGGTACGACGCTTCTTGCGGGCATGAACGGAACGCTTTACACGAGGCATATCTTAATCACTCCTAAAGAATCTGAAGAACTAGCGAAGGCCGAGCTGGCGCTTGACGACCTTGGTGTCGGCCGGAGCAACCTCGGTCTCGTGGCGGAAGTTACGCTTGCGCTTCTGGCTCTTCTTCGTGAGGATGTGGCTCTTGAAAGCCTTGGCGCGCATGAGCTTGCCGGAACCGGTCACGCGGACGCGCTTGGCGGTACCGCGATGGGTCTTCATCTTGGGCATTAGTTGTCCTTTCCTTCGTCAGTCTTAGCTTCCTTTTTCTTCTTGGCCGTTGCAGGCAGAGGAGCGATGAGCATGTGCATGTTGCGGCCCTCCATCTTCGGCTGGTTCTCGATGACCGCCACGTCCTTCAGGTCGTCGGCCAAACGCTCCAGAATGGAGAGACCCTGCTCGGGATGAGCCATCTCGCGACCGCGGAACATGATCGTGATCTTCACCTTGTTGCCGCCCTCGAGGAAGCGCAGCACGTGCTTCTTCTTGGTGGTGTAGTCCCCCACGTCGATTTTCGGGCGGAACTTCATCTCCTTGATCTCGATCTTGTTCTGGTTCTTACGCGCCTGCTTGGCCTTGATGGCCTGATCGTACTTGAACTTCCCGTAGTCCATGATGCGACAGACGGGCGGATCGGCGTTCGGAGCGATCTCCACCAGGTCGAGATTCATGTCGTCGGCGATGCGCTGGGCCTGGGCAGTGGGGTACACGCCCATCTGGTTCCCATCGAAATCGATCAGACGGCACTCGCGCGTGGTGATCTCGTCGTTGAGCCGCGGCTCTTGAGCAGCTATCGCGCTCACCTCCCTTTCGTGTTCTCACACATAAAAACCCGCCGGCTCCAACGAGCGCGGCGGGCTCCATTCGCAAAAGATGTTCTGCGGAAGACCCATCAGCTACCCGAAGGCGCCGAACCAGGTGGAGGGCAAAACCCTCGCTTGATTAACAGCTTGCCTAGTATAGCGTCAGCGCGTCTTCCGTGCAAGGGGCTTTTTACGCGTTTACATAAATGAAGATGGTGCGCACGGTATCGGCCAGGTTGCCGGAGGCGTTGGCCATGGAATAGTCGTAGGACAGCACCGCCGACCAGGTGTGGGAGGCGCCCTCCAGATCCACCGTGCCCGAGAACGAGCAGTACTCCTTGGTGCGCGTCTTGCCGTCGGAGTCGAAGGTGGTGTAGGAGGCCGGATCCTCGGGCAGGGCTACGGCATCACCGGGCACCGGCACCCCGGCCTCGGCGAGCGTCTTCTGGATGATGTCCTCGTTGCTCACGGCATCGGCGAAGGACAGCGAGCCGTAGCCGAGCGAGGAGGTGGAGGCCGAGTAGCCGGCCTGGACGATCTTGCCCTCGGCATCGAGGCCCAGATACACCGTGGGAGTGCCCGTGCGCCCGTCGGCCGGCTCGGCCGTCAGAGCCACGCGGGCCTCGGTCTTGATGGGGTTGCCTTCCTCGTTCACCTCGCGGGAGCTGGACACCTGGGCGCCGTGCTGCAGCTTGTCCACGGCCTCTTCCTGCGTGAGGCCCAGAAGGCCCACCAGGTTGGGCACCGTGGTGGTCTTGGCGGTCTCGGTGGAGGCGTCGTTGGTCTGGTCGCTCTGGATGGCCCCCTGCTCCTGCTCGGTATTCTGGACCTGCTGCACGGCCGTGGAGTTGTTCTCTTTGAACAGCTGCACGCCGAAGTAGGACAGAGCCCCCAAAAGCAGCACGAGGATGACGATCACCGCGATGAGGATGCGGCGCATACGGCGCGACTTGCGCATGTACTCGGGCACCGCGGGCTTGCCCTGCTTGTCGGTGGCCACGTGGGCGTGGCGGCCGTGGCGCGGCCCTGCGCCCTTGGCCTTGGAGGCGGGCTTGGTGGTGGCAGCGTGGGAGATGGTGGGCAGCGGCGCGGCGGCGGGAAGCTCGTCCTCGTCGCGGCCGTGGGCGGGACGGCCGGCGTAGAAGTCGTCGAAGGCCTCCTCGTTGCCGAAGGACTCGCCGGCGGCCAGGCCCTCGTCGTCCAGAGGCTCGCTATCGCCCAGGTCCACTTCCTCGAAGGTGCCCTCGGCGCCCTCGATCACCTCTTCGCTCTCCACGGAACCGGTCTCCCCCACCGGCTTCATCACCGTGGTGAACCCGTCGGAGGCGATGGGATGGAAGGCCTCGGTCAGGCCCATGGCGTTGCCGTCGGCATCCTCGCTGGGACGGCGGCCGGGCTCGTTCGCGTTGTTCTTCACCATGTTCTTTCCTTCTTCGTTTGGGGCTGCGTTCAAAAGAATGGGTGGGCGCGGGCCTAGCCCGCGAGGAGGTACCAGAGGACGAAGGCGGCGATGCCGAGTACCGCCACGAGGATGACCGCCTTCTGGGTGCCGGACATCTTCGAGCTCTCGATGTCCTCCAGGGTGGTCTCGCGGTAGCCGTCATCGGGGGCCGCAGGGCGCGATCGGGTGGGCGGCTCGGGCTCGGCGGCCGGCGCGGGCGCGACCTCGACGGCCTCCGCAACTTCGACAGATTCGATGCCCTCGTCGGCCTCATCGGCCGCGGGCGACGCCTCCGCCTCCGGGGCGCTCACACTCGGCGCCTCGGCGGCCGGCTCATCCACGATGCCCGCCTGGATGACGATATCCTCGTCCTCATCGGCGGTGACCGTGATATGCGAGAAGCCCAAATTGTCGGCCATGAACGGCATCCTTTCTCATCGACTGGCAAATTATAGCGGAATACCTCACTCGTTGAGGAGGTCGATCACGGTAAGTCCACCAGAGGAGGCCTCGATGATCTCGCGATTGCCGAAGACGCAGGTGCAGTCGGCCCGGGCGATGGCGTCCACGGCCGGCCCCAGGGCGCGCACCGTATCGGCCTCGGCGGCCACCACTTCCCCGCGCACCCGGGCGCGGTCGGCGATATCGTAGCCGGCGAAGAACATGCCGTCCTGGCGGCGCAGCAGGGCGCGGGCCTTCTCCGGGGCGTCCATGGACGCGGCCGCCGACACCACGTAGCCGTCCATCTCGGCCTCGGTGGGGTCGAAGGCGCCCGCGAG
>CANSES010000009.1 GCA_947645965.1 uncultured Enterorhabdus sp. | reverse complement strand
AGTCCCTTGCAGCTTAGTCTTTATTAGCCCGTCTAAGAATTGGGGTGCAGTTCAGATGCTGGCGGCCCTTTGGCGTTTGAGCCTTAACGGGCGTGGCGACCGCGACCGAGCGGTCCCTGGGGCGCACCGGCGGGGGCGCCGTATTGGTCGGGGAATCCGCTACCCCCGCGGGCCACCGGGCGGGTACCCGGCACGGGAGCCGGCGCATGGGAGCCGCGGGTGGGAGCTGCCGGACCGCCGTAGGGGCGAATGCCCTGCTGGCCCTGGGAGCGCGCCGGCGGTGCGGCTGCGGCAGCCTCCACGGCGCGACGGGCCTGGCGAGCCTCCAGCTCGGCGGCGGCGCGAGCGGCGAACGCGCGCTCGGCCTCGCGACGGGCCTTGCGCGACATCTTCTTATCGGGCACCACGATGGGCTGCTGGCCGAAGCCGCCGCTCTGGACCCAGGCCTCGGCCATCTGCTCGGAGGCTACCTGGGGCTGCTCGTCGGGCGCCCACCCGCCGCCACGGCGCCGCGACACACCCTGGGGCGCGCGACCCGCCGGCGCAGGGGCCGGACCAGCCGCCGGCCGCGCTGCGGGCGCGGGACGCGGGGCCGGCTGGGGTGCCGGACGCGGGGTGGGAGCCGCAGCCGCCTGGGGCACCGCTGCGGCAGCCGCTACCGGTGCGCCCGCCATACCAGGATGCCCCATGGGCACACCCTGCTGCGGAGCCCCCATGGGCACGCCGGCCGCCGCAGGCGCGGGCCGCGGAGCCGCCTGGGGCGCGGGCTGCCCGGCCCGCGGGCGGCCGCCATAGCTGCGGGCCGCGTTGTTGCGACGGCCGATGACCATCTGCATCTCGGCTACCTTGCGGCGTTCCGCTTCCAAGCCGTCGGCCATGCCGCGCATACGACGATCCAGGGTGGTGATCCACAGGCACAACGCCAGCACAGCCACCGCAAGAACGCCCAGGCCCACGGCGACCAGACCAAAAGGCGACGACAAGAATTCAAACACGGAAACCCCTCACAGCTACAGGCAAATCGATAGTTACTGGGATGATATACGACCCCGCTGACGTTGTCGATACGAAAAAGCCACGCTTACCTGCTCGAAGGGCAGAAAGTTCGGCGGGCATTTACTCGCCGTCAACCTGAGCCACCAGCTCGGCCAGCTGCGCCACCGTAGCCTCGTTGCGCGCCGCGGCCTGAGCAACCTCGTCATCGGCCGCCGAAGCGCTGGCCACCTCCTCCACGGGCACCGTCACCTTGGCGCAGCCGGGACAGCGCAGGGTCACCTGGGTACCCACGCCCAACTCGCTCGTGTACACCATCTGGGCATCGGGCCCGAAGAAGCCGATCATGCGGTCGTGCACGTTCTTCACCGCGATCCCCAGGCCCGTGGACGATTCCACCTGGGTGATGTTGGCGCAGGTCTCCTCGCTCATGCCCACGCCGTTGTCGCCCACCACGATGACCACGTCGTCGCCGTCGGCCACGGCCTCCACGGTGATGACCAGCTTGCCCTCCGAGGGCATGGCGTGCTTGATGGCATTCTCCACCAGGGGCTGCACCAGAAACGGCGGCACCATCATGATCTGCAGGCCGGGACTGGCATTCACCTCCAGGCCCAGGCGCTCGTCGCCGAAGCGGGCCAGCTCGAAGTTGAAGTAGCGCTGCACCTGATCGAGCTCGCGGGCCAACGAGATGCGCTCGGTGGAGTCCTCCAGGGTGCGGCGGTAGAACACGGCGAACTCCCGCAGCAGGGTGCGGGCCTTCATGGGATCGGTGCGGATGAACGAGGCGATGGTGTTGATGGTGTTGAACAGGAAGTGGGGGTTGATCTGCGTTTGCAACATCTTCAATTCCATAGCGGTGGCCAGCTTGCGCTGGGTCTCCATCTCCACGGCGGCCATCTGGGTGGAAAGCAGCTGGGCGAAACCGTGGGCGATGGATCGCTGGGTCTCGGTGATTTTGTTCGCGTTGCGGTAGTAGAACTTCAGGGTGCCCTCCACGCGATCGCCCACCCACAAAGGCTCCACGATGGCGGCCTTGATGCGGCACTCGTCGGCGGGCACGGGCAGGCCGATGGCCTCGGGGCTGAGCAGCACCAGGGTCTCGCCGTCCTTGATGGCCTGATGGGTGGCGGTGGTGCGGATGCGGATGCCCGAGGGATTGTTCGCCTCCTGGTAGCCGGCATAGCCCAGCACGAATTCGCGATTGGTGATGGCCACGGCCACAGCCGAGGTGTTCGGCAGCAGCAGCTCGCACACTTCCTGGGAAGCCTTTTCCGTAAGACCCTCGCCCATGGAGTCGATCATGGACGAAGCCAGCTGCAACATGGCGTCGGATTGCAGGGCGCGCACGGAATCGGGGTCCATCATCAGGCGGATGACCACGACCACCGACACGGTGAACACCACGCCGGCCGCCCCCAGAATGGGCACTGGCGCCTCGGGCATGAGGAAGGCCCACACCAGGGTAACCGCCGCGATGGCCGCGATGGTGACCGCCAGCATCTCCTGGTTGAATTTGGGAATGCCCATCCCGCGCGTCCATGCGCTTTGGGTCTCATGGGTTGCCACGACGCCAGCCTCCGATCATCCAGGTTGTTGACGTCAGTATAGCAAAGCTGCCGCAGGCGAGCGCCTAGCCCCACAGTCCCAGCTGGTTGACGACCAGCATGAGCGCGGCCACCACGAGAAATCCCGCGAACAGGAAGCGCAGCTGGCGCTCGGGCACCCGGGGCACCAAGCGCGCGCCCAGGGCGGCACCGGGAATGGAGCCGCAGGCCACGGCAATGCCGGCAATCCAGTTGATGTTGCCGAGCAGGGCCTGGGCGATGGTGCCGGGCACGGCCAGGATCATCACGGCGATGAGCGACGTGCCCGAGGTGACGCGCATGGAGATGTGCGCGATGGAGATCATCATCGGCACCATGATGAAGCCGCCGCCCACGCCCACGTAACCCGAGGCGAGGCCCGCCACCAGGCCGATGGCCACCCCGATGGCCAGCTCGCGCGGGCCCACGGTGGCGGCGTCCTTCTCGGCGGCGAGGGAGGCAGCCGGGGAAGCGGCGGCCGAGGGGGGCGCAGGGGCGGGGGAAACTGCTGCGGAAGCGGAAAGGGCGCCGGATGCTGATGCGGCCCCATCGACGGCGCCGCCCGCACTCGCCCCCTCCCCTTCCGCGGCCTGGGCCGCGAACTGCTTCTTGCGCCAGGGCACCTTCGGGGCTGCCAGCGCCTTGCGGAACATCGTCGTCGCCGAATACACGATGATGAGTGCCGCAGCGCCCATGATGGCCCAGTCGGGCGACTGGGTGGCCAGCCACACGCCCAGAGGCGACGTGACCGCGCCGCCCAGGCCGGCGGCCAGGCCGAGCCGCGGGATGCAGGTCTTGTTCCGAATATGGGAAAGGGCCCCGGAAACCGAGGTGGGAATGATGGTGAACAGCGAGGTAGCCGTGCACATGAGGGAATCCATGGCATAGCCCAGCTTGAAGATGGGCACGAGCAGCGTGCCGCCGCCCACGCCGAGCAAGCCGGCCAGCACGCCCACCGCCAGTCCCACCACGAGCGAGACGGCGGCCATGATCAAAGTGGCATCCACGTTCGCACGCCGCCTTGCTAGTCGGCCAAATCGAGGCGAATCTGCGTCGTCGCGCCCGCGTCAATGGACGGTCGCGGCACCGCCGGCACAGGGGGCACCGTCGGCGCGGGCGCCGCACCCGGCTGAGCCGTCGGCACACCCGGAGCCGCGGGAGCCATCCCCGGCTGAGCCGCCCCCGCCGGAACCCCCACAATCGCTTCCGTCACGGGCGCGGCCTCGGGCATTCCCGCCATGTCCGCTTCCACATCCTGCACGCGCAGCATGCTGGAGCGCACCAGCGCCGAGGACAGCAGCTGGTCGGCTTCCAGGCGCTTCATGGCCTCGGGCCACACGTACTGGAACTCGAAGTACTTCGCGCAATTCGCCTCGGCATAGGCGTTCGCCGCGCCGGTGGCGGCCTTGGCGGCCTGGCGATAGGCGCGCTTGTCGGGGCGCCCGAAGCTGCGCAGCCAGGCGGTCAGGCGAATGCGGCTGCGCAGGCCCGGCTCCAAGAACGGGCCCGGATAAGGCTCCAGCGACGCGGGCTTCACCTGCTGCAAGTCGATGAGGGCGCGGCTGTATTCCAGCTTGCGGTACTCGTAGAGCCAACGGAAGATGTCCTGGCGGAAGCGCAGGCCCTCGCTCGGCGAGGCCGGCGGCAGATGGCGCAGCACCCATTGGTTGTCGAACCAGATGTCCGACCCATACATGCGCAGGTTCAGCATGTAGTCCAGATCCTCGCCGCGGGCAATCCACGGATCGAAGGCCAAACGGCGGAAGGCCTCCTTGTGAATGGCCAGACAGCCGCCGCACACGTGGTTGGAACGGGAAAGCCGCGGGCCGCGCATGGCCTTGCTGATCCACTCGTTGAAGGCGCGCCCCTGCTGCCAGAAGCGGTTGTACCACTTGTCTTCCCACTTCGACAGATAGGAGCCCTCGTCGTTTAAGTAGTAACCGGTCTTGGCCACGATGGGCACGCCCTGGCGCGTCAGCTTTCCCAGGCCGTACATGGCCTTCTGTAGAAACTGCGGGTCGTCCACCACCTCGTCGTCGTCCAGAAACACCGCGGCGTCGAAACCGAGCACGTTGGCGATGACCAGACCCAGGTTGCGGATGGCGCCGTAGCCGGCCAGGCCGATCTCCTTGTTCAGGCGCTCAATGTTCAGCTGGGCCATGCGCTGCTCGATCAGCGCCAGCTCGGGCGCGCCGATCACCAGCGTGGTGATCTCGGGATGTGCGTTGGCCACGGCCTGCACCTTTTCGGCGGCCTGGGCCTCGATGGACATGTCGGCCGACACGAGGATCACCACCAACCCCAGGCCCTCCACCTTCGCGAGCGATTCCAAACACCGCCCCAGCTCGCCGGGCTGATTGGGCGCCGTGGGGTGATCGTAGGCGGTCACCACGTCGGAGCCGCCCCGATGGCGACGCGGGTAGATGAAGGTGGGGATAATGACAACGGGGTTCATGGGTTTCCTTTCGAGGATGGTAACTCGAACGCATCTATTGTAACGGTTCGGGCGCGCTCGCGCGGCGGCCGTGGCCAAAGCGACAGCAAACGCGGCTAGCCCTTGCGCTTTTTGCGGGACGACTCCCCTTTCGCGCGGTACTGCTTGCTGTAGCGGGCCTTGTCCTTGTTGAGGCGGCGCGCCTGCTCGCGGCGGTCCTTCACCGTGGCCATCTCCTGCTTTAAGGCCTGGTAGGACTCGTAGCGCGCCACGGGCACTGTCCCGGATTCCACGGCCGCCCGCACGGCGCAGCCGGGCTCGGCATGGTGGGTGCAGTCGCGGAAGCGGCACTGCTCGGCCAAGTCCTCGATGTCGGGGAAGGCGGCCTCGATGCCGGCATCGGCGTCCCACAGCCCCAGCCCGCGCACCCCGGGCATGTCCACGATACGGCCGGCTCCGGGCACGGCCACGATCTCGCGGCTCACCGTGGTGTGACGCCCCTTGCCGTCGCCCTCGCGCACGGCGCCCACGTCCAGCACCGCTTCGCCCACCAGCATGTTCACCAGGCTCGACTTCCCCACGCCCGAGCGACCGATGAGCACCGTGGTGGTGTCGGGGGCCAGCAGCCGCCGCACGGCCTCCACGGAAGCGGGGTCAGTGTCGGACACCAGCAGCACCTCGGCGGTGGGGCCGGCCAGGGCGCGCACCTGGTCCATCACCGCGGCCAGGGCCTCATCGTCGGTGGCCAGGTCGGCCTTGGTCAGCACCACGGTGACCGCGGCGCCAGTTTCGAAGGCCAGCACCAGTTCCCGTTCCAGGCGGCGCAGGTTCACCTCGCTGACGGGCTGGGCCACGATGACGCGCTCGAAGTTGGCCGCCAGCACCTGGGGCACGGCACGCTCGGTGGGGTCCTTCCGCACGAATTCGCGGGTGCGCGGCGCGATGGCCTCGATGACGCCCTTGTCGTGGGCATCGGGCACCGACACCGATACCACATCGCCGATCACCGCGCGCTGGTCGCAGCCCTTCACCAGCGCCGTGGCGTGCTCGCAGCGCAGGGTCTCGCCATCGGGGAATCGCACGAGGGGATATCCCCGGTCGAGCTTCACCACTTCGCCGGTGTGCAGCGTATCGGCCATTAACGGCGCCCCTCTCGCATATGACGGAACACGAGCAGCATCACCAGGCCCAGCACCGTGAGAATACCGCCGGGAATGAAGGCCTTCGGGTCCAGGGTCTGCTCGGTGATGGAGCCCTTTTCCACGGCCGTGACGGTGTCGGCGTGCAGGTCGGTAAGACCCTCGTGGTCGGAACAGGACAGATGGAAGGTGCCGCGCACCTGCAGCGTGGTGCCCTTGCGGCCGTAGGAACCGTAGGTGTCGATGGGGGCCGTGGCATCGGTGGCGATGAACACGGGCACCTCGGCGTAGGAATCGTCGTTGGCCTGCAGCACGATCCAGCAGAACCCGGGGTCGAACTCGGCTTTGATGCGGTCGCCCACCACCTCGCCGGTCACCTGCACCGTTTGGTTGTTCAGGTAGGAGTCGGCGTCCTGCAGCGCGCTGATGGAGGTGTCGTAGATGAACGAGCTGTCGGGCTTCTGCTGGGGATTGATCAGGTTGTCGGGGTTGGTGCCCTCGCCGAAGACGGGGTCGGGCAGCACCGGCACGGGGGGCGCGACGGGTTTGTCTCCCTCGGCGCCCCCTTCGCCTTCCGCGCCTTCGCCGTCGGGGGCGCCCTCGCCGTCGGCCGGGGGCGTGCCCGCGCCGTCGGGGGCCGCGCCGTCGCCGGACTGGGGCGCCGGGCCCGCGGGCGGGGTGGTGCCCGTGTTCGCGCCCGAGCCGGCCCCGGTGCCGTTGCCGTTGTTGCCGTCGGGCTGCTTGTCCTTCCCCGCGTTGGGGTCCACCACGCCGGTGTCGTCGGTGGGCACCGCCTCGTTGGTGGGGTTGTCGGCCCAGGCCGCCTGAGGCGCGGGCTCGGACGGACCGGCGCCGTCGTCGCTGACCGCGCCGCCCACGGCCACGCAGGCCACAGCCAAAAGCCATCCCGCCAGCGCGGCGGTGATCAGGCCGAAGAGGGGAAGGCGGCCTTCTTTTCTCAGCCGGCTCATGAACGCTTCACCTTCCGACGGGGCAGAAGCGACGCGCCCACTTCCACGATCAGCGCCAGCAGCGTGACGAATTCCAGACGGCCAGCCCACATCTGCAGAATGTAGAACAGCTCCAGCGTGGGCGCCATGCCCGGGTGGGCCATGGACGTGATGATGCCGCCGTTGGAGGTCATGGCCACCGACTCGAAGATGGCGGGAATGGCCTCGCCGCCGTGGGCGATGCCCACGAGCGCGCCGATGACGTAGGTGATCACGTACAGGATGAACACCGTCATGGCCTCTTTCACGATGTTCGGCGTGAGCACGCGGCGGCCCAGGTGGTTATAGGCCACCACCACGCGGGCCGAATCGGGGGCCAAGGCCTCCTTCACGTTCGCCACGATGGACTTCAGAATGATGCCCATGCGCGAAAACTTGATGCCGCCCGCCGTGGACCCGGAGCTGCCGCCCACGGCCATGATGAAGGCCAGGGTGAGGAAGGCGCCGTTGGAGAACGCCGTGGTAATCTGGTTGGTGGTGACCACTTGAAAGCCCGTGGTAGTGAAGGCCGAGATGATCATGAACAGGCCGCGGCGCAGCAGCGCCAGCATGTCGTCGAACAGCGACCACGACGACAGCGTGGCCGTAAACACGAAGGCCATGACCGCGATCCACAGCACCATGGTCTTCGTCTCGATGTCCTTGAAGAAGGCGCCCACGTTGCCCTTCCACACTTCCGCGTACAGCACGAAGCTGATGGAGCCCAGGATCATGAGCACCATGAGGATGCATTCCAGGGGGAAGGAATGGTAGTACATAATAGAGAGCTGCATCGGCGTGAAGCCGCCGGTGAGGAAGCCCGAGATGGATACCCACAGGGCATTGAGGAAGGCGCGGGCCGGCTCCATGCCGAGCCCCAGGCACAGCCCCATGATGACCGCCGTGGCCACGGTGACGATGATCAGCGTGATGCGGGCGATGAACTGGGTGGTCTGCACCACGTTGGGCACCACGTGCTCGCTGCGGCCCTCCGACGAGAACAGCGACGCGCCGCCGCCGCGGCCGAACAGCCCGAAGGACAGGGCCACGACGATAAGGCCGAGACCGCCGAGAGCGTGCATGGCGAAGCGGAACATGTTGTCGGCGTAGGAGAGGTGGTCCAAGTCCACGATGACCGAGGCGCCGGTAGTGGTGAGACCCGACACGCCGTCGAACACGGCGTCCAGGTAGGTAGCGTAGTGCCCCGAGAAGTACAGCGGGATGGAGGCGAACAGCGCCAGCACCACCCAGGCAAAGCCTGTGACCGCCAGGGCCTGGCGGCGGGACAGGCGGCCCGGCTCGATGCGCAAGAAGCGCAGGGTGCAGCCGGCCACCATGGTGATGCCAGCGGCCACAAGGTAGCGGGAGGCCGGTTCCCATTCCTGGAACACGAGCGCCGTTCCCAGGGGCACCAGCATGAGCACGGCGAAGAAGAGCACCAGGGTGCCCAAATAGTGGCCGATGACCCGCAGGTCGTACAAGGTGAATCGCAACCACATAGGCTATCCCAGCACAATACGGGTCAGGGCCATGAGCGCCCACAGTCCGATAATGAAGCAGACAATGGACAGCAGCATGAGCGTAATGGCCATACCCGGCGTGGCGGGTTTGATGTCGGGATGCTTGCGCGCCATGGCTAGCGTCCCCGTCGACAATGATATGTAGGCGATTTCGTCATGGGCGTATTCTAGTACAATGAGCAGTGCGGGTCACCAACAGTTACCCACCTGGTATGACAAGCGGGCACCACGGCCCCGCGCCCGTCAACCGCACGAAAGGAACCCCATGGCCGACGCCACCTTCTCCGATTCTATCCGCACCATCGTGGGCGCGGAAAACCTGCTCGCCGACGAGCCGCTGGCGGCGCACACGACGTTTCGCATCGGAGGGCCGGCTCAATGGCTCGTGCGGCCCCGCACCGAAGACGAGGTGGCCGCGGTCTGCGCCGCCTGCCGCCAGGCCGGAGTGCCCCTGCGCATCCTGGGCGCGGGCTCGAACGTGCTGGCGCCCGACGAGGGACTGCCCGGCGTGACCCTGCAATTCGCCGACAACTTCGCCACCGTGGACGTGCTGCCCGGCGGCCTGGTGCGCGCCGGCGCCGGCGCCGCCAACGCTGCCGTAGCCGAGGCTGCCTGGAAGGCGGGCTTGGCCGGATACGAGTTCGCCAGCGGCATCCCCGGCACCATCGGGGGTGCCGCCATCATGAACGCCGGCGCCTACGAGGGCCAGTTCTCCGATGTAGCCGTCAGCGTCCGCTGCCTTATGCCGGCGCGCGCAGCCGCAGCCTTGGGGATGGGCGCGGCCGAGCATGCCGAGCATCTTGAAACTGATACCGAAATCACGGAGACAGGCCGCGCGGCCAACGCCGCCCATGGAGAAGAAGATGGGGAAAGCCTGGTGGTCGCGGATATTCCCGCGAGCGAAGCGGCGTGGGGCTATCGCACGAGCCGCATGATGCACGAGGGCTGGGTGGTGCTGAGCGCCATGCTCCAGCTGCGACTCGACTCCCCCGCCGCCATCCGCGCGCGCATGGACGATCTCGCCCAGCGCCGTGCCGAGAAGCAGCCCCTGGAGATGCCCTCGGCCGGATCCACCTTCAAGCGTCCCGAGGGTTACTTCGCCGGCAAGCTCATCCAGGACGCCGGTTGCCAGGGCCTGTGCGTCGGGGGCGCCCAGGTGTCCACCAAGCATGCCGGCTTCGTCGTCAACACCGGCAGCGCCACCGCCGCCGACGTGCTGGCCCTCATCGCCGAAGTGCAGCACCGCGTACAAGAAGCCAGCGGCGTGGCCCTCACCCCCGAAGTCCGCCTCTGGCAGTAGCAGCAACCCACGGCCCACCCGACCCCGGGCGGCCTGAAGGCCGCCCCTACGGTCTTTCCCTTTCTGGCGCATCGGGAGCGCCCTTCTGGCAGCGGTGATGCAAGAGGAAGGCGCAGGCGAGCACAACGGCTACGGTCGCGATGGCCCAGAGCCAGTCGGCCGAGCAGAAGCGAAGGGCGCCGAGGGCAACGGCGGCCAGCACGAACAGGGCGTAGAGCAGCTTATCGGACAGCTTCACGGCGAAACTCCTTCCATTCGGCATCGCGACGGCGGCGCTCCTCGCGCCCCGACGATTCCTGGCGCAGGCGCATCAGGGTGTAGGCGCCCGACAGTACCATGATCAGCACGAACATGATGTGCAGCGGGCAGGGGCCCAGAATGCCGCCCGTCTGGGGCAACTGATGAATGGCCGATGCCCACCGGCTGCGTCCCAAACCAGAGCCGTCGCCGGTCAGCGGCCCGGCCTCACTCACGGACACGTTGCCGGTGCCGCCATTGGAGCCGCCATTGCCGTCGTCGGAGATGCCGCCCTGGACGTCGCCCTCGCGCAGCTCGTAGGTGAGCTTCAGCGTGGTGGTGTCGCCAAAGGAGTCGGAAAACACCTGCTCGGCGTACCACACGCCGGGCGCCGAACAGTCGATGACCAGCGCAGGCGCGCCCGCGGCGTTGAAAAGACGCACCTCGCCGGCCACGATATCCGAAGAAGCCGCAGTCGACGCCTGAGCGCGAGCGCTCGCCGCCGTGAGGACAACGCTCAACGGGGCGGTACCGCCGCCCGACGAACCCGGGGCAAGATCGTAGCGCGCGCCGATGAATTCGGCCATGGCCTCGGGCGTCAGCAGCAAGTCGGACGTGCGGGTCACCACATGATCGGTCACCACCGTGTGGGTCAGGCCCGTCTCGGGATCAACGTTCGTCTCGCCTGGCGGCAGCGGTTGGCCGCCGGGACCCACGCCCGGGCGCTCGGGGTCGGGCGTGGGCGTCACCGTAGGCGCGTCAGTCGCCACCACGTAGCGCAGGTTCACCGTAATGGTGTTGCCGCTGGCGTCGGCCACCTTATAGGTGATGCGCCACGCTCCAGGACGGCCCAGGTCGATGGCGGAGACTGAGTTGCCCGCGCCGCCGGCCAGGGCCAGTTTCAGCTCGGTCACCGCACCGCCACCCTCGGGCGTGAAGGCGTAGCGGCGTTCCATCAGACTGCGAGCGTCGGCCAAGGTCAGCTGGGCGCCCTCCTTCACCTTCACGCGCATCTCATCGTCGATCACCGCGTGCTGGGTGCCGTCGGGATCCACCCGAGGCGGGTATGGCGGATCGACGGGCCGCGGCTTGGGATTCAGCGGGTCGTCGCCAGGCCGCGGGTTCGGGTCGGTGCCGGGATCAGGCGTCACCACCACGCCGGGCACGTGGGACGACACCAGGTGATAGGTCAGGCGCACAGTTGTCGTATTGCCAGTCGCGTCGCGCACCAGGTAGGTGATGAGGTAGTCGGCCGCCCGCGAGGTGTCAATGGAGGAGATACCCCCCCACTGCGTTTTTCATCGACTGCACCGTGAGGGTGACGCCGTCGCCCCCGTCGACGTCGGTAGCGGCAAAGTGGCGCTTGAAGAGGGCTTCGGCATCTGCGGCGTCCATGGTGCCGTGGGTGACGGCCTCGGTCACGTCACAGGCCACCTCGACGTGCTGGGTGCCGTCGGGGCGCGTGGCCACGGGGCCCGTGGGCACCAGCGGGTCGCCCGGCACCTGGGGACTGTCGGAGTCGGCCGGGTCGCTCGGCTGCAGCGGGCGCACCGGCGGGCAGTTGTCGCGGGTGGTCTGGTAATGCAGCAGGATCGTGGTGGTGTTGCCCTGGGTGTCGGTGATCACCCGGCGGATGAGGCACTCGCCGGGCACCTTGGTGTCGAAGGAGGCCAGGGGGTTGCCGTCGGCGTCCAGCAGCGCGTCCACCTTGGCGGTGGGCGCCGCCGCGGAGGAGTCCGCGTAGCGGTAGTCCATCATGGCGGTCGCCTCGTCCGGCCCCAGCAGGCCGCCGAAGGGAGGCGCAGCCGGGTCGATCATCTGGGAGATCGTCTCCTCGATGACGGCGTGCCTCAGCCCCTCGGCGTCCTCGGTGACGGTGGGGTCGGGCACGGGGTCGGACCCCGGGCCCAGCTCGGGCCCCACGGGCGCGGTGTAGCCGGGATCGCCGGGATCCACGACGCTGCCCGCAGGGCGGTCGACGCTCGGCGGCTCGGTCCCGGACACCTTCAGCGGCGCCGAGAGGTTGCCGGCGGCGTCCTCGGCCACGTACCAGCCGTTGGGCAGGTTGCCCACGGCCTGGGTGGGTTTCCCGTCGCCGTTCGTCAGGTCGAACGGCTGGTAGACCCCGGCCCGCGCGCCCGCCGCCACCGCGCCCGAGGAGTCGGTGCGGTGCAGCCGCCAGATGCCCGACGTGGCCTTCGACGGGTCGGCGGACACGTCGGTGAGCGTATAGGCCTCCAGGGCCGCGTCCTTCTCGATGCGCGGGGCCGAGGTGTCGATCTTGACCAGCCCGGCCCGCTGGGTGGAGACGGCGCCCGTGTCCGTGTCCTTGGCCTGGCTCGACAGCGAGATACCCGCCGTGTCCTCCGACCGCGTCCAGGCCGGGTCGGCCCCCGTGAGCACCTTGGCCGCGCCCTCCGAGGGGGTGAGCGTCATCTGGTCGAACTCGCCGGGGTAGAACGTCACCGTGACCGGCGAGTTGTTCCACCCGTTGGCGTTCGGGGCCGGCAGCCGCGTGTAGTGGTAGTCGGTGCCCGCCACGCCCGAGCCCGAGCCGTCGCCGGGCTTCAAGGGCCGCTCGTTGAGGAGGGTCGTCTTCACGGCGCTCGACGAAAGGCCGAAGGTGTTCTCCGTCGCCTGGTGCCCGACCGTCACCGCCGATCCCGCACTGCCGCTGATGGTGCCCCAGTACTCGACGACGGTGTCGGTGGTCCTGTCGCTCACGTTGTTGGTTCCGGACAGGGTGAAGGACACGCCCGTCGCGCCGTCCATCTTCTGGCTCGACGCGGACACCACCGCCCCGGTCCCCGTCATCACCCTCGTCTGATGGCCAGAGTCCGCGAACGGGGTGAACCCGCTCGTCATGCTGCCCACCAGCTTGAGGGTCGTGGGGTACGCCTCGCCCTTCGAACCGCTGTTGTTGTACACGCGGCACACCACGCGCACCTTGTCGCCGGAGTTCACCACGTCGTTCGGCCCCAGGAGCCTCCCCCCCCCGCGTCGTACAGCTTCACCTCGCGGATCGCGGGGTTGAGGTTCGGCAGCTCCACTCCCTTGAACTCGACATAGGTTTCCATGTTGACAAGGGGCTTTTTCCCTAAGGTGGCATAATGGGCATTAAGGGTTCCCATGAGAACCATGTACGCCGAATCCTTGTTTCCCAGGGCGGCCCTCACGCCTGGGTATTCCCGATCTGACCCTGCGCCGGCCATAGTGAGCTTATCCGCTCCGGCATCATAGCCAAATGTAACCTCGTAGATCGGAGAGTACGATATGTTTTGTCTTGTCCCTGATACGTCTGTCCCGTTAGAGTTGACCATGTTTCTCTGAGCCGTATAGGCCGTGTAGCCACCAGACGTGTTGGCATTGGCGTTCAGCGCCAGCATCACCCCGTTAAGAGAGCTCCCGTTGTTTCCCTCAGTGAAGCCGAACATCATATTTCCCCCCATGCCACTGGAGTTGGCTAGCAATCTGAAGTTTCGGAAACTCACGGAAGCCCGCACACGCCAGGTCATGCTCAGGGGCATCGTTGTCTTGCTGATAAGAAGAGCTGACGAGCTGTAAGAGTCCCCCACCACTTCGCTGTCAGTTGCGTTCACATAGCTTGCGGCACGCAATATGTTTCCTGAGATGGCTCCTGGCGTACCACGGCGATTGATTATCTTGAACGCATCCTCGTAATTCGTCGTGCCCGCCAAGGCCTCCGCTTCTTCCACAACAGGTGCCACCGGCAGCAACGGAAGCAGGCCGGCAGTCAAGATCACCGCCAGCGAGGCGCGCAGAAGTCGACCGAGGAAAGAAGAGCGTCGCAAGGCTGACGCGGGACGCAGATTGCGGGTGCTTCGCTTCCTTTCCCGGCTTGCCCAAGGCAGCCCTTCGCGTTTTCCCATGATGCTTCCTCCTCGCGCATTATCGCAATTTACCAGGTGTGGGTGAAAAGATAGCTATTCAAGATCAAACATCCGCCAACTGGAAGAAACGGTTCACCCTTTCCGTCATTATTCCGTTCCCCCACATCTTCACCACAATTCGCCCCGACGCTGAACCGTCTGCAACCTCTGACACCCGCGAAGACGCTTCCGCGCAAGCTCGATGCGACTCCCCCACGATGACCCGACGGCCACGCTCCGACACAGCTACGACAAGCGGACGGCTTTCCGGCGAATTTTTCCCGACCGCACGACGGCACGCAGGCGGCGATTCCCGAGACGAAACCGCGGTTGCCGCCTGATACGCTGCTCCCACCATAACCGCCGCGTCGAAAGGATCGCCCATGAGCCGCCCCCGCCTCGCCTTCACTAATCGCTGGATGTTCGGACGCGTCATGCTGGACGAATCGGTCTGCCGCCAATTCATCCACTGCGTGCTCGGTATCGACGTCGATCGCATCGAGTACCTGAACGCCGAGCAGGTGTTGGAACCAGCCGTCGAGAGCCGCGGCGTGCGCATGGACGTATACGCCCGCGAGGGCAACCGGGTCTACGACATCGAGATGCAATGTGCCCCCGAGCCCCTGTTGGGCCGTCGTTTCCGCTACTACCAGGCCGCCCTCGACATGGCCACTCTCGCGCCGGGCAAAGACTACGACGAGCTGTGCGAGAGCTTTATCGTGTTCCTGTGCTCCCACGACCCCTTCGATCTCAATCTGCCCATTTACACCCTGGAGCGATGCTGCTCGGAGGTGCCCGACCTCTCAATTGACTGTAATTCCCATTGGATTGCCCTGAATGCACAGGCTTGGGACACTTTGCCTGATGGGGTCTTGCGCGATCTGCTACACTACACGCAAAATGGCAGCATCGGCGCAAGCTCGCTCGTTCAGCGCATCGACGAGATCGTCGCCAAGGCAAACAACGACCGGAAGTGGGTGGACAAAGTGTTCTACTGCGTGAGCACCATCGAGGAAAACGACGCCCGTCGCGCCCGCATCTTGGAACGCCTGGCCCGCAAAAAGGGATTGGAAGAGGGACGAGAACGGGGACTTGCTGAGGGTCGCGCCGAGGGTCGTGCCGAGGGCGCTCAAGAGGCCGAGGCCCGCTACAGTTCCCTGATTGAACGCCTTTTGGCCGAAGGGCGCCTTGACGACCTGCGCATGGCGGCCTCCGACGATGCGCGGCGCACGGCCCTCTTCGAGGAACTCGGACTGTAGGGGCGCAAGCGAATGCGGGAAACGGACCCCTACGAACACCTCGCCCACTTGGTCGCTCAGGCGCAAACAGGCGATCGGGGCGCCTTCGAGGAAGCCTATCGGCTTACCGCCCAGGCGCAATTCTTCTCTATCGCTGCGAAAACCAATGCAGAGGTCGCCCCCGATCTGCTGCAGGAAGTGTATCTGACCGCTTGGAAAAACATCGCTAAGATTCGTCCGCGCTCGTTCGTGGGCTACCTGAACACCGTTACGCACAATGTGTGCCTGCGCCACTATGAGCGGACGAGCCGCCCGCGCGAGATCCCCGCGCCAGCGGCCGACCTGGAAGCGGCCGAACACAACGAGAAGCAGGAAGCCCGGGCAGAGCATACCGCCGATCCCGCCATTATCACGAACACCCGCGACGAGCAGGCATTGCTCGCCCGAGCGCTACGCGAGGTGCTGGACGATCGCGAGCGCGAGGCGGTGCTGCTGCGGTTCTACCAGGAAATGCGCATCGACGATATCGCTGCGGCCATGGAACTGTCCCCCAGCACCGTGAAGCGCACCCTGCGGCGCGCGTTGGGCAAGCTGCGCGCGAGCCTGGGCGATCTGCCACGCGGCGGCGCCTTCATCGTGCTGCTGGCCGATGCGGTGGAAGAGCCTCTGGCCACAGGCGTGGCACCGCGCCCGCGACCGGCGCGGCTGCGGCCGATCGACGGGGCTGTGCGCGCCGTGGCCGCCGTGTCGGCTCTGGCCGTGGTGGGTTGCCTGGGCGCCGCTTTCACCATGGAGCGCCCCGCGTTCGGGCCGTCCGAGGTGATCGAAGAGACGCCCGTGCCCGCCGCGGATGCTGTGGAGCCGCCTGCCCCCACCGATACTGCCGGCCCCCGGCTAACCGCCATGACCACCGAGCACGGAGCGACCGTCGTGACGCTCACTGACGAATCGGGCATAGGCGACGTGCGACTGACCGACGAGGACGGCACGGTGCACCAGCCCGTGGCGATGGAGGTTTCCGGAAGCGCCGAGGGCGGCGCAGATGGCATGGCAGGCGGAGCAACCGATGGCGGCACGGGTGACGAGGCCGAAGCAACCAGCGGGTTTGGAGCGGCCGAGAGCGGTGTGCGCGACGCGGCGGCCGAAGGCTCCGGGGTCATTTGTCGCTTCGACGTTCCCTCTGGCACCTACACGCTCACCGCCACCGATCTTTGCGGCAACACCGCCGAGGGAACCGTAACCGTATCGCTCCCACCCGCCGAGCCCACCTCTCTTTCCGATCTTGAGCCGCAAGTCGCTTCCAGCTTGCGGGCGGGCTGAAGCCCGCCCCTACGGAGCGCTCTCTGGCCGTGGCGCAACCCATGATGGGGAGGTGCGCGCTCGTCCTGACATGAAGAAGGGGCCTGGTGACCCCTTCTTGGTTGATGGTGTTGATGACGCTCGTTCTAGCTGTCGCTCTGGCCGTCCCTAGCCGCGGAAGTAGTCCACACCGCCCTCGAAGAGGGGCTGGTAGGTGTTGCCGAAAGCGTTCTTGTACAGGCCCGCGCCCGAACGCTCGGTGTGGCCCATCTTGCCGAGCACGCGGCCGTCGGGGCTCGTGATGCCCTCGATAGCGAGCACGGATCCGTTGGGGTTCGCCGCCAAGTCCATGGAGGGCACACCGGCCCCGTCCACATACTGAGTGGCGATCTGCCCGCCGGCGATCATGGTGTCCAGCAGCGCGGGCGGCGCCACGAAGCGGCCCTCGCCGTGGCTGATGGCCACGGTGTGCACGTCGCCCACATTCATGCGGCTCATCCACGGCGACAGGGTGCTGGCCACGCGGGTGCGCACGAGCGTGCTCTGGTGGCGCCCGATGTCGTTGAAGGTGAGCGTGGCGCAGTCGGCGTCCATGGGACGGATGTCGCCGAAGGGCACGAGCCCCAGCTTCACCAGGGCCTGGAAGCCGTTGCAGATGCCGAGCATGAGGCCGTCGCGGCGCTGCAGCAGATCGCGCACGGCCTCGGTCACCTGGGGAGCGCGGAAGAAAGCGGTGATGAACTTCGCCGAGCCGTCGGGCTCGTCGCCGCCGGAGAAGCCGCCGGGAATCATGACGATCTGCGACTCGCCGATGAGCCGCGCCAGCTCGGCGGTGGAGGCGGCCACGGCCTCGGGCGTCAGGTTGTTCACCACATACACCGTGGGCACTGCGCCCGCTCGCTCGAAGGCGGCCGCGGAATCGTACTCGCAGTTGTTGCCGGGGAACACCGGGATGACCACCCGCGGGCGGGCGATGGCCTCACCCGTGAACACCGCCGGGGCGCTCCCCGCAAAGCTGATGGCGGGCACTTCCTCGGCCGCCGCGCGATCCTCGGCGCTGGTGCGGTAGGGGAACACGCCCTCGATACCACACTCCCAGGCCTCCTGCACCTTCGCCAAATCGGCCACGGCGCCCTCGCATGCCAGCGCGTACTCCTCGGTCACCGTGCCCAGGGCCACCACATCCACGTTGGAGGCCAGGCCCGCATCCTCCAGGCGCGTCACCACCGATTGGGCCGTCTCGCCGGCGGCCAGCTCCACCACGAAGGTGCCGTAGGCCGGGTCAAACAGCGAGCCTGAGGCCACGGCGTCGGTCAGGGCCACGCCCAGGCCGTTGCCCACGGCCATCTTCACGAGGGTCTCGGCCAGACCGGCCGCGCCGCTGCTCGCGCAGGCCCGCACCACGCCGGCACCGATGAGGTGCTCCATGGCGTCGAAGGTGGCGCACAGGCTGGAGGCCAGGGCGTCCTGGCAGGAGATCCACACCAGATTATCGCCGGCGGCCTTCAGCTCCGGCGAGGTCACCCGGTCAATGTTGCCAATGGCCGTGGCGAAGGACACGAGCGTCGGCGGCACGTCCAGATCCTCGAAGGAACCGGACATGGAGTCCTTGCCACCGATGGCGCCCACGCCGAAATCGACCTGGGCCATGAGCGCGCCGAGCACGGCCGCCATGGGCTTGCCCCAGCGCTCCGGATCCTGGCGCAGCTTCTCGAAGTACTCCTGGAAAGTGAGGTACATGTTCGCTCGCTCGAAGCCCGTGGCCACCAGCTTCGCCACGGAATCGAGCACGGCCATATAGGCGCCCGCATAAGGATCGTAAGCCGACAGGTACGGGTTGAAGCCCCAAGACAGCCCCGACACCGTGGTGGTCGCACCACCCAGCACCGGCAGCTTCGCCACCATGGCCAGAGCCGGAGTCAGCTGACGGGAGCCGCCGAAGGGCATGAGCACCGTGCCAGCGCCGATGGTGGAGTCGAAGCGCTCCACGAGGCCCTTGTTGCAGGCGTGGTTGATGTCGCCCATGAGCGCCGCCAGGCCCGCCTCCAGGGAATCGGCCGCAGCGGCAGCCTCCACCACCGGATCGGTCAGGCTGGCCGCCGCCTCGAAGGCACGGTCGCAGGGCGTGGCCGCACGGCTCTCGTCGGCCGGAGCGGGCACGGCCACGGCAGCGTGCTTCGGCGCGCCGTTGCTGGCCAAGAAGTCGCGGCTCACGTCCACGATGGTGGCGCCGCGCCAGTGCATGCGCACCCGCGGTTCCTCCGTCACCACGGCCACCGGCGTGGCCTCCAGATTCTCCTCGTGGGCGAGCGCGATGAACGCCTCCACGTCCTCGGGGGCCAGGGCCACGGCCATGCGCTCCTGGGACTCGGAAATGGCCAGCTCGGTGCCATCCAGCCCGTCGTACTTCTTGGGCACGGCATCCAGGTTGATATCCAGACCGTCGGCCAATTCCCCAATGGCCACCGACACGCCGCCGGCGCCGAAGTCGTTGCAGCGCTTGATCATGCGGCAGGCGTCCCCGCGGCGGAACAGGCGCTGGATCTTGCGCTCCACCGGCGCGTTGCCCTTCTGCACCTCGGCCCCGCAGCTCTCCAGCGATTCCACGGAATGGGCCTTGGAAGAGCCCGTGGCACCGCCGATGCCGTCGCGGCCCGTGCGGCCGCCCAGCAGCACCACCACATCGCCGGGAGCCGGCGTCTCGCGTCGAACGTGGTCGGCCGGGGTGGCGCCCACCACGGCGCCGATTTCCATGCGCTTTGCGGCATAGCCGGGATGGTACAGCTCGTGCACCTGGCCCGTGGCCAGGCCGATCTGGTTGCCGTAGGAGGAGTAGCCGGCCGCCGCCGTGGTCACCAGCTTGCGCTGGGGCAGCTTGCCGGGGATGGTGTCGGCCACGGGCACCGTGGGGTCGGCAGCACCGGTCACGCGCATGGCCTGGTACACGTAGGAGCGGCCCGACAAGGGGTCGCGGATGGCCCCGCCCACGCAGGTGGCCGCGCCGCCGAAGGGCTCGATCTCGGTGGGATGGTTGTGGGTCTCGTTCTTGAACAGGTACAGCCAGTCCTGCTCCTCGCCGTCCACATCCACCTTGCACTTGATGGTACAGGCGTTGATCTCCTCAGACTCATCGAGGCCGGTCAGGATGCCCTGCTTCTTCAGCCACTTCGCGCCGATGGTGCCCATGTCCATGAGGCACACGGGCTTCTCGTCGCGGCCCAGCTCGTGGCGCAGCTCCAGATAGCGGTCGAAGGCGACCTGCACGTTGGCATCGGCAATGGCCACGTCATCGAGCACGGTGCCGAAGGTGGTGTGGCGGCAGTGATCGGACCAGTAGGTGTCGATCATCTTGATCTCGGTGATGGAGGGGTCGCGCCCCTCCTCGGCGAAGTAGGCGCGGCAGAACTGGATGTCGGCCAAGTCCATGGCCAGGCCGCGCTCGGCAATGAAGGCGGCCAGGTCGTCGTCGGAAAAGCCCGTGAAGCCCTCGATGACTTCCACGTCGGCGGGGCGCTCGAAGGCCATGGCCAGCGTGTCGCGGGTATCCAGCGAGGCCTCGCGGGCCTCCACCGGGTTGATGACGTAGCGCTTCACCGCTTCCACGGCGGCCTCGTCCAGATCGCCCTCCAGGTAGTACACCACGGCCGAGCGCACAAGCGGGCGCTCCCCCTGGCTGATGAGCTGGATGCACTCGCTCGCCGAATCGGCGCGCTGGTCGAACTGGCCGGGCAAAAACTCCACGGCGAACACCGCGGCCCCGTTCGCCTCGGGCAGGTCGAAGGTGGCGATGTCGGACTGCGGCTCGGAGAACACCGTGGGCACGCAGGCGGCGAACAACTCCTCGCCGATGCCCTCCACGTCGTAGCGGTTCACCAGGCGCACCGCCGCGAGCCCCTGAATGCCCACGATGTCGCGCAGCTCGGCGGCCAGGGCGCAGGCCTCGCCGTTAAACCCGGGCTTCTTCTCAACATAGACGCGAGATACCATGAATCTGCCTCTCTCTTTACCGTGAAGGTACCTGTTCCTTGCTCGGGCGGGCTGAAGCCCGCCCCTACGACCATCCCGTGGGCTCAAGCCCGTCCCGACGGGGCAGCGCGCGCCGTCTCCTGCAGGGCGCTCCTCTGCCCTTGCGGCGCAAAGCGCTTGCTACTCGGCGGACTCTTTCTCCGCGGCCTTGGCTTCCTTGGCGGCCTTCTTCTCGGCCTGCATCTTTTCGCGGTTGGACAGGCGGAAGCCGCTGCCGAACAGACCGCGACGCGTGGGCTTCACGGGCGCCTCGTCCGATGCGGGCGCCTCCTCGGCGGCCGGAGCGCCGGCCTTCTGGGCCGCGTGGCGGTTCTGGTTCTTGCCCGAGCCCTTCTTGGCCGCGCCCTTCTTCTGCCGGGACTGCTGGGCGGCGGCGCGCTCGGCCTTCTCGCGCTTCAGCTCTACCTGGCGCATGCGCTCCTGGTAGGCGTTGCGCTCCTTGCGCACCGGCCACAGATCGATCACGAAGGCGGCGATGAGGAACACGTAGGTGAGCACGAGCACCACCACGCCCGCCGGACCGGACAGGAAGTCCTGGCCCATGAAGGCCAGTGCGCAGCAGCCGATGGCCAGCACGAGGCAGATCCACCAGGCGATGCGCAGGCGCTTGTAGCGCAGGGTGTCGGGCTTGTAGTAGCGGTTGTTAAACTCGCGACGCTTGCGATCTTCCTCGCGCTGCTCGGCCTTGATCTGCTCCTTGGTCTTGGGCTTCTTACCGCCGGGCACCACGGTGACCGACGAGGCGGCCTTCGACTTCGGCTTGGCGGACGCCGCGCTCTTGCGGGTGGTGCCGCGACGGTCGTCGGAGGTGTACCGCTCGTTCATGGGGTTACGCTGGGACATGGTGCTGTGTTTCTCCTTTGAATGGCGTGCGGGTCGTGCGATAAAACGCGACGGGCGCGATCGGCGCTAGAACGTCGCGGGGTCGAACTTCTTGCCGGTGATCAGCTCGAAGGCCTGGATGTACTTGGCGGACGTGGCGTCGATGACATCCTGGGGCAAACGCGGCGGGTTGCCCGTCTTGTCCCAGTTGGCCGTGAGCCAGTCGCGAACGAACTGCTTGTCGAAGCTGGGCTGGTCGGCGCCCTCCTCGTAGGCATCGCCCGGCCAGAAGCGGGACGAATCGGGGGTGAGCACCTCGTCGGCCAGGATGATCTTGCCGTCGATCACGCCGAACTCGAACTTGGTGTCAGCGATGATCACGCCGCGGGCCGCCGCATGATCGCGGGCGGCGGTGTACACGGCCAGGGCCAGATCGCGCAGGGCGGTGGCATCATCGTCGCCGATCAGCTCGGCACAGCGCTCAAACGAGATATTCTCGTCGTGGTCGCCGATCTCGGCCTTAGTGGACGGGGTGAAGATGGGCTCGGGCAGCTTCGAGGAGTTCACAAGGCCCTCGGGCAGCGCAATGCCGCAGACGGTGCCCTCGCGCTGGTACTCCTTCAGGCCGCTGCCGGCCAGATACCCGCGCACGATGCATTCCACGGGGAACATCTCGGCCTTCTTCACCAGCATGAAGCGGCCGCGCAGGTAGTCGGCGTAAGGCTGGAACTGCTCGGGCAGGTCGGCCACGTCGGTGGAAATGAGGTGGTTGTCCACCACGCCGTCCAGAAGCTCGAACCAGAACTTGGACAGCTGGGTGAGCACCTGGCCCTTGTAGGGAATCTCGTCGGCCAGCACGTAGTCGAAGGCCGAGATGCGGTCGGTGGCCACCAGCAGCAGCTTGTCTCCCAGATCGTACAGGTCGCGCACCTTGCCCTGCGCGTCGGGGGTGATGTCGATTCCCGTCATGGACGCCCTTTCTCCTTGCGTGTCCGCGCCCGCCCGTGCTCCCCAAAACGGCACTTCGAGCGCGATTTTTGCGTACCGCTCATTATGGCATAAAAAGTGGGGGCGCTCATGCACAAGCGCCCCCACGGCAAAGGTTTCAGAATGACCGCACGGTTTGACGATTACTTCCCCGACTTCGGGGGCTTTTTGTGGCCGACGCGGGGAAGGGCGCCCTTGCGGTCGCGGGCCGAGGCGGCTTCCGGATCGAACAGCGGGATGTGGATGGTGAAGCAGGCGCCCTTGCCCTTCTCGCCTTCCACCTGCACCCAGCCGCCGTGGCGATCCACGATTTCCTTCACCACGGCCAGGCCCACGCCCAAACCACCGCTCTCGCGGGTGCGACCGGCATCGGCGCGCCAGAAGCGCGAGAACACCATGCGCGCCTCTTCCTTGGAAAGCCCGATACCGGTGTCCTTCACGGCGATGGACGCCATGATGTCGCCCTTGCGCACGCTGACCTGGATGTGGCCGCCCTCGGGGGTGTAGCGCACGGCGTTGGAGATGAGGTTGGCCGTGGCCTGGCGGATCATGTCGGCGTCCCCCACCACCTCCACGTCGGGCTGGGCCTGGTATTCCAGGGTGAGCCCCGAGTCGGACACGAACATCTCATGGGTGGCGACGATGCCGGCGATCAGCTCGCCCACGTTCACCACTTCCTCCTTCATGGGGTCGGCGCGGTTCTCCAGGCGCGACAGCTTCAGCAGGGCGTTCACCAAGCGCGACAGGCGCTGGATCTCGGAGTTCACCGTGACAAGGCGCTCCTCGTCGGCCTCGTAGACGCCGTCCACCATGGCTTCTACCGTGGCCTGGATGGCCATGAGGGGCGTGCGCAGCTCGTGGGCCACGTCGGTGGTCAGGCGGCGCTCCAGGTCGCGGTCCTTCTCCACCGATTCGGCCATGGCGTCGAAGGTCTCGCCGAGGCGGGCCACCTCGTCCTCGCCGTGCAGGTTGGTGCGGGCCGACAGGTCGCCCTTGCCGATGGCCCGGGCCGCCCCCATGATGCGGTTGATGGGCGCCACCAGGTTGCGCGCGAACAAAAAGCCGATGCAGGAGGCCAGCACGATGGCCACGGCGGCGGCGATGAACATGGCCTGGTAGGAATTGTCGCGGAACTCCTGGTCGGGCTGGCGCATCAGCGCCTCGCTGCCGTACACCCACAAGCGCACGTAGCCCACCACTTCGCCGTTGTGCATCTCGATGGGGGCCACGGCCACCTGGGATCGGTCAGGCGGCTCGAAGGAGCGCATGGTGCCCGATTGCTCTTCCTCGATGACCACCGACGAGTCGAAGGGCACCTCGCCCTCGTCGTCGATCACCTTCACGCCCACGCCGCTCGTCAGCTCGGCGGCCTGGGCGGCGGGCTTGGTGGTCTCGGGATCCCAGAGGCTGCCCGACTGCTCGTAGAGCACTGCGATGCGGTCGGCCGTGGTCTGGCAGAGCGTCTTCATGTTGTCGGCCGTGTAGGTGCGGAAATGCTGCTCCCACACGAACGACACCACGCCGATGGCCACCAGGGCCGTCATGGCGGCGATGAGCGCGAAGGCCAGAGTCACGCGGGTGGTGTAGGAGAAGTTCGACCACCGCAGGCGGCGGTGCTTCTTCGTTTTGCGCGCCGGAGACGGCGAAGAGGTCGCCGGCGGGGCGACCTCTTCAGCGGTTTCCAGAATGCGCGGCTTTGCTTCCGCTTCAGTCATGGAGCTCCTTCAAAATCGGGGGCGTTCGGAGGGGCGGGCTTCAGACCGCCCGGAGCGCCTTACTGCTTGGTGGGGTCCTCGAAGCGGTAGCCCACGCCGTGGACGGTGTGCAACCACTTGGGATTGCGAGGATTGTCGCCGATCTTGGCGCGCAGGTTCTTCACGTGGGAGTCGATGGTGCGCTCGTAGCCCTCGAAGTCGTAGCCGAGCACCTTCTCCACCAGTTCCATACGGGAGTACACGCGACCCGGGTAGCGGGACAGCGTGGTGAGCAGCTTGAACTCGCTGGCCGTGAGATCGATCTCCTCGCCGGAGACGAGCACCTTGTGGCCAGACACGTCGATGGTCAGCTCGCCGAACTCGAGCACCTCGCGCTGAGGCTCGGAGTCGGCGTGCACGCGGCGCAGCAGGGCGCGGGCGCGGGCCACCAGCTCGCGGGGGCTGAAGGGCTTCACCAGGTAGTCGTCGGCGCCCAGCTCCAGGCCGATGATGCGGTCCTCCACCTCGCCCTTGGCGGTGAGCATGATGATGGGTACATCCGACGTGTCGCGGATGACGCGGCAGACGCGCTCACCGGGCACGCGGGGCAGCATGAGGTCAAGAATGACCAGGTCGAAGTGGTGCTTCTGGAACTCTTCCAGGGCATCCTGGCCATCGCCCACGGCGGTGACCCAGTAGTTCTCGCGCTCCAGATAGGCGGTCACCGCATCGCGGATGGCCTTCTCGTCTTCGACGAGCAGAATGCGTCGTGTTTCGTTGCTCATAAAGGTACTCCTCGTCATTCGCCGACGTACGCTTTCGTTCGCCTCAACCGACACCATGTCTGACCTGCGGATTCTTCCCGGTCACGATATATATCAGCCCGGCGGTCGTGTTTGCGTTTATTGTAGCGTTTAGCGCCATACGGTCGCCGAGGCGTATGCGAAATGACACAATACACCCATGCCACAGAGACGAACCCCCCGCACCCGACCGGCAGCCTCCGCGCCCCGTCGCCCCCGCGGCGGCGCCCCGAAGCGTTCCGGCGGTGCTTCTATATCAAAGCCCCCTTCCCATACCCGTGCCAGCAGCTCGGGGAAAGCCCGTGCTGCCCACCAGCGCGCCGCCGCATCCCGCGGTCCGGCCTCGCGCGCCGCGGCGTCCCACGGCTCGGCCCCCCGCGGCGCTGCCAAGGGCAACACCACCAAGGTGAAGGTGCGCCGCACGCCGCCGGCGCCCACGCCCCGCGCCCAGGCCGAGGAGGGCCGGGAAATCACCCTGCCCGGCGGCCATGAGGTGCTGCTGACCCGCCGCCACTTCCTGTACGGCGTGGCCGGCATCGCCACCTTGGCCCTCATGGGCACCGGAGCCGCTTGGGCCTCGGGCCAGACCAAGGGCGACGACACCCTGGCTACCCTCTCGGTGCCCAAAGAGGCGGTCACTTCCTCGAACGACCTGGAGGAAATCGAGGACTCGTCCACGGTGATGGCCGTCGCCTCCACCATCAAGCTGCCCTTCGGCTCGCTCGTGTGGAGCTGCGACGACGCCGTAGCCGCCTGCCTGCTGCCCACTGAAGTGGCCAAGCCCCTGGCCCAGATCGGGCTCATCTTCCCCGAAGCGGGCACCTACCTGACCGTGCTGGAACACGCCGTGGGCGAGACCGAGGGCTTCGAGATCTACGACGTGCGCGCCAACAGCGCCGGCGTCATCTGGACCGAGGCCGACATCATGGACGGCGTGTGGCGCGTGTACGGCGCCACCCTCTCGGGCGAGACCCTGGGCGAGCCCCAGCTGCTCGACGAGGGCGACAACGACTGGGAGATGCCCACCCTGGCCTGCGCCGCGAACTACGGCTACTGGCAGCGCCTGCCCCAGCTGGACGGCAACGCCCGCGTCGAGGACTCGCTGCTGAAGCGCGCGGCCTTCGGCACGGGCAACGCGGAAGTGGTCTACGCCTCCCAGGGCCGCATGGCCTGCGCGCCCACCTCCTGCGGCGACGCCATCATCGCGGTGCCCCGGGCCCGCACGAGCGGCACCTACTACCAGCTCACGCGCATCGACGGTGCCAGCGGGGCCGTCACCGACGCGATGGTGCTGCCCGCTTCCATGAAGCCGTTGGAATGCGGCTACGGCAAGACCGGCTTCAACTTCGCCTTCGACGGCATCTACAATTACGGCGACGGCATCGCGAACCTGGGCACCTATATGCCGCTAGCCCCCTTCGAGCATCCCCCGCTGGACGCCGGCGAAGGCGTCGAAGGTGGGGGGAACGACGGGGAAGTCAACCGCTTCCTGCCCGTGGCCCAGGCGAATCTGGGCACCGAGGCCTACAGCGACCAGCCATGGTTTCACTACGTGCGCAACCCCCTGTCGGCACCGGCCTGGTGCGGCGACTGGGTACTGATGCGCGGCCAGAGCGGTATCTGCGCCGTTGACCTGGCCGGGAAGCGCTACACATCGCTGCCCCTGGAGAACGGCGCCAGCAGCTACGGCGAGTTCTTGGCCTCCACCAACATGGGGGCCCGCGCCATCACCTACAGCAACATCGACCACACCTCCCTCGAGGGCGATCAAACGAAGCTCTGCCTCGTCCGCGTCTGGCAACCGGTTTAGGGCGGAGGCCCGCCCCTACAAGCCGATGTATTGCTGCTTCACCTTCAGGATGCGGGTGACTGATTCGTCGATGCGCTCTTCGGTGAGCTCGCCGGCGGCCACGGCGTCCAGCACGCCCTGGTAGGCCTCGCGGAAGTTCTCGGGCATGAGCGGTATGTCGCAGCCGGCCGCGAGGGCAGCCACGGCGGCCTCGGCGGCGCTGTAGCGATCGGTGATCGCGCCCATAGCCAGGGAATCGGTGACGATGATGCCCGTGAACCCCAGGGTGTCGCGCAGCATCCCCTGGACCACCGCGCTCGACAGCGACGCCGGCGCCGCCCCTTCCACGATGCTGGGCAAGTCCACATGGCCCACCATGATCATCGGCACGCCCGCCTCGATGGCGGCCTTGAAGGGAACGAAATCAACCGCCGCCAATTCCTCGGCGCTCTTCTCCACCGTAATGGCACCACTATGGGAGTCGCCGGGCGCCGATCCGATACCGGGGAAGTGCTTCGCACAGCACAGCATGCCCGCCTCGAGGAACCCCCGCACCTCGGCCTTCACCATGGCGGCGCACACGTTGGCGTCCGACGAGAACGACCGCAGACCCATGGTGTCGCTGCGCAGCGGGTCAACCACATCGCACACGGGCGCGAAATCCAGATTGAAGCCGAGGGGCTTCAGGTAGGAGGCGATCTGCTCGGCGGCGCCCTTGGCCGCGGCCTCGTCGCCCGCTGCCCCCAGGGCGCTCGCGTCGCCCACATCCTGCACGCCGAAGGCCTTGTTGTCGGCCACGCGCACCACGGTGCCGCCCTCCTCGTCCACGGCGAGGAAGGGCGCCACGTTGCCGTCGTCGGCGTAGAACTGGCGCACATTGGCCAGCATGGCAGTGGCCTGGTCGGGGTCCACCAGGTTCGAGGCGAAGTACACGATACCGCCCACGGGCCAGGTGCGCACGCCCTCGTGGGTGGCATCGCCCGCCTGAGTCACCTGGGACACGCCTTCCACCAACGCCTCGGGGGCCACCACGAACAGCTGGGCCACCTTCTGCTCCAGGGTCATGGCCTCTACACGGGCCATCAGAGCAGCCTCGGCCTCGGCGGCCGCGCTATCCGCACCGTCGCCTCCAGTCCCGGCGCCTTCGGACGGCGTGTCGAAGGCCGTCGCCGAGGGAGCCTGCTCCCGCGGGCCGCTCTCGCAGCCGCCCAGGGCCACCGTGCCCGCTCCCAAAGCCGCCAACCACAGAAACCGTCGCCGCGTCACGCTTTCAACCAAGCCGCCCATAGGGCCTCCTTTTATCAAGCGCCGCGGCGCAAACGTCAGTTTCCCCAGCATAAGCCCGCACCCCCGCTTTGGCAACCAACAGATTGACGGGGCGGGGAAACGGGGAGCCCCCCTACCCCTTCCAGAAATCTTGGGTGAGTTCTTGGCGGGTGGCGTGGCGGGTCTTCTTCAGGATGTTGTGCACGTGGGCCTTCACGGTGCCCAGGGCCAGCTGCAAGGTGCTGGCGATGTTCTGGTTGTCCTTGCCCTCTAAAACCAGCTTCAGTATCTCGCGCTCGCGAGCGGTCAGGTTGTAGCGCTCGCTGATGTAGAGGGGCAGCAGGGCTTCCTGGGCGAAGAACGAGGAGTCGAACACGAGGATCATGGCCACGTCCTCGATGAGAATGCACAGGCACAGCACCGCCGTTACCAGCAGCACAGGCTCCTGGCGGCGCATGCGAGCGCGCTCGACCTCGCTTTGGGAAGTCGTGTAGCGATAGACGGCGTAGGCGATGCACCAGACGAGGAACCCCTGGCGCAGCGTGTAGAAGAGCCACTGCCGAAACTCGCTCACCGGCAGCGCCCAAAGAACGATCTCGGTGGCGACGACGAAGACGACGGCCGGCGCGATGCGCCAAGCCCGGCGCTTCTTTCATCGCGCCCAGCGTCATGGCCTGCATCTGGACCGATGATCCGGACTACCCCTTCTACCAGCAGTGCCACGAGGCCTACGAGACCCTGGCGAACTCCGTGGACGCTCAGGGCCGTCCGCTGAAGGTGTACAAGCTGCCCATGCCGGTGAACCCGCTGTACATGGACCAGGCTTCCTGCGATTCCATCGACGCCGATGAGAACGCCGAGCCCCGCGTGGCCGACGAGCCGCTCATCGCCTCCTACATGAACTACCTGGTGACCAACGGCGGCGTCATCGTGCCCCAGTACGGCGACGAGAACGACGCCCTGGCCGTGGAGACGCTCCAGAACATCTACGACGAGGTGTGGGGCAAGGGCGCCTATAAATGCGTGGGCGTGCAGTCCGAGCAGGTCGTCTACGGCGGCGGCAACATCCACTGCATCACCCAGCAGGAGCCCAAGGCCTAAGGAGCTGCACTTGCGGGCGGGCTGAAAGCCGCTCCTACGAGCCGCTCCCCGAGGCCATCCCTACGAGCCGTCCCTACGAACCGCGCCGGCAAGTTCATCCCCCACCGTAGGGGCGGCCTTTAGGCCGCCCGTCGGCCCGCGGCCCGCTCCCTCTTGCAGGTGGGCTGAAGCCCGCCCCTACGAGGCGCTCCCTCTTCCCCCTGAACTGACTGGAAACCCGAGCGGCGCTGTGCCGAGCCGCTCGGGTTTCGTTTTTGGGACGGATTCAGCTACTTCCCCGAACAAGCCAGCCGGCAAGGGAGGGCGCCGCGCATTCTGGAAGCGCCTTTGCACAAAGCCCGCTTCCTTCATGCTCCATTGCCTGCGCCGCCAACCCAACTCGCAGACACATGTTGGAGGCCCCGAAATAGCTATTGCTTGATTTTGTAGGATTACACTTAGTATAATCGTGATACTACAAAAATAATCTTCAGAAGGGATCCTGCTATGTCCTTCGTTGGCAGAGCGCGCGAAATATCGACCCTTGAGAGGCTCTATGCAACGGACAAGTTTCAAATGCCCGTCATCTATGGGCGGCGGCGCGTAGGCAAGACCTCGCTCATAACCCATTTTGTTGAAGGGAAGCCGGCGATCTTCTTCTCGGCACGAGAGTCGACGGAACGGGAGAACTTGGTAGCGTTCAGCGAGGCCATCACCCGCTTTGAATCGGGTGGGACACTGAGGGCGACCGACAGACCATCAGCGGTCTTCGAAACCTTCGACAGCGCCTTTTCGTACATCTTCGACCTTGCTCGTAAGCAACGTCTTATCTTCGTCATCGACGAGTACCCCTATTTGGCGCAGAGCTACCGAGCGGTCTCTTCTCTATTGCAGCATTATATTGATAGAGAGCATGAGACGAGCAGGCTCTTTCTGATTCTGTGCGGATCGTCCATGAGCTTTATGGAGCATCAGGTGATGGGATACAAGAGCCCGCTTTACGGTCGGAGAACGGCGCAGATAAAAGTGAGGCCCTTCGACATCCTTCAAACGGCACTGCTGCTCAAGGGGAGCTCCCCGGAAGATATCGTCGCGTGGTACGGAGTCGCCGGCGGCATTCCCTTGTACCTTGAGCAGTTCGATGCCTCTTTGAGCCTGCAGGACAATCTTGCGTACAACGCCTTAAGGCCCGATTGCTTTCTCTATGGCGAACCCGACTCTTTTCTCCAACAGGAGGTGCGGGAACCGGCGCGGTACAACGCCGTCACTCGAGCCATTGCCAACGGAGAGGGTCGCCTCTCGGATATCTCCAGCGCAGCGGGTATCGACAGATCCACGGTAACGGCCTACCTCAAAGGCCTGATGGAACTTGGCATCGTCAGACAAGAGCAACCCATTGTGGATGCCAACAGAAAAAAGATGCGCTACGTGCTCTCCGACAACTTGTTCCGTTTCTGGTACCGTTTTGTGCCGCGCTATCTAACGCCCTTGCAGGCAGGACGCTGCGAAGAGGTGGCGAAGCTCATCGCGGACGACCACCTCTCAACGTTTCTGGGACCGGTCTTTGAAGAGGTGTGCCGGCAATGGCTCATCAACTCTGCGGACAAAGAAAGCCCGTTCTTTATTGACAACATCGGCCGCTGGTGGGGAACGGATGACGAAAGAAAAGAGCAGGCCGAGCTCGACATCGTCGCCTTGTGCAAAAACGACATCTTGATCTGCGGGGAATGTAAGTGGCAGACAAAACTCACCGATGTTGATGTGCTCCATACCCTGGAGCACCGCGCCAAACTGATTAAGGGGAACAGAGAGCTTCGCCTCGTCCTCTTCTCGAAAAGCGGCTTCACCGAGCGCTGCCGCGAGGAGGCGAAGCGGGCCCGTTGCATGCTCGTCGCTTTGAAGGACATGGGGTTGGGGAGTGAGTAATCGGGGCGCCCGTCGGCCCGCGTAACGGACGCGCGACTTTCTGTGAAGAGAGTCGCGCGGCTTGCTGTTTTCGGGAATAATGAGGGGAGGCAACGCGCGGCAGCGACGACCCACGGCAATGGCGACGACGGCTTGGAGGGCCCATGACCTACCTCATCACGTTCCTCGAGGGCATCATCACCTTCGTGTCGCCGTGTCTTTTGCCCATGATTCCCATCTACGTCACCTACTTCGCCGCCGGCGAGGAAGTGCGCACGGGCGTGGTGCTGCGCAACGCCCTCGGCTTCGTGCTCGGCTTCACCATGGTGTTCATCGCCCTGGGAGCCCTGGCCTCCACCGTGGGCGCCTTCTTCATCGAGTACCAGAGCGTCGTGAACGTGGTGTGCGGCCTGGTGGTCATCGCCTTCGGCCTGTACTTCCTCGGGTTCATCAAGGTGAACCTGTTCCGCGGCGGCAAGAACCCCCTGGCCGGGCGCCAACTCGGGTTCTTCTCGTCGGTGCTGTTCGGCATCATCTTCTCCATCGGCTGGACGCCCTGTGTGGGGGCCTTCCTCGGGTCGGCGCTCATGCTGGCCTCGCAGCAGGCCTCGGTGGTGCAGGGCGTTATACTGCTGCTGTGCTACTCGGCTGGCCTCGGCATTCCCTTTGTGGCCGCCGCCGTGCTCATCGACAAGCTGAAGGGCGCATTCAACGTGATCAAGCGCCATTACGACATCATCAACAAAGTGTGCGGCTGGTTCCTCGTCGCCGTGGGCGTGCTGATGGCCACGG
>CANSES010000008.1 GCA_947645965.1 uncultured Enterorhabdus sp. | reverse complement strand
CCTGTCATAAAGAAAGCCTCCCATTTCTCGTGTCCAAGAAATGGGAGGCAGTTCACCTTTGCGGGGTCCTTTTCTGTGCCCCGCAGCATGGTCCCGAGCGCAAGAACGCCCCACGGCCATGCCACGGGGCGTTCTTGCATGCGCAGCGTGGGTGTTGCGGGGCGCCCCCGTATGCGCGTCTTCTCACCGGGACGGCTGATGCCGTCCCTATAGAGCCGTCGTCAACGAGCACTCTCCCCTGGGGACGGCGGCGCCCCCCTACCCGAAGCGGTACTCCACGCCCATGGTGGGCCGGGGCATGTCCCACTTCTTCACGATGGTGCCCCCGCAGGCGATGCGGCAGGTGCCGCACTCCAGGCAGCCGGCGTAGTCGAAGCTGGTGGCACCGTTCTCATCGATCTTGTAGAGAGCCGCCGGACACAGCCGCACGAGCTTCTTGAACTCCTCGATGTTCGGGCTCTCCGCGAGCTCGATGTGGGCGTTTTCCTCGTCCACCTCGTACTTGTTCACGGCGATCAGCTCGTCGACGTTCACCGTGATCGGCGCGATCTGACTCATAGGGCCTTCAGCGCTCCTCTCATATCGCGGGCGAGCTTGAACAGGCCCTGCTTCTTTACGATGGGCATGATGCGACGGCCCAGGTGCTCCTGGGGTTGGCCGTCCACGCAGAACATGGCGTTGAACACCTCGCGCACCATGACCGGGTAGTCGTTGAACATGGCATCCCACTGCTCCATGACGTGGGGCCACTTGCGGAAGGTCGCGAGATCCTTGATGACGAAGGAGTCCTCCATGCGGCGCTTGTACCCAGCCAGACCCGCGGCGCTCACGTCGCCGGCGTCCAGGGCCTCGCAGGCCGCCTCGGCCGCCATGCGGCCGCTGGCCACGGCGAAGTCCATGCCGCGCACCTGATAGCCCATGTTCATGCAGAGGCCGGCCGCCTCGCCGGCCACGAGGGCCCCGTCGAACACGTAGCGCGGCACCATGTCGTAGCCGCCCTCGGGCACCATGTGGCCGGAGTGCTCGACCATCTTGGCGCCGCGGATGATGGGCGCCACGGCCGGGTGGCCCTTGAAGTCCTCCATCATCTGGTAGACCGGCACCTCGTTGGCGCCGTCGGCCGCCGTGGAGATGGTGGCCACAAGTCCCAGCGAGATGGAGTCCCTGTTGGTGTACAGGAAGCCGCCGCCGACCTTGCCATGGGTCGCGTCGCCCACGAACAGCATGGCCGCGCCCTCGCCCTCGGGCAGGAGGAACCGGTCCTCGATGACGCTGGCGGGCAGCTCGAAGACCTCCTTGATGCCCACGGCCATCTGGTGCGGCGCGGGACGGGCGTTGCCCAGGCTGCGCTCGCACAGAAGCGTGTTCACCCCCTCAGCCACGATGACCACGCTCGCGGTGATCTCGTCCTCGCCGGCACGCACGCCGTACACCTTGCCAGACTCGTCGCGCAGCAGCTCCTCTACGGCGATACCGCAGATGTACTCGGCGCCGGCCTCCTCGGCCTTCTCCGCCAGCCACTGGTCGAAGGGGCCGCGCAGCACGCTGTAGGAATCGGCTCCCTCCCGCGCCAGTTCCGGCGAGGTGAAGTCGATGGTCATGGCCGATGCGGGATCCATGACCGCCATGCGCTCGTGGGTGATCTTGCGCTCCAGGGGCGCCTCCTCCTCGAAATGGGGGAACACCTCCTTGAGCGAGTGGCTGTAGATGCGACCGCCGGTCATGTTCTTCGCCCCGGCGTAGTTGCCGCGCTCCACCACGAGCACGCTCTTGCCGGCACTTGCCGCGACATAGGCCGCCACGGCCCCGGCGCAGCCGCTTCCGACGACGATTATGTCGAAATCTGCCTCGGACACGTTGTCTCCTTTCGTTTCTCTCAAAGCAGGGCCGCGGCGTCTTCCCAGCCGTGCGCCGCCGCCCCGCCCTCTTTCGTGCCTACAGGGCCGCCACCAGGGCCGGGAGCACCTCGTTCAGATCGCCCACCAGGCCGTAGTCGCACTGCTTGAAGATGGGGGCGCTCTTGTCCTTGTTGATGGCGAACACCGCACCGGAGCGGTTGCAGCCCACCATGTGCTGCATCTGGCCGGAGATGCCGCAGGCCACATAGACCTTGGGGGTCAGCACGAGACCGGACACGCCCACGTAGGTGCCCGACGGCATCCAGTCGACGCCCTCGGTCAGCGGACGGGAGCAGGCCAGGCCGCCGTCGATCTTCGCACACAGCTCGCGGGCCAGGTCCAGCTCGGACTCCTCGGCGAAGCCACGGCCGGCAGCCACCACCGCGTCGGCCTTGAACAGGTCGGTGCCGCCCTTCTCGCGCTCGCGAGAGGACACCAGCTCCAGAGCCACGGCCGGCTCCACCCAGGCCACCTCTTCCACCGCATCGGTGCCCGTGGCGGCAGCCCCGTCGAAGGTGCCCGCGGCCACGGTGTAGAAGGCCACGTCGCCCGCGCTCTTGCGCACGCGCTCGCCCACGCCGCCGAAGTACAGGCTCTTCGCGCCCGCCTCGGTCAGCTCCACCACATCGGTGATAACCGAGGCGCCGGCGGCAGCGGCCAGACGACCCAGCACGCTCTTCACGTGGCGGGTGGGCTCGGCGAGCACCACCGCGGGAGCCTCGGCATCGAAGATGCCCTGCACCGTGGCGTAGGCGTCGTCGGCCACCGCGCCGGCGGGCACGTTCACCACGAGGGTCTTGTCGGCCACGCCCGCAGGAGTGGCGCCGAGGGTGACGAGCACCACCTCGTCGGCCAGGGTGCGGGCGCCAGCGGCCAGCTCGCTGGCGGCGTCGTCGCGTTCGGCAATTACCAGTGCTTTCATGTTCAGCTCTGCCTTTCTCTTATAAAGGGTTCTCGAACCTCAGGGGAAGATGATCAATTTACAGGGCGGCCTTCAGGGCGGCGGCGAACTGCTCGATGGCGCCGTCGGCCGAAGCCTCCACCACGTTGCAGGCACGCTCGGCAGCCTCGGGCGCGGCGCAGGACACCACGTCGATGGTGCGGCCGGGCACCACGGCGGCGCCGGTCACGGCCATGGGCTTCTTGCCGGCGGCCAGGATGTCCTTCATGCCGGGGATGCGGGGCAGGGCCACGTCGGGCGAGACGGCCACCACGGCCGGCAGCGGCACGCGCACCTCTTCCACCACGTCTTCCAGGGTGCGCTCCACGACCACGGCACCCTCGGCACCGTCGATCTTGGTCACGGCGCTCACCGAGGGCAGCCCCAGGCGGCCGGCCAGCTGCACGTCCACCTGCTGGGCATAGTCGTCGGCCGAGCCGTCGCCGCACAGGATGATGTCGTAGGAGCCGTCGGCCAGAAGGGCGGCCAGCACCTCGGCGGTGGCGGCAGCATCCATATCGGCCAGAGCGTCGTCGGCCACCATGCGCAGGTCGTCCACGCCGCGGGCGAGCACGTTCTTCTTCAGCTTGGAGTCGTCGATGGACGCAGGGCCGGCAGTCACGGCGGTCACCGTGGAGCCTGGATGCGCGGCGGCCAGCTGGGCCGCGGCCTCGATGGCGTTCAGATCGTAGGCGGACACGATGCCCTTGGCCTTCGAGAAGTCCAGCGACCGATCCCCCGCGACCTGAATATCCTGATCGTCGGGAACCACCTTGAATGCAACGACAATGTTCACTTCAGCACACTCCCTTCTTATGAGTAATCCTCGTGCTTGGGCCTTCCGCGGAACGCACCCTTATAGGATGGGCGCCCCGCTTCTATGAGCCGCATTATTCGCGTTTCCCACGGCGCCCCGCATCGCCTAAACCCCGTGAAAGCATCGTTACTCAAAAGTTAGTGATAGGCCATATTCAGGGTATTCCCCATATACCGAGCCCCTTGCGATGCGCCGCCTCGCCCGCGCGGCCTACCATCGTCCCTGGATGCGCAAGGCATCCGACACCCGACATTCCAACTTGAGGAGGAGCACATGGCAGACTACTTTGGCACCGACACCGTCGTATCCGAGTTGCGCGAGGACGGTCTTCTGATCATCCGCATCAACCGCCCCGAGGTGGCCAACGCCCTGAACGGCGTTACCTCCGCCGCCATGGAGAACATCATGAACCACGCCGAGAGCGACGCGTCCGTGCGCGCCATCGTGGTCACCGGCACCGGCAAGGTGTTCTGCGCCGGCGAGGATCTCTCCGAGCTGTCCGAGGGCGGCGAGTGCCAGACCGTGACCGAGCACGGCTTCGGCGGTCTCACGGCCCGTCTGTGCTCCAAGCCCGTCATCTGCGCCTGCAACGGCTCGGCCGCTGGCGGCGGCATGGAGATCGCCCTGTCCTGCGACATGGTGGTGGCCGCCGAGAACGCCAAGTTCGGCTGCACCGAGGTGGGTCTGGGCATCATCGCCTCCACCGGCGGCATCGTGCGCCTGGCCCGCGACATCAACCGCAAGGACTGCATGGAGCTGCTGCTCACCGGCAAGAAGATCAAGGCCCCCGAGGCCAAGGCCCTCGGCCTCATCAACTACGTGGTGCCCGCCGAGGAAGTGCTCGACCGCGCCATCGAGCTGGCCGAGGAGTGCCTGAAGAACGCCCCTCTGGCCCTGAAGTGGACGAAGTTCATCGTGCACGCTGCCGACCAGATGTCCGAGGAAGACGCCATGCGCTTCTCGGACGCCGCCTACCGCTTCCTCGAGAAGACCGACGACGGCATCGAGGGCCCGGCCGCCTTCGTGGAGAAGCGCACCCCCCACTGGATCGGCCGCTAACGTACCTACTCCATCTCTCTCATCTCGCCGGGCCCCATCCCGGCACTTTCCCCGAGCCCGCCCCACCGGCGGGCTCGCCCCTTTTCGGGATCGAAAACCAGGGGGTGTTGCGCGGAAAGGGCAACGCCTCGGGCCTCTCTTCTTCGCGCCGCGGAGGCCACAGGTCTCAGACGGGTGGTATGCGACTTTCTTTGGCCGGACGCTTCGTACGCCATCGAATACGACGGCCACGAGACCCACAAGGAGCGTCACCGCCAGGCGCACGACTCTCGCAAGCGCGACGCACTTTCCATCGACAGCATTGAGCTGATCACGATCACCAGTGCGCAGTTTCACCACGTCGACCAGTGCACTCGCTTGCTCGATAGCGCGGCGCGACACATGGGCAAACCCAAGCGAAAACGCCGACCGGAACACATCGTCAAGCTTTTGGAATTGCGCCGCCAGATACGCGCGTTTCATCGTAGCGACCTCTTCCAAACGGAGGCAACTTCTCACGCGTCATTAAGGGAAGGCCGCGGGGACAATCCGTGTCTTCAACGCTAAAAGTGCGTTTTTCAGAACCCAAGAAGCATTCCAATCGCCATTTAGCATCGAAACAATCTGATAATCGTCGTTTTTGTCCCTAGAAACCCTCTTTGCGCGAAACTCAATTCTGATAATCGTGATTTCACCGCACGACGAACGCCTCAGCGCCGTTGGAAGCGGGCTGTGCCAGTGCCGGCGGACCGGAGAACGCAGCGCTGCCCATTAGCGCCGGGGACGCAGCGCGGCCCATTAGCGGCGGGGGCTCACCGCGTCGACGCCGTCGATGGCGCCCAAGGCGCTCGTCTCGGCGAGGGACTTGCCGCGGGTCTCCGGGGCCAGGAAGAAGGACAGCGCCAGCCCCGCCGCCACGAGCGCCGCCGCGGCCAGCATGACCGGACCCACGCCCCAGGCCGCCAGGGCCAGCGGCGTGGCGTAGGTCGCGGCGATGGTGCCGATGCGAGAGAAGGCGATGGCGATGCCCACGGCCGTGGCGCGCACCTCGGTGGGAAACAGCTCGTTGGGATACAGCCACTGGAGAATGCCGGGGCCGCCGCTGAAGAAGGCGTACAGCCCGAAGGCGGCGATGATCACCATGATCGGTGCCGTCGGCCACAGGCCCAGCACCAAAAGCCCCACGGCCATCAGGGCCAGGCTCATCAGCAGCAGCGGGCGGCGGCCCATGGAGTTCAGCCAGAACATGGCGGGAATGGTGCCGATGAGGAAGAACAGGCTCACGGCGCTCTCGCCCAAGATGGCCTCGTGGCCCTCCCCCAGGCCGAAGGCGGTCATGATCTCGGGACCGAAGGTGTAGATGGCGTACATCGGCACCACCTGGCACAGGATGAACACTCCCAGAAACAGCATGCGCTTGAGATAGCTACCGCGCAGCAGGGTGCCCAGACCGGGCTTCGCCGACGCCTCGGCGCCCGCCAGCTCCACATCGGGGCCGAACACGCGCGCCACCACGGCCCGCGCCTCCTCGACGCGGCCCTTGCTCGCGAGCCACAGGGGCGACTCGGGGATGTCGTGGCGGCCGATGAGCAGGATCACGCAGGGCACCACCGCGCTACCGAGCATCCACTTCCAGCCGTCCTCCACGCCGTAGAGGCCGTAGCCCACCACGGCGGCCACCGTGGCCCCCAGATACCACGCCGCCGACACCATGCCCATGGACACCGAGCGGTGCTGCTTGGGCGTGAACTCGGCGATGAGCGAAGTGGCGATGGGATAGTCGGCGCCCACGAACACGCCGATGAAGAACCGCGCGGCCACGAGCTGCCAGGCCTCGGTCACCCATACGCTGAACAGCGAGAACAGCCCGATGGCCACCAGATCGATGATGAACATCTTCTTGCGGCCGACCAGATCGGTCAGATACCCGCCGAGAATGGTGCCCACGAAGATGCCCAGCAGCACCGAGGCCCCGATGGCGGCGCTCCAGGCATCGCTCAGGCCGAAGGCCGGCACGATCTGAGTCAGGGCCACGCCGATGAGCGACAGCACGTAGCCGTCGAGGAACGACCCGCCCGAGGAGAAGAACGTGATCTTGCGCAGAAACGGCGTCATGGCCACATCGTCGATGGTCTTCTTCGCCGCCCGCTTCACCTTGCGCGACATCTCGCCGCTGATCTCCATCACGGCCTCGGCCGCCGCCTCGCCGTCCACCGGCGGGCTCGCCACCTGGGTGAGGGCCTTCACATTCGCAGCCATGGCTTTAAGCCCACTCGACCAGGCAGGCGTTCAAAAACGGCTTGTCCTCGGGCGCGTCGGCGTTCACCACGCGGAAGCGCGCCTCGGTGTCGGAGATCTTCCACACCTGGGTGGCCAGGCGCATGCCCGGCAGCACCGGCGCGGTGAAGCGGCACTTGAAGCGGCGCAGGCGCTCGGGCTGCCCGGGGATGAGCAGGCTGATCACATGGCGCATGGCGATGCCGGCGGTGCACACGCCGTGGTTGATCGGGCGCTCGAGGCCGGTCTGGGCGGTGTAGGCCCAGTCGATGTGCTGCTGGTGCCAGTCGCCCATGAGCCGGTAGATGAGCGGCCACTGCTGGCCGCAGACCTCCTCGTAGACCATGTCGGGGGCGCGATCGGGATAGTCCACCGCATCGCGCGGGGGACGCTCGCCCCCGAAGCCGCCGTCGTAGATGCAGCAGTCGTAGGTCTCCACGGTGCACAGGTGCGTGCCGTCGACGCTGTAGGACTTCCCCACCTGCTTCGACAGCGAGCCGCGGCCCTCGCCCCGATCCCACAGGGCCTCCTGGGTCACGTAGGTCTCCACGTGGTCGCTCATCTTGAAGGGGGCGTGGAAGTACGCGTCGATGCCGTAGTGCAGCGAGCCCGAGTAGTCGAACCCGTAGTCCAAGGTGGTGGTCACGGCCTCGTTCACCGTGAGCGGCACGGCGAAGATGGGCAGCACGGCCAGCTGGGGGTTCTCGGCATCGCCCTCGTTCGCGTAGGCGAGATCGACCCGGCCGTCCCAGCCCGCGCCGCAGCCCAGGGCGCAGATCTCCAGATCCTTGAACGTGTAGTCGCGCACGAAGGGCCCGAAGGTCTTCCCCACGATCTCGGTGCTCACGGTCATGACATCCTCCTTTGAACGGGGCGCTCGACTGCTTAGGCGAGGCGCTTCTTCTCTACTTTGCCCACACTGGTGTGGGGCAGGCTGTCCACCACTTCCATGAGGGTGGGAACTTTGAAATCGGCCAGGCGACAGGCGCAGTAGGCCGTGATCTCCTCGATGGTGGCGGGTGCGTCCTCGCGCAGCACCACGAAGGCCTTCACCGCCATGTCTCGCACCGGATCGGGCACGCCGATGACGGCGGCCTCAGCCACGGCCGGATGGTCGGCCAGCACCTCTTCCACCTCGCAGGCCGAGATGTTCTCGCCGGCCCGCTTGATCATGTTGCTCTTGCGATCCACGAAGTAGAACCAGCCGTCTTCGTCGCGCACTCCCTTGTCGCCGGGGAAGTACCAGCCGTCGTCGGTGAGGGCGGCGGCCGTGGCGGCCTCGTCGCCGTAGTAGCCCTTCATGAGCGACAGGCCGGGCACGCCGCGCACGGCGATGTCCCCCACCTCGCCCGGGGCCGCCACGCGCCCGTCCTCGGCGCGCACCTCCACCTCGTAGCCCGGGCCGGGGCGCCCCACGCTCGGCCAGCGCCGCTCGCCGTGCGCACCGTCGGTCAGCACCCAGCAGACCGACTCGGTGGAGCCGTAGCAGTTCTGCAGGCGCAGGGCGAAGCGCTCCTCGAAGGCCGCCCGCTCCTCGTCGCTGATGGCCAGGTAGTACTGCACGGAGTGCACGTTGTGGTCGCGCTCGGCAGGGTCGCAGGGCTGCATCATCATGGTGCGTGCCATCATGGCCACCAGCTGCAGAGCCGTGGCACCCAAGGCCCGCACCTGGGCCCAGTAGCGCCGCGCGCTGTACTTCTCCAGCACGATGAGCGTGGCACCCGCGGCCACAACCGGCATGAGCGCGGCGGTCTGGAAGTTGGAATGGAAGGCCGGCATGGTGGTGAGCAGGCGGTCGTCAGGGGTGAGATCGCACTGCCACTGGCCGAACTGCCCGGCGAACAGCATGTTGGCATGGGTCAGCTCCACCCCCTTCGGGCACGAAGTGGTGCCCGAGGTGAAGATGATCATGGCCGTGTCCAGCCCATGCAGGGGCCGCTCCTCGGCCAGCTCGTCGGCGCAGGCGGCCACCTCGGCGTCGAAGTCCACGGCCGCGCCGTACAGCGGCACACGGCCCCGATGGGCGATGAGCACGTGGTCCATGGCGTAGGGCCGGATGGCCTCGCAGGAGCCGGCGCAGGCATCGGCCGGCCGCGGGGCGTCGGCGCAGTAGCAGCACTGGCAGTCGGGCTCGGCCACCACGGTACGGATGGCACACTTCTCCAGCATGAACACGGTCTCCTCCAGCTTGTGCTGCATGTTCAGCGGCACCGCCACGGCCCCGATCTTCGCCAGGGCGAAGGTGACGGCCACGTACTCGGGCGAGTTGTACAGCTGGATGGCCACGTTCTCGCCGGGACGGATGCCCAGAGACAAAAAGTAGTTGGCCGTGCGGTTGATGAGACGGTCGAACTCACGGTAGGTGAAGCGGCGCTCGGCGCCGAAGCGATCCTGGCTGATCAGGAAGAGATGATCGCCGCGGCTGGTGGAAAGCTCGTTCCACAAACCGCGGAGATTCTCGTTGCCCACGCTGGTCGCCATGACATGCCCCTGTTCGTTCCTCGTCTCGGAGAGGAACCCGCGCAAGGCGGGTTCCTCGCTTACCTCAGTCGGGACGCTTGCCGTCCCCACGGTCGCCCTAGTTCTCGCCGCAGCGGATGGCGCCCTCTTCCTCCAGAGCGCTGATCTGCTCGGGGGTGTAGCCGAGCTTGGTCAGCACGTCGGCGGTGTCGCCGCCCTTGGCGGGCATGGGACGCCAGATGCGGCCGGGGGTCTGCTCGAAGCGCGGCATGGGAGAGAGCCCCTTGAAGGTCTCGCCGTCCTTCGTCTCCCACTCCACGAAGTTACCGCGGGCGGCCATGTGCTTATCGGCCACCATGTCCTCGAACTCGTAGACGCTCTGGGCGGCGATGGCCTGCTCGGCCAGCACGGCCTCCAACTCCAGCTTCGTGCGCTCCTTCAGCCACGCCTCCAGACGGCGCTCGAACTCCGGCGCGATGGGCATCGACAGCCACAGCGACGCGGTGTCCTCGGGCACCTCGGGCGTGCCCCAGGCATCGCCCAGGCCCAGCGTCTCCAGCATCCACTTGTTCTGACGAATGCCGAACAGATTCAGCGCGATGAAGCCGTCGGCGCACTCGTAGACGCCGATGCCGCAGAGGTTCTGGTTGCGGGCACCCGCACGAGGCCACTTGATGCCGTCGTTCAAGTAGTCCACCAGGTAGTACTGGCTCATGTACATGATGCCCTCGTACATAGCCCAGTCGATGGACTCGCCCTCGCCCGTACGCTCGGCCTTGCGCAGGGCCGCCAGCGATGCGGCGATGAGCAGGTAGGAGTTGATGTAGTCACCGGAATAGGGCATCGTGATCATGGGCTGCTCGGGCGTGCCGTTCTGGCAGGTGAAGCCGGCATAGGGTCCCACGGTGCCGTCATAGGCCGGGCGCTTCACACGGTCGGGATCACCGAACTTGCCATAGCCGGAGCAATGCACGATGACAAGCTTCGGGTTCACGGCCCACATGTCCTCGTCGGTGAAGCCCTTGCGATCCCACGTGCCGCCCTTGGAGGACTCGAAGAAGATGTCGGTGTCCTTCAGCATGTCCAGCAGCACCTGCTTGCCGCCGGGAGTGAACTGATTCAGCTGCACCGAACGGCAGTTGCGGCGCTCAGCCTGAGCGGCATTCTTAGCGTCGCGCACGGTATCGCCGTAGCCGGTGTTCTCCAGCCAGATAACATCGGCACCCCAGTCGGCCATGATGTTGCAGGCGCGCGGGATGGCCTCCTCCATGGCGGCGAAGATGATCTTCACGTCATCCAGAACGCCGAAGGACGGTTTCTCAGTGGGAATAGCAGCCATTTCTTTCTCCTTTACCAAAAGTAATTTAGTGATGTCAGAGGTTCGCCCCAGGAAGTCAGCGAGGGTCCGACAGGCGCCTGTCGGAGCCGCAGCGTCGGCATTGGCCGCCGGGCCCGTCAGACCCGACGGCCAACCGGTTACTGGCGGTACTTGATGGAGGCGCCCTTGGACGTAGCCAGGATCATCATCTCGTCGGTGCCACCGGATACGCGATCGACGCGCAGGTCGCGCCAGATGCGGTTGATGCGGTGCTCGCTGGCCACGGCGATGCCGCCCATGACCTGCATGGCGTCGTCGGTCACCTCGAAGGAGGCGTTGGCGCAGTAGTACTTGCACATGGCGGCCATGGCCGGGTCGAAGTCGCCGCCGTTGTTGTCGGCCATCCAGGCGGCCTCGTACAGCATGTTGCGCATGTTAGTCAGCTTGATGCACATCTCGGTGATCTTCAGCTGGTTCAGCTGGAAGCGGCTGATGGGCTTGCCGAAGGCCATACGGGTGTTGGCGTGCTTCATGGCGTCCTCGAAGGCGCAGATGGCGGTGCCGTAGTCGCAGGCGCCCACGAGCCAGCGCTCGAAGTTGAAGTCGGACACGCCGCGCATGAAGCCGTTGCCCTCGGTGCCGAAGATGTCGGACTCCTCCAGTTCCACGTTGTCCAGGTACACCTCGCAGCAGCTGTCCATGCGCAGACCCAGCTTCGGCAGCGGCGACAGCTTCACGCCCGGCTTGGACATGTCCACGAAGAACTCGGTGAACACCGACTCGTCATCGGCGTTCTTCGCCATGATGACCAGGTACTTCACGCCGGCCGACGAGGTGATGAAGGTCTTAGTGCCGTTCAGGTAGATCTTGCCGTTCTCGCGCTTGTAGGTGGTGGCCAGCGAGCTCACGTCGCTGCCGGCGCCCGGCTCGGTGCAGGCGGAATTCCAGATCTGCTCGCCGGTGCCCAGCGTGGCCATCACGGCGTCGATCTGCTCGGGCGTGCCCTCGCGAATGATGGTCTCGAAACCGGGCAGCTGATACAGCACATAGGTGGGTGCGCCGTAACGGCCAAGCACCTCGTAGACGGCCATCAGCGTCACGCAGGGCTGCTCCAGGCCCAGGCCGCCGTGGGACTCGGGCAGCATGATCTGGTCGAAGCCCAGCTCGCACAGGCCGGCCACCCAGCGCAGGGGGTACTCGTGCTTCTCGTCGCACTCGTGGAAGTAGGTCTCCCAGTTCTCGCTTTCCATGTACTCGCGGTAGCTGTCGACAATCAGCTCCTGCTCGTCGGTAAGCTTGAAATCCATAATCGGTTTCTCCTTTCAGGTTATGGCATCGTTGTCAGCGAAGAGGGCGGCACGGCCGCCCTCCCGTGTCCGGTGATCAGGCAAGACCCAGGGTCTCGCGGTAGAAGGCGGCGGCGTGGTCCAGGGCATCGTTGGCCGCATCGAGCATCTTGGTGTAGTGCAGGAACGCGTGGATGACGCCTTCGAACACCTCATAGCGGCACGGGATGCCGTACTGCTCGCAGATGGCCGCCAAGCAAGCCGAGTCGTCGCGCAGCGGATCGAACTCGGCAGCCGCGATATAGCAAGCGGGCATATCGCGAGTCAAATCGTTCAGGAACAAGTTCGCGTAAGGCTCCTGCGCCAACGTCTCCGGATTCTCGGCGTACAGCCCCATGTAGAACCGCCAGTCCTCCTCGGCCAGGCCGTCCCAGGGACCGCCCAGAAGCCGCATGGAGGCGGAATCAGTCAACCCGAACCAGCCGTAGAACAGAAGCAGGCACCGCACGAAGTCGGCTCCGCCGCACTCCTCGCGCAGATACAGCGTGGCCGCCAGCCCCAAATGAGCGCCGCCCGAGTCGCCAGCGAAGGCCAGGCGACCGCCGTCGATGCCCCAACCTGCCCCCTCCCGGTGCAGGAAGGAGGCCACAGCGGCCGCCTCGCGCACGGCGCTGGGATAGCGCGCCTCGGGCGAGAGCCGGTAATCCACGGCCACCACGGGCACGCCCGCCCGCTCGGCCAGGATGCGGCAGATGCGGTCGTGGGTGTCCAGGTTGCCCAACACAAACCCGCCGCCGTGCACGTACACGATGGCTGGCGACGTCTCCCCCGCCGTCAGCGCACGCGGGTAGTAGCGGCGCACGGCGATGGCGCCCGAGGGTCCTTCCACCGCATCGTCGACCACGCAGGCCAGCTCCGGCGCTCCCTCGTTCCACCAAGCCCGCCCGGCCACGTAGTTCTCGCGCATCTGGGCGAAGCCGGCACTCGTGTCGTTCGCATCCCCCGCCAGGGCGTCCTCCTGGGCCAGCACAGCGCTCATCTGGGAGCTGATGCGGGAGAGCACATCGATCTTGTTCGGCATGGCGCGCTTCCTTTCAGCGTAAGTCGGGTGCTATACGGTGGCCTCGCCGCCAGCGATCTGCTGGGCCTCGGCCTCCTCGGCGGCGTTCACCTTTTCAGTGCCGAAGTGCTTCTTGATGGAGCGCAGCAGCATGACCAGGCAGAGGCAGCCGATGACGCCGAACATGATCTCGAAGCCGAAGATGCTGTTGTAGGCCGCGATGCCCTGAGCGTCGATCAGGCCGCCGTACCAGGTGTGGATGAACACGTCGGGCAGGAAGCCGATGACCGAGAGCAGGCCGGCAGCGGTACCGAAGATGCGCATGGGAATCTTGATCTCCGACAGCGGCGAGGAGCCGATGGAGAAGGCGCCGTAGGTGGTGAAGCCGAACACCACAACCAGCACGGCAGCCACCAGCGAGCTACCCGGATCATGCGGGAACAGGATGAAGCCCACCAGCACGGCCATGGACAAGATGAAGGCGCCCAGGATGACCTTGGAGGGGCTCTTCAGCTTCGTAGCCAGCCAACCCACCACCGGGCCGGCAATAAGGCCGATACCGTAGGTGCGGATGAGGCCCACCACGTTCACCAGGTTGCCGTCGGCATCAAAGCACTGGGTGAGGTAGGGCGTGGTGTAGGTGGCGCCCTGGTACACGGCGTACACGCAGAAGTAGGCAACACAGGCCCAGATAACGCCCGGATGCTTGATGGCCTCCACGGCCTCCTTCACGCTAAACAGCTTGGCGTCCTTGTTGATCTCGCCCTTGAAGTCGGGGATGAGGAAAATGGAAGCCACGCCCAGAATGGCAATCATCACGGCCAGGAAGATGAGCATCACCTGCACGCCTGCCACCACGTTGGAGATGGCGGCGATGATGCCGGCGTTGATGAGACCGATCACCAGGCCGGTCACACCGTAAATGGAGTAGCTGATGCCGATCTTGGAAGCGTACTCGTCCTCCTCGCAGCACAGACGGATCACTTTGAAGCGGGTGCCCCACCACACGAGAATGGAGGTGACGCCCATCAGCACGAACAGCACGAGGCAGATCTGCACCGAGGGCAGCATCGCGTACACACCCACGAGCACTGCCGTGGCCAGAAAGCCGCCCACAGCCAAGGTGCGCATGCGGAACTTGTCGGCCACGATGCCCGAGGGCAGATAGCAGATCATGGCCGCAATGCCGTAGGCCGACACCATCAGGCCCAGATCGGCGTTGGTGCAGCCGAGCGCCTGCATCAGCGGATCGTAAAACACGTTCTTCAGATACATGGGCGCGTAGATGATGGACGAGCCCATGGAAATGAGCACGACGAGTGCCCACTTGTGAAGCGACGTCAGATCCTTGTACGTCACTTCCCCCTTGCTCTTTGCAAGCAACGACATGGTGGTGCTTCCTTTCTCTTGTGTCAGGCCCGGCACCCCCGCCGAGCGGCCCCGCAGGACCTCGCGAATCCCTTTCGCGTACCTGACCGATCTGGTGAGCATTGTGGAATCGCAACCGCGCCGCGCCATCGCTCGAACACCATGAAAGCGTCGTTACCTAGTTTTTTGCGAGGCGCGCGAAAAGATCGCAAAGATGGGTTTTTCATCGCTAAACCCCGATGAGATGGGGAATACTCAAAATGTAGTGATGCCCTCCCACGATGGTGATTCATATACTCAAAACCATCTAAGCAGGTTTGTGAGAGCAGTCGAGGAGCCAATGCCGAGGCACCGCTGTGCTATAGTGTGACGGCGCCGCGCGACCCTCAACGAGACGAGACAGGAAGGCCCGCCCATGGATGTCACGCGCCCCGAGACCGACTTGAACGCTGAACGGCGAGGCCAGGCTATCGCCGCCTTCCTCGATCGGCCCTTGGCAAAGTACGTCGGCTTTGCTCTTCTGCTCGCGTGGCACTACACCCTGTGGTTCATCCCCGACTTCTTCTTAGATGTGCAGCTGCTGGACGACCGTATTACCGTCAGCTGGATTGTCAGTCTCCTGGGCTCCTCGGTGTTTCTGTTCCTCATCGCGGTTCTGCTGGGGCGCAAACGCCATCTCAGTGACTGCCGCGCTGCCCTGCCTGTCGCCACCGCCATCGCCGTAGCGGGCACCTTGGCCCTGGGTTTCCTTCCCTTCCAGCTGGTGGCCGCCCCGGTCTACTTCGCCATCGCCCTGGTGATCAGCGCCGCCGAGGCCGTGCTGTGGATCCTGTGGGGAGAACGGTACGCCTGCATCAAGGCGAGCTTCACCATCAACCGCATCGGCACGGTGTTCGGGCTCACATTGTTCCTGTGCATCCTTATCGCCTATCTGCTGCCGTCCTTGCTCACCGCTCCCTTCGCCGCCCTGCTGCCCCTTATCTCCGGCATCGCCCTGGCCGTTGCGCGCACCGATGGCCGCGATACCTTCCCCGTGCTCCTGCCGCGCAGCGCCACCAAGAGCGGTTTCAAGAACATGCTCGGAGTCAGCTTCGTCACCCTGTTCGCCTGTGCCGCCTGCTACTTTCTCAGCTGCATCATTCCGTGGGAGCAGCTGCCCACCTCCGACGATTCATTCACCTTCGGCATTCTGGGTGGCGCGCTGTTCATTTTGGCTATCGCCGGCATTTACACCCTGTCGCGCAACCGCCTGAACATCTTCAAGATATATCCGGCGCTGCTGGTGGCGCTCATGGTGGGCTTCGCGCTGTTCCTGTCGTCCCCGACGCTGTATCTGGCCGCTTTCGTCGTGGGAATCGGCATCCAAGCGCTGTTCGAGGTGCTGCTCATCATGTACTTCGGCATCTTAACCATCAAAGGCTACGCCACCCCGGCTCTCACTTTCGCCATGGCCGGCGGCTTCGTGCGCCTGGGCCTGGCAGCCGGGAACTCCCTAGCGCTGTGGTATGAGAGCATGCCGCTGGCGGCCAGCACTGCCATCACACCACCCACTTGCCTGGCGTTCATGTGCCTTCTGGCTATCGTGCTAGTACCGCTCGTGCGCATGGAGTTCAGCATCGTGGCGCTGACCGCCGCCCCTCCCACTCGCAACGAGGTGGAGGAGATCTGCACCGAGGTGGCCGCTGAGTTCTCTCTGTCGGCCCGCGAGGCCGAGATCCTGCTGCTCATCGCCCGCGGTCACACCACCAATTCCATGGCCGACAAACTGGTTATCTCTCCCTACACGGTGAACACCCACATCCGGCACATCTACGACAAGATGCAGATCCACAAGCGCAGCGAGCTACTGAACTACCTCAACATGCAACGATCGGATTTCTAGGAGGGCCAGCGCCCCCTACTGCGCGCCCCTTACCGTATACGCACCTCCGTAGGGGCGGGCTTCAGCCCGCCCTTCGGCTGTGGTTGATCGGGCGGGCGGAAGCCCGCCCCGACGGAGGTTGTGGCCCCGGGCCCGTGGGCGGGCCCGCGCCCCATACGGCGCGCCCCTTACCGTATACGCCCCTCCGTAGGGGGGGGCGTCTGCCCGCCCGGCGGCCGTGGTTGATCGGGCGGGCTGACGCCCGCCCCTACGGAGGTTGTCCCCCCGGACAATTCCCCGCCCCCCCGACATCAAACGAGGGGCGCCCGCGAACCTGCGGGCGCCCCTCGTCGGCTTTCTGGATGGCACTGACTCTACTGGCCGGACTTCACCAGTTCCTCGGCCATTTCGCGCAGCTTGAACTTCTGCACCTTCATAGAGGGCGTCATGGGGAAATCGTCCACGAAGAACACGCGTTTGGGCACCTTGTAGCGGGCGATGCGCGGGATGGCGTACTCGCGCACGTCGTCCTCGGTCATGTCCTCGAAGCCAGGACGCACGCGGATGAACGCACCCACGATCTCGCCGAACTTCGCATCGGGAATGCCCACCACCTGCGCATCCAGCACGCCGGGCATGGTGAGCAGGAAGTTCTCCACCTCCAGCGGGTAGATGTTCTCGCCACCGCGGATGATCATGTCCTTGATGCGGCCCGTCACGCGGAAGTAGCCGTCCTCGTCCACGGTGCCCATGTCACCGGAATGGAGGAAGCCGTTCTCGTCGATGGCCTTGGCCGTCTCCTCGGGCATCTTGTAGTAGCCCTTCATGACGTTGTAGCCCTTGCAGCACAGCTCGCCGTGCTCGCCGGGGGCGCAGATGTGGCCGTCGTTCGGATCCAGGATGCGCACCTCCACGGGCGGGTGCGCCCGGCCCACGGTCTCGCACTTGTGCGGGATATCGTCGTCCACCGAGGTCTGGGTGAACACGGGGCTCGTCTCGGTGAGGCCGTAGCAGATGGTGACGTCCTTCATGTTCATGCGCTCCATCACCTCGCGCATGGTCTCGGGCGGACAGGGGCTGCCGGCCATGATGCCCGTGCGCAGATGGGACAGGTCGAAGGAGTCGAAGTCGGGGTGGTTCAACTCGGCGATGAACATGGTGGGCACACCGTAGACCGCCGTGGCCTTCTCCTTGTGCAGGGCCTGCAGCACCAGCTCGGCATTGAACTCCTCCACGATGATCATGGTGCATCGGTGCGTGAGCGAGGCCATGACGCCGAGCACGCAGCCGAAGCAGTGGAAGAACGGCACCGGCAGGCACACGCGGTCATCGGAGCCGAGCTTCTGGCCCTCGCCGATGTAGAAGCCGTTGTTCAGGATGTTGCGGTGCGTGAGCATGACGCCCTTGGGGAAGCCCGTGGTGCCGCTCGTGTACTGCATCATGACCACGTCGTTGTTGTCGAACTGCCCCTGGGCCCACTCCAGGGAGCTGTCGGGCTTGTGCTGGCCGAGCAGCAAAAGCTCGGGCACGCTGTAGAAGCCGCGATGCTTCTCGGGCCCCATGTAGATGAGGTTCTCCAGGAAGGGGTATTCCTCGGTGCGCAGAAAGCCGCGCTGCACGTTCAGCGACTCGGGCACCAGATCGCGGATGATCTTCAGGTAGTCCACGTCGCGGTAGGCGTCGATGACGCAGAGCGCCTTCATGTCGGACTGCTTCAGCACGTAGTCCAGCTCGTGGGACTTGTACACCGGATTCACCGTGACCATGACCACGCCGATCTTGGCGCTTGCGTACATGAAGGTGAGCCAGTCGGGGATGTTGCGGGCCCACACGCCCAAGTGATCGCCCGGCTTCATGCCGATGGCCAGAAGACCCTTGGCCAGAGCGTCGGTGCGCTCGTCGAAGTCCTTGTAGGTCCAGCGCAGGTCGCGATCCGGATACACCACGAACTCGTGGTCCGGGTCGATGGCGGTCTGCATCTTCAGGTAGGCCCCCAGGGTCAGTTCGGAATGCAGCGGATAGTCCGGCGATCCGGGCACGGGGGCGTTCGCGTTGTTCTCTTCCTCAGTCATTGATCCCTCCCCGACTTAGAACGGCGTGTACACGCAGGCCAAAAACTTGGCGTTCTGGCCGTCGTGGGCGCGCACCTGGTGGGGCACGATGGAGTCGTAGTAGATGGACTCGCCAGGGCCGAGCACGTAGATCTCATTGCCGTACTCGATCTCGATGGAGCCCTCCATGCCGTAGAGCCATTCCTCGCCCTCGTGGGAGTCCAGCTTATGGGACGCCTCGCCGGTGGGGGTCACCGTGATGATGAAGGGATCCATGTGGCGGGACGGACGGCCCGCGGCCAGGCTGAAGTAGGACAGGTCGCCGGCGTCCTTGGCGGTCTGGAGCGATTTCACGCGCTCCACTTCCTCCATCTGATCGGCGCTGATATAGGCGGGACCGAAGGCCTCGTCGTCGTCCATCAGGGTGCCCAGGCGCACACCGAGGGCGCGGGTCAGCTTGATGAGCGGCGCGAGCGACGCCGGCACCTCCCCGCCCTCCAGCTTCTCGATGACCTCCACCTCGCAACCGCAGCGATCGGCCAGATCCTGAGTGGAAAGGTGGTGGGCCTCGCGCAGCGTGGTGATCTTGCGTCCGAGCTTGTTGTCGTCTGCCATAACCTGCCTCCTAGCTCAATGGGTATCGGGTTATCTTACCCGAGGGTTCACGATGATCTGCAAGAAAGCCGACGGGACGGCCCGTCGGCTTCGGTGAAAGTAAGCACGCTGGCGGCCGCAGGGCCGCCCGTCGCCGCGGCCTAGCGCTTCTCGGAGAGAAGGCGGTTCAGGGCGTTCAGGTAGGCCTTGGCCGAGCTGACGATGATGTCGCCGTCGGCCCCGCGGCCCACATACACCGCGCCCCCCGCCTTCACGCGCACGGTCACCTCGCCCAGCGCGTCGATGCCGCGGGTGACGGCGTTCACGGCGAACTCGGACAGGTCGTTGTCCACCTGCACGATCTGATCGATGGCCTTGTAGACCGCATCGATGGGACCGGTGCCCCAGTCGCACACGGTGCGCTCGTCGCCCTCGGGGCCCTTGATGGTCACCGTGGCCGTGGGGCGCAGGGGGAAGCCGCAACTCACCTGCACGCCCTCCAGAGTGTACAGGGCGCTCTGGTCGCGATCGCTCTCGTTGACGAGGGCCTCCAGGTCCTCGTCGTAGACTTCCTTCTTCTTGTCGGCCACATCCAAAAAGGCCGTGTAGATGCGGTCGAGCTCGTCGCCCTCGTAGGTGTAGCCCAGCTCTTCCAGGCGGTGCTTCAGGGCCGCGTGCCCGCTACGGGCCGTCAGCACGATCTGGCTGGCCCCCACGCCCACCTCGGCCGGGTCGATGATCTCGTAGGTGTCGCGCTTCTTCAGCACGCCGTCCTGGTGGATGCCCGAGGAGTGCGCGAAGGCGTTGGCGCCCACGATGGCCTTGTTGGCCTGCACGTTCATGCCCGTGATGGAGCTGACCAGACGGCTCGCCTTGATGAACTCGCGGGTGTTGATGTCGGTGTGGGCATCCAGCTCGTCGCCGTGCATGCGCATGGCCATGACCACTTCCTCCATGGCCGTGTTGCCGGCGCGCTCCCCCAGGCCGTTGATGGTGCACTCGATCTGGGTGGCGCCGCGGCGCACGCCGGCCAGCGACAGGGCCGTGGCCATGCCCAGGTCGTTGTGGCAGTGCACCGACACGGTGACGTCGTCGATGCCGCGCACGTTGTCCATCAGATATTGGATGCGGCGGCCGAAGTCCTCGGGCAGGGAATAGCCCGTCGTGTCGGGGATGTTCACCACCGTGGCCCCGGCGGCGATGACCGCCTCGATGACCCGGGCGAGGAAGGCGAAGTCGGAACGGCCCGCGTCCTCGGCGTAGAACTGCACGTCCTCGACGTACTTCTTCGCGTAGGCCACGCACCGCACCGCCCGCTCCACGCACTCGTCCTCGGTGATGCGCAGCTTGTCGCGCAGATGGGAGGGCGACACGCCGATGCCGGTGTGGATGCGCGGGCGCTTGGCGTAGCGCAGGGCGTCGGCGGCCGAGTCGATGTCCTTCTCCACGGCGCGGGTGAGCGCGCACACCGTGGCGGCGTCACCGGCCAGCTCGGCGATGCGCCGCACGCTCTCGAAGTCGCCCGGGCTGGAAATGGGGAAACCGGCCTCGATGACATCCACGTTGAGACGAAGGAGCTCGCGGGCGATAACCAGCTTCTCTTCCGTGTTCATGGAAGCGCCGGGCGACTGCTCGCCATCGCGCAACGTGGTATCGAAGATGTCGATCTTACGTGTCATGGGGCTCCTTCTTTCCCTTGTCAGCGGCCGTATCGTCACAAAAAGTGATGGAGAGCATCATAGCAAAAGGAAACGGCGCGACCTCGGGCCGCGCCGTTAAAGGAGTGTTAAAAGTTCCTATAGCTTGGCATAGCGCCCGCCGATGGCCGAAGCGGGCCTACAGCACGAGGCGCCAGAGGTTGCGCAAGTCGATGGTGGAGAACAGGGCCGAGAGCACCTCGTCGTCCACGGGCTGGTCGACGTTCATGTAGACCAGGGCGCAGTCCTCGGAGGGCTTGGTGCCGATCTGCATGGTGGTGATGTTCACGCCCACCTTGCCCAAGATGGTGCCGATGGTGCCGATGCGGCCGGGGCCGTCCACGTACTCGAAGACGAGGGACTGCTTGGCCGGGGCGATGTCGATCTTGTAGTCGAGCAGCGAGATGATGCGCGGGGTGTGCTCGGTGCCGTAGAGCGTGGCCGCCACTTCCACCCCGTCGGCGCTGAGGCGCACGTAGGAGGCGTATTCCTGGGCATCGGGGATGCGGGCCGTGCTGACGGCGATGCCGTGGCTGGCGGCGATGGCCTCGGCGTTGGCCGCCGTGAACGAGCCGATGCGGCGGTAGGACAGCCCTCCGTCGAGCACGGCCGCCAGAAGCGGGGCCGGATCGGCGTCGCGGATGGCGCCGGCCAGCTCCAGCTTCACCTGGCGGGGGGTGTGGCCGAGGATCTGGGCGGCCAGGGAGCCCATCATCTTGCAGGCGGGCACGTAGGGACCCACGGCGTCGATCACCTCCGGGGGCAGCGGCGCCAGGTTCACCGCCGTGGCCACCATGCCACCCTCCAGACCCGTGGCGATGGCCTCGGCGATCTGGGTGCTCGCCCGGCGCTGGGCCTCGTGGGTCATGGGCGAGAGGTGCGGCGTGAGCACGGCCGAGGGGAACTCGTGCAGGGGCGAGGCCGTGCAGGGCTCCTCGTCGAAGGAGTCCAGGCCCACGCCGAAGATCTTGCCGGCGGCCACGAAGTCGGCCAGGGCGTCCACGTCGAAGATGCCGCCGCGGGCCGCGTTCACCAGCACCACGCCGTCCTTCATGGCGGCGAACTCGTCGGCACCGAACATGCCGCGGGTGTTCACCGTGCGGGGCAGGTGCACCGTGATGAAATCGGCCTGGGCCAGCACCGGGGCCATGTCGTCGTAGAGCTTGACCCCCAGATGCAGGGCGCGCTCGGCCGAGCAGTAGGGGTCGTGGCCGATGAGGCTCATGCCGAAGGCGGCGGCCCGCTCGGCCACCAGGCCGCCCACGCGGCCCAGGCCGAAGATGGCCAGCGTCTTGCCGTACAGCTCGCAGCCCATGAAGTCGCTGCGGCGCCACTGGCCGGCGTGCATCGAGGCCGAGGCCTCGGGAATGTGCCGGGCCGCGGCCAGCAGCAGGGCCATGGTGTGCTCGGCGGCCGATATGACGTTGGAGTTCGGGGCGTTGCACACGATGATGCCGCGCTCGGTGGCCGCGTCCACGTCGATGTTGTCCACGGTCACGCCGGCCCGCCCGATGATCTTCAGGTTCTCGGCCGCATCCAGCAGCGCGGCGGTCACCTGGGTGTTCGGATGGACGATAAGGCCGTCGTAGGGCACGATGGCCTCGATGAGCGCCTCGGGCGTCGGCTCGATGAGCACGTCTACCTGAAAGCCGCGCTCGGTCAGCGACTCGATGCCCTCGGCCACCAAGTCCTCCGTCACCAGGATCTTCTTCGTCATGGCTTCCCTTTCAGCTCAGAGCGCCTTGAGCGAGGGCGCCGCACGGTCGGCCGTCAGCCCGGCCCCGTGCGGGGCCCTCCCCTTTCTTGTTAACCGTTGTTCTTCTCGAACTCGTCCATGAAGGCCACGAGCGCTTCCACGCCGGCCTTGGGCATGGCGTTGTAGATGCTCGCGCGCATGCCGCCCACGGAGCGGTGGCCCTTGATGGACTCGATGCCGTGGGACTTCGCCTCGGCCACGAACAGGGCATCCAGCTCGGTCGAGCCGGTCACGAAGGGCACGTTCATGAGGGAGCGGTCCTCTTTGCGGGCGGTGCCGCGGAAGAGCTTGCTCTGGTCGAGGTAGTCGTAGAGCACTGCGGCCTTCTCGCGATTGCGCTCGGCCATGACCTCAAGGCCACCCATCTCCTTCAGCCACTGAAACACGAGCCCGCAGATGTAGATGCCGTAGGCCGGCGGCGTGTTCGACAGCGACTTGGCCTCCACCTGGGTGGTGTAGCGCATGATGGAGGGGGTGAAGGGCAGCACGTCCTCGCGCACCAGGTCGTCGCGGACGATGACGATGGTGACGCCGGCCGGGCCGATGTTCTTCTGCACGCCGCCGTAGATGAGGCCGAACTTCGACACGTCCATGGGCTCGGAGAGGAACATGGAGCTGACGTCGGTCACGAGCGGGACGGCGCCGGTGTCGGGCAGGGCCGGGTAGGTGGTGCCGTAGATGGTCTCGTTCTGGCAGATGTAGACGTAGTCGGCATCGGCGTCGAAGGTGAGACCGGACAGATCGGGCACGTAGGAGAAGTTCTCGTCCTCCGAGGAGGCCACGCAGCGGGCCTCGCCGTAGAGCTTCGCCTCTTTCCACGCCTTCTTCGACCAGGAGCCGGACACGATGTAGTCGGCCTTCTTGTTCCGCATGAGGTTCATGGGGATGGCGGCGAACTGCTGGGTGGCGCCGCCCTGGAGGAAGAGCACCTGGTAGTTGTCGGGAATGGCCAGAAGCTCGCGCAGGTCGGCCTCGGCGGTCTCGATGATGGCGGCGAAGGGCTTGGAGCGATGGCTCATCTCCATGACGGACATGCCGGTGCCGTCGTAATCGAGCATCTCGGCCGCGGCTTTGCGCAGCACGTCCTCGGGCAGCACCGCGGGACCGGCGGAAAAGTTGTAGACCCTGGCCATGTTCTGGTTCTCCTTCGTCGCAGGCCCGCGACCGACACGCATCGGCGACGGGCTGGCTCATACGATACGGCGCCATTGTACCCCCAACCATGACACCGCCGCCCCACGTAAGGGCCGAGCGGTCAGAGGGAGACTGGGTGACAGGGCGCCAACGGTTCGGCCGCCCCGCCACCCGCGGGGGCGCCCATGGCCCATGATGGCGAAACACCCCGAGAAAGGATCCGACATGTACTTCGACAATATGGTTCTGTACTACAAGCCCACCTGCCCCTTCTGCCAGAAGGTGCTCGCCTTTATGGAAGAGGAGGACATCGCGCTGCCCATGCGCAACACTTTGGAGCCGGGCGTGAAGGACGATCTCGCGCGCATCGCCGGCAAGGTCCAGGTGCCCTGCCTGGTGGTCGACGGCGAGCCGATGTTCGAGTCCAACGACATCATCCGCTTCCTGGGCGATCTGCTGATCGAGCGCGAAGAGGGATAGCGTCGGTAAAATCGGGAATCTCGAACCCGTTGACTCCTTGTTAGGGATACACTGTACCCGCGCATAAGCGAGCTGTGTTTCCGCAACGACAAGGAGTCATCTATGACCAAATTCGAGAATGTCATCGTTCGCCGGCCCGGCAAGTCGCTCTGCGACGGCATCACCAGCGCGCCCGAGCTGGGGCAGCCCATCTACGAGCGCGCCATCGAGGAGCACGACGACTACATCGAGGCGCTCAAGCAGTGCGGCGTGGCCGTCACGGTGCTGCCCGCGCTGGAGGAGTTCCCCGACTCCTGCTTCGTGGAGGATCCGGCGGTCATCACCCGCTGCGGCGCTATCATCACCAACCCCGGCGCCGATTCCCGCAACGGCGAGAAGGATGCCATCGAGCCGACCATCCGCCTGTTCTTCGACGACGACAAGGTGAAGCACATCGAGAACCCCGGCACGCTGGACGGCGGCGACGTCATGATGGTGGGCGACCACTTCTTCGTGGGTCGCTCCGCCCGCACCAACGAGGAGGGCATCCGCCAGTTCATCGAGATCCTGGAAGGCTGGGGCCTGTCCGGCTCCGAGGTGCCGCTCGAGGAGGTGCTGCACCTGAAGACCGGCGTGAACTACCTGGAGGACGGCAACATGCTCGTGTCGGGCGAGTTCATCGACAAGCCGGACTTCGCCGAGTACAACAAGGTGGTCGTGCCCGAAGACGAGGCCTATGGCGCCAACTGCATCTGGGTCAACGGCACCGTCATTGTGCCGGAGGGCTACCCCACGGTGCTCAAGGCCGTGCAGGATCTCGGCTACGAGACGCTCGTGGTGGACACCTCCGAGTACCGCAAGGTGGACGGCGGCTTGAGCTGCCTGTCCCTGCGCTTCTAGGGAAAGCGCTTTTCGGGCAACGAGGCCCGAATGCAGGAGGAGCCCCAGCGGGGCTCCTCTTTTTGTGCATAGGGCGCATTGAAGTTCGCGTATGCGCGCCCGTCGGGGCTGCGCTCCCCTATTCCACGGTGCCGTAGACCTGGCCCCAGGCGTGCCCGGCGATGGCGCTGTTCAGCTGGGTGCACAGGCGGCTGCGCGTGTAGTCGCCAGGCGGCAGCAGGGTGACGATGCGCAGCAGCTCCTCGGGCAGATCGGCCGCCTCGGCGGCCACCACCACGTCGAGGCGGCGCACCGTGGCACCGATGGCCTCGGCGACGGTAGGGTCCAGATCGCCGAAGGGCGCGTAGAGCGCGCTCACGATATCCTGGAGCGCGCCGTAGTACTCGCTGCGCTCGCGATTGGTTCCCTGGTGCTCTCGGCTCACGAGACCGCCTCCTTCTGCTTGCTCTGGATGAGCGCCTCCAACTGCAGCAGGTCGCTCACCTCGAAATGATAGGGCACGATCTGGGGATCGCGGGGATTGTCGGCCGATTGGTGCTCGATACGCAGAAAATGCGCATCCACCGACGTGTAGCCGGCTCGCATGAGGGCATAGGCGTAGCAGCTGGCCTGGAGGCGGTGCTTCCCGTCGAGCACCTCGGGGGTCTCGTCGGGCGTGCCGCCGGTCTTGTAGTCGATGAGCAGGGCCGCCCCGTCGCCGTTGTCGGCCAAGCCGTCGATCTCCCCTTCCAGGAAGAACACGCTTGCCGAATCTGCTGCGGCCGTTGCGCTGGCGGGATCTGCCGCTTCCGCGGCGGCCGCCAGGCCCGTTGGGTCCGCTGCGGGGGCGCCGCAGGCCGGCACCGCGACGATGAAGGGCACCTCGGCACCGCGATGGGCGAAGCCGGCGAAGCGGGCCGCCTCATCGCTGGAAAGCCAGCGGGCTAAAGCCGTGCGCAGGCGCTGCTGCTGGGATGCCGACAGGGCCTCCTTCTGGATCTGCGCCGCGATGGCCGCCTCGTCGGGACAGAAGAGCGCACCCTGATTGCTGCGCTCGATGGCCTGCTGGGCCAGGCGGTGGAAGGCGGTGCCGAGGGCCGTGGCCGATTCGGCGGGATTCGCGCTCGGCGAGGACGAGCCCGCAGCGACCGCCACGGCAGCGAATGCATCCCCGCAAGCGCTCCCCGCAACCTCTTCGGGCAGCGAGACCATCGCGGCGCCTTCCCCCTCGCCCAAGGCATCGGGTGGCAGCGGCGCAATCGGCCCGTCGGCAGCCACGGGCTCGTCGCTGTCGGCGTGGGCACCCGACAGCGAGGTGTAGGAGTACAGTCCCGCCCGGGCGAAGTTGAAGGGCACGGCCGGCGGCAACGGAGGCACGGCCCGCTCGGGCACGACAAACGACCGGGGCGTCTCTGCCGCATCCCCGTCGTCTTCCACACGCTCCACGGGAGCCGAAGAAGTGCTGGCGCCGCAGGAAGCCGACTCGCTCGACGGCACGCCGGCAGCGCCGAGGGCGGGCGGCTCCCCCGCCGTGCTCTCCCCTGCCGACGCTTCGTCGCCCTCGCCCCCATCGGCGGACGGGCGCAGCATTTGGAAGGCGATGCGCGCCGGCGCGCTGCCGCCGTAGGCAGCCTCGGTCACCGAGCGCTCGCCCTCGCAGCTCCATCCCAGAGCGCTGTAGAGGTCTTCGAAAATACCCGTTCCCTCGTAGCCCTTGGCGGGATCGCGGCGGAACACCAGGGACAGGAACAGCGACTTGCTCGCTCGGGTCAGGGCCACGTACAGCAACCGCCGCGCCTCGGCCAGGGCCTGAGCTCGGGCATAGGCGCCCAGCACCCGATAGCGGCCGCCCAGGGTCAAATGCCCCAGGGCCTCCACGGGATCATCGGCCTCGGCCAGAAGGGCCTCGGGCTCCTCGTCAGCATCCACCCCCAGCTTCCGAGCCAGATCATCGAACTTCCGCGCTCCATCCTGCCAGGGAGCCAACGGCATGAAGCTGGCCGCAGCGAAGCTAGCCGCACCCACGTTCTCCACCACCAACCGGCCGGCACTCTCGATGCCGTCCTTCAGATCGGCCACGGCCACATGGGGAAATTCCAAGCCCTTCGAGGCATGCACCGTCATGATGCGCACGAAATCGCCCTCGGCCGTGGCCAAGGCCCCGGGCGCTTCCTTGGCGCAGGCCAAATGCGCGCCGAAGGCCTGGGCGAGAGAGGCGATCCCCGTCGCGTCCTCGGCCAGATCGCCCACGATGCGCAGGGCCTTGGCGAAGTTCGCCGCTTGGGCGAGGCCGTCGACTCCGGCCGCCTGCAGGCGATCGAGCAGACCCGAGGCCACGAGCAGCTGGCGCAGGGCGCGCACGGGCCGCCCCTCCCGCGCCGTGCGGGCGAAGGCGGTCAACAGGGTTCGCGCGCAGGCCAGGGTCTGCTGGTCGTTCTCGGACAGGCCCAGCTCGGCGGCCCATTCCCCCAGATGCGGCCCGAGAAGGCCCGAAGAGAGACGGCGCGGGCGCAGCGAGCCGTCCTCAGCCCGGCCCGAGGCGATGGCCAGCAGGGAGTCGTCGGAGACGGCGAACAGCGGCGAGGCGATCACCGCGTAGAGCGCCTCGTCGTCGGCCACGTTCGTCGCCCAGCGCAGCAGGGCGGCCACCAGCTGCGGCTCGGCCATGGCGGCGAACACCGAGCCGCCCGCGATCATGGAGGCCAAGCCCACCTCCCGCAGCGCCTCGGCATAGCGATGGGCGTGGCTCATCTTCCCCAGCAGGATGACCATGTCGCCCGGCCGCGCCCCGGCGGCGACCAGGTCGGCGAAGTGCTCGGCCACAGCCCGGGCCCCCGCCGCGCGCGCCTCGGCCGAGGGCAGGCCGAGGAAGGGGTAGTGGGTCACCGCGGCACTCACCCGCGGCCGACCCGTGCCGTCGAACAGAGCGTCGGGCTTGCCGTTGACGGGCCCCTTGGCGGCCAGGCGCAGGAATTCGTCGCCGAACACAGCGGGCTGGGAGAACACATGCTCCACAAAGGCGAGCACGTCGCCGTGGCTGCGGAAGTTCCAATCCAGTTCGACCAGAGCACCGGCACCGGCCCGATCGCACAGATCGGCCTGGTATTCCGTGAACACGTTCACGTCGGCACCGCGGAAGCGATAGATGGACTGCTGGGCGTCGCCCACGGTGCACACGTTGGCGAAACCGGGCTGAGCAATGCGGCCGATGATGTCCACCTGCAATCGATCGGTGTCCTGGAACTCGTCCACCATGATGATCTTGAAGCGGCGGCGCAGGGCATCGGCAATGGAGGGATGCTCGGCCAGAGCCCGGGCGCAGGTGGTGAGCAAGTCGTTGTTATCCAGGCGCGAGGGGCCCTTCAAAGCGGCGAACTGATCGTCGATCTCGCGGGCCAGGGCGATGACCGCCGCCTGCCAGCGCTGGGCCAGGGCGGCGCGCACCTCGCGCTCCAGGGCGATCATGGCCGTCTGCCAAGCCTCGAAGGCCCCGGCATCTTCCTTGGCGATGCGGGTGCCCGTGGACAGGGGCAGCCCGTAGAAGGCGGCGCAGAAGCCCTCGGCATCGAAATCCTCATCGGCGAAGGCGCCTCCCGCGCTTTCGGCCAGCCAAGCCTCGGCCGCCTGGGCGGCCTCGTGCAGACGGTCGCGGAAGGCGGCCTTCCTCGCCGAGGGCTTCGCCCAGGTATCGGCTACGGCCCGCATCTCGCCGGCCGCCTCCACGGCGCCGCGCATCAGGGCCGAGGGACTGACGGCTGCGCCCGTGGTAACCAGACCCTCGAAGCCTGCAGGCATGGCGCTGACGCGTTCGCGCACGGCGGCGGCATATTCCACGGCGCCCTTGTCGTTGAAGGACGAACCCCTCAACTTCTCGCGGGCCAGAAGGTCGCGCACGAGCCCCGAGGGCGCCTCCTCGGCCCGAGCCACCACCGCCTCGATGGCCTCGGCCAGAAGCTCGTCGGCCTCCACGTCCCCGATCACCTCAAAGGCCGGATCGAGGCCCACTTCCAGGGCGTGCTCGCGCAGGATGCGGGAAGCCATGCCGTGAATGGTGGACACCCAGGCGTCGTCCACCGACAGGGCCTCCTCTTCCAGGCCCTCTTCGATGAGCAGCCCCTTGATGCGGCCCTTCAGCTCAGCGGCGGCCTTCGTGGTGAAGGTGATGGCCAGCAGCTCTCCCACCGAAGCGAGGTAGGGTGCCTTCCCCTCGCCGGGGGCCAGGGCGTAGGCCACGCGCTGGGTGAGGGTGAAGGTCTTGCCCGAGCCGGCGCCGGCCGACACCATGAGCGGCTTGTCGAGCGTGGTCACGACCTGGCGCTGACCCGTCGTACAGCGTTCGAGATTCACGACAGCCTCCTTTCGCAGGCCGGAACGGGGCAGTGCTCGCACACCCAGGCCCCCCGGGGAGCGGGGGCGATCTCGCCGCGGTAGAGCCCTTCCAGGGCCGTGGCGATCTGGGATTCCACGGCGTCCAGATAGGCCTCGAAGTTCATGGGCACGAGCGAGGTGCCCTTCACGAAGGGATCGTCCTCGAACACCGCGCCGTCGGCGGCCCCGGCCACCAGGTCCTTGTCGGTACGGGCGCGATAGCCCAGGTACAGGGCGCCGGCGCAGTGCAATCCTTCCAAGGCAGGACGCAGAGCCTGGGCGTACACGAGCGCTTGCACCCGTCCGGGCACCGGCGGCGCAGCCGCTTCTTCGCCCATGGCCGCGGCGTAGGCGGCGCCCACGGCCCCCTTGTAGTCCACCACGGTGAAGCGTCCCGCCTCCTCATCCACATCGATGCGATCGACGCGGCCGTTCACGCGCACGCCGGCATAGTCCACCGCATCTTCCACCGCAATGGAGCGCTCGTGGCCGAGCACGGCATAGGAGGGCGCGAAGCGGCTTTGGCGGCGCAGGCTCTCGACGATCTGGTCGCGCAGCCGTCCCACTTCCAACGACTCGGCCCGGCTCAGGGGCAGCAAGCGCCCCTCCCCGGCCTCCAAGGTGCGCTGGCGAGCGAGCTCGGCATCCACCACCTCGCCCAGCACCGCCTCGCAATGGGCCCATTGCTCGGGCGTAATCCGGGCGATGCCCTCATCGGCCAGGCGATCGTAGAGGCGGGCGAATACCCCGTGGACGAAGCTGCCCTTCTCCAAGGGACCGAAGGCCTCGTCGGGAGCGTTCGGACGCAGGCGGCGCTCAACGAACCAGGCATAGGGACAGCCCAGATAGAGTTCCAAAGCCGAGGGGGACAGCACTACCAGCACGCGATCCTCCTCGCGCACCGTGCGCAGGAAGTCCACCAGGGCGAGACGATCCAAATGCCCGCGCACGGGAGTGGCGAGGGAAAGGGCGCCCGTCACGGGAGCGTATGTTTCGCCGAGGCCGGCCACGAGATCGTCCTCGCCGCGACAGATCGCACCGACGGCCAGCGGCACGGGCAGGTCGAACAGATCTCCATCGGTCTCGCCCCACGCCCGCGCTGCCGTCTCGTCGCCCTCGGCCATGGCCCGGACGCGTCCGGCCTCGGCGAGGCGCGCGGCATATTCCTTCAGCACGAAAGCAGGATAGGCCTCCTCGCCCGAGGCCTGGCGCTGGGGCACCACGCAGGCGAAGCGGGCGCGGGCCGCGCCCATGGCGGCGGCGAAGCGACGGCGCTGCTCGTCTAAGGCCAAAGGTCGCTCGGGCAGACCCAGCTTCTCTGCCAGCTCGTCGAGGGCCGTCGCGCGGCTCGCCGCCGGGAAGGCGGCGTCGGTCAGGTCGGCCAGGATCACCGCGTCGTAGCTACCGGACACGAGCGACCCCAGGCGAGCGAGGGCCGCGAACTCCACTGAGGGCGCGTCCGGAGCCGACGGCGCCAGAGCGCTCACGGGAACCGTCGCCTGACGGGCCAGGGCGAGCGCCGCTGCGGGAGCGCACCCGAGCGCTGAGGCGGCATCCAGGGCCGTCGCCAGAGCGGCCACGGCGGTCGACTCGCAGGAGCGCTCCACGACAGACAGCCCGGCCATCCCGCGCAGATGCGCCTCGATGGCGGCGAGGGCCCGCGCGCGTTCCTCGAAGCCGGCGTCGCTGCCAGCCGCCAGGGCCGCGAAAGCAGCGAAGGTCGGCGACAAGTCGCTCAAGCGCTCGGCCATGGCAGCCCCGTCGATGAGGCGATCGGCCCGCAGGGCGCCGTTGAGCCGCCGCGCCTCCCGCGGCTCGACAACCGCCAGCGGGTTGTAGGCGAAGTCGGTCGCGGCGGCCACGGGACGCGCCTGGGACACGATGCGCTCCACGGCGGTCAGAGCCCGACCGAACCGCGTCTGGTCAGAGGGCATCGAGCAGCGCAGGGCGCACGCGACCCCGTCGGCGGCGAGCCCCGGGGCTAGAGCATCGTAGAGCGGCCGTGGATCGGGAGCGACCACGAGCAGGGTGCGCTCACCGGCACCCAGGGCCGTCTCGATCTCGTCGTGAACCAGGGAGATCGCAGCCGTCGGCCCCGCCGGCACGAGAAAGCGGGGGCAGACCCCCGCCGCCAGCAACGGCAGGGCGCTGGACACCGATCCCTCGGCAAAGGCATCCTCACCGCAGCCGAAACGTCGCAGCAGCGCCCCAAGGCCCGGACCCGCGTCCACGGGGTCGACGGCCCGCACCACTAGAGGGGGCACCGCTCCCGCAGCCGCGGCCTCGGCCAGCAGGAAGGCTGCCTCGTCGGGCTCCACGAGCCCCGAATCCGCCAGCCGATCCTCGTAGCGGTGCCCGAGTTCCAGCACGGCCCGCTCGCGATCGGTCAGCAGCACAGCATCCGAGTCCGCGCGTTTCAGGGCACTTCCGTAGCGGGCGAAGAACCGAGCCAGCAGATCCACGGTCCCCGTCGAAGCCACGAGCACATCCTGCCCCTCCATCAGATCGGCCACGATCAGCGAGCGTTGGGCACCTTCCACCAGCCCGCGCCCATCGCCCCACAGCTCCCACAACTCCGCCGCCAGCGCTGCCGCCGTCGTTCGCCGGCATCCCAGCGAGGCCGCGCCCGCGGCATCCGCAGCAGTATTGCGCGCAGCGGCGCGGGCGGCAGCGTTCGCCTTCTCGATGGTGCGGTGCAACTCGACCGTGCTCTGGAACAAAACGTATCCTCCTCGTGAAAAAATCAGAGGTCTATTCTACCCCGACCGCGCTGCCCCCAACGGTCGCACAAGGCTTTTTCAGTAGCACCCCGCAATCTCCTGGGCCATGCGGGCCACTCCGCGCCGGGCCTCCAATCGTTCGCGCTTGAAGTGCCACTGGCCCTGATCGAACGCGGCCCCCAGGGCGCAGGCGGCCAGGCGGTACCAGCTGCGGGCCCGCCGGAAGCTCTGCTCTCCCCCGCGCCCGCACTCGTAGGCCCGCGCCAGGCGCAGCGCCGCGTTGCCCGTACTGGCCCGATCCTCGTCGAGACGGCCGCTTTCCAGATGGAAGGCGCGACGGTACAGATCGAGGGCGCGGGCCTCATCGGCCGCACAGCCCCGTCCCGCGGCTACCAGATCGCCCAGTCGCCAGCAGCATTCGCCATGACCGTGCAGGGCTCCGTAGGAGAAGTGCAGGTAGGCCCGCTCGTCGCAGGGGGTGTCGGCGCTGTGCAGCGCGCGGGACTCCAGCAGGCCGCGCCAGTACTCCCCCTCGCACAGGTCGCCCTCGTAGATGATGCCCAGACGGCAGTGGGCCGCCGCGCAACCGCGCAGGGCCCCGTGGAGCAGCAAGATCTCCGCCGCCCGATAGCAGTCGATGCGGCGCCGGCGATGCTCTTCCCCGACCAAGCCCAACGCCTCGGCCACGTAGATCTCGGCCAACTCGAACGCGCGCCAACCGCCGCAGTCGGGACCGGAGGGATAGGAGGCTACAAAGGCGCGCCCGGCGCCATGGGGCTCGGTGACGGCCTCGCTCACCCAGATGCGGGGCAAACGCTCGGAGGTTTCCGCTCCCTTGCGGTCCACGGCGAACACGCCGTTGCCCTCGCGACGCCGCTGCCAGGCGGCACCGCGCAGCACGCGGGGCGTGAAGCTGGCATCGGCTCCGCCGTTGGCACGGCGCACGCTCGGTGATCCGAACACGGCGTTGGCGGCACGCTGGGCGAACGAGACAGCCTCGCTGCGCCGGGACAGAGCGGCACTAGTCATTGAGATGCACCTCCATCACCAAGCGGCACCACGAGCCCACCTGCTCGCGAGCAACCAAGCGGCCGTCCACCGACTTGCCGCCGTCGATGAGACGCCCCACGAACTCGTTGCACTCACAGGACACGTACCCGATGCGACGGTTCTCGCCATCGCGCACCTCCACGGCCCAGGGGTCGAAGCGGTTGCCCGCGTCGCGCACCAGCGCGAAGCGATCGCCGGCCCGGTAGTTCTCGGCCATCTCGGCCATACCTGCCACGTGGCGCGTGCCGGCCACCGTAGTGTTTTCCACGACGCAGATTGATTGAGCTGTGTTCGCCATGGCATCCTCCATCTCGTTGAATATGATGGAGTCATCATAGACCCGCCGCTTCTTCTCTGTGTCCCTTTTTAGCGTTGTGTTAGACCACTTTGGATAAGTGTCCTGCACGCAGTACACGCGACAGGG
>CANSES010000007.1 GCA_947645965.1 uncultured Enterorhabdus sp. | reverse complement strand
GTGGTGGTGGGGAAGTGCCCCACCTGCGCGGCCAAGGGGCTCGACAAGCAGCTCATCGCCCGCCGCAACCCGCGCACGCTGAAGCGCTCGGTCACCTGCGAGAACTTCGACGAGTGCGCCACGCGCTACCCGCTGCCCCAGTACGGCGACATCATCCCCACCGAGGAGGTGTGCGAGCACTGCGGCGCGCCCATGGTGGTGATCAAGACCGCCCGCGGACCTTGGAAGCTGTGCCCGAACTTCGATTGCCCGGGGAAAGAGGAAGAGGAGAAGGCCAAGGCGGAGAAGAAGAAGGGCGCCAAGGGCGGGTCTCGGAAGGCTGCTAAGAAGTAGCTTTGTTGGGAGTCTTTGGGGAAGCGCCCGGAGGCACCTGCTCGCCGCCCGCTGAGCGCTTTGTCCCGCTGCGAACGCCGTTAAAGGAAATAGCGGAGATGACGCACATGAGATAGCCCCATCCCGGCACATTTGCTGCTGGCGTGGGGCTATTTCTTTAACAAACGGCGTTCTCCGCGGGGCGCTCAGAGGTCGTCGAGCAGGTGCCTCCGGGCGCTTCTCGCGTGGGCTCCTTTGCTGTCGTTATTGGGCGGCTTGCTCTATTTGGCGGTAGAGGTCTTGGCCTTTGGTGTCGATGGCTACGTAGGTGGGGAAGTCTTTCAGCTCGAGCTTTCTCAGGGCCTCGGTGCCGAGGTCTTCCCAGGCTACGGGGGTGCTCTCGGTGACGGATTTGGCGAGGAGCGCTGCCACGCCGCCGATGGTGCACAGGTAGATGCTGCCGGTTTCCTGGCAGGCTTTTACCACTTCGGGGCTGCGCTTGCCCTTGCCGATGGCGGCGACGATGCCGGCCTTGAACAGGGCCGGGGTGGCGAAGTCCATGCGGCTGGCGGTAGTGGGGCCCACCGAGCCCAAGGGTCGTCCCGCGGCGGCGGGGGTGGGGCCGGCGTAGAACAGGGTGGCCCCTTCCAGATCGAAGGGCAAGCGGCCCGTATCTTCCAGACATTCCAGAGCGCGCTCGTGGCCGGCGTCGCGCATGGTGTACACGGGGCCGGTGAGCAGCACCTCGTCGCCGGCTTCCAGATCGGCGACGGCCTCGCGGGTCAGCGGCAGGGTGAGGGAGACGGTTTTCGCCATGGTGGTTTCTCCTTAGACGAGTCGGATGGACGCGCTGCGCATGGCGCAGCAGCCCATGTTCACGGCCACGGGCAAAGCGGCGATGTGGCAGGGGGCCGTTTCCAGGTGCACGGCCACGGCGGTGGGCTCACCGCCCAGGGCGCCCGGGCCGATCCCTAGGGCATTCACCTCGGCGAGCAGGGTCGCCTCGAAGGCCGCGGCCTCATCGCTGGCGGCGGGGCTGCCCACCGCTCGCAGCAGGGCGTGCTTGGCCAGGCCGGCCACCTTGTCGAAGGTGGCGCCTACACCCAATCCGATGACGAGGGGCGGGCAGGCGTTGGCCGCCTTCTCCCGCACGCAGTCGAGCACCACTCTCCGCACGCCCGCGGCTCCGGCGCCCGGGGGCAGCATGACCACGCGGGAGGCGTTGTCCGAGCCGCCGCCCTTCAGCAGCACGTGCAGGGTGGCGCTCGCGCCAGGCACCAGCTTCACCTCGCAGAAGGCGGGGGTGTTGTTGCCGGTGTTGGCGCGGTCGAACAGGGCGTCGCGCACGAGGGACATGCGCAGGCGGCCGTCGGTGTAGGCCCGGGCCACGGCGTCGTTCGCGCCGCTGAAGATGTTGCCGGGCACCGTCAGCTCGTCGCCCACTTCCAGGCAGACCCACACGCTGCCGGTGTCCTGGCACAGGGGCACGTTATCCGCGGCCGCGATGTCGGCGTTCTCCAGAATGCGGCCGAGCACGCCGCCGGCGCGGCTTTCGGGGCCGACGGTTTCGCGCGCCTCTTCGATGGCGCGGCGGAAGTCGGGGCGCAGGATGGTGGCGCTCTCGCGGATGGCGTCGTAGACGGCGGCGGCCACCGCCTCGGCGTTCAGGTTGTCAGTTCCCATGGCGTTCCTTTCGACGAAACCAGTGTAGCCCACCGTCGTTGTTTTGGGTGCGAGATGGGCCGCTTCCTGCGTGTAGCTTGTGCGCAGCGGTGGTTATTGGGGCGCCTTGGGGTACAATAAGCAGGTTAACGACTCTATTCGCCCCGATGGTTCTAAGGAACGTACCGTTATGGATATTGCAGAGGAAGCTCTCGCCCAACACGCTGCCTGGAAGGGCAAGCTGGCCTTCGACCCGAAGATGGACATCGCCACCCGCCACGATTTGGCCGTGGCCTACACGCCCGGCGTGGCCGAGCCCTGCAAGGTGATCGCCGAGAACGTGGAAGCGGCCTACGACTACACCATCAAGGGCAACACCGTGGCCGTCATCTCCGACGGCAGCGCGGTGCTGGGCCTGGGCAACATCGGGCCTGAGGCCGCCATGCCCGTCATGGAGGGCAAGGCGGTGCTGTTCAAGCAGTTCGGCGGCGTGGATGCGTTCCCGATCTGCCTTGACACTCAGGACACCGACGAGATCGTGGAGACGGTCATCCGCATCGCCCCGGCCTTCGGCGGCATCAACCTGGAGGACATCGCGGCGCCCCGCTGCTTCGAGATCGAGGCGCGCCTGAACGACGCCCTGGACATCCCGGTGTTCCATGACGACCAGCACGGCACCGCCATCGTGGTGCTGTCGGGCATCATCAACGCCCTGCGCCTGACGGGGAAGGACCCCGAGACGGCTCGCGTGGTGGTGAACGGCGCCGGGTCGGCGGGCATCGCCATCGCCAAGCTGCTGCTGAGCTACGGCTTCAAGAACGTCACCATGTGCGATATCCGCGGCATCCTGAGTAGCGCCTACGAGGACATGAACGAGGCCCAGCGCGCCATGCTGGCCGTGACGAACCTCGATGACGCCCAGGGCACCCTGGCCGACGCCATGGTCGGCGCCGACATCGTCATCGGCGTATCGGCCCCGGGCGTGATCACGCCTGCCATGGTGTCCTCCATGGCCGCCGACGCCATCCTGTTCGCCATGGCCAATCCCACCCCGGAGATCTTCCCCGACGAGGCGAAGGCCGCCGGCGCCCGCATCGTGGGCACCGGGCGCTCGGACTTCCCGAACCAGGTGAACAACGTCATCGCCTTCCCCGGTATCTTCAAGGGGGCCCTGCAGGCCCGCGCCGAGCGCATCACCGAGCCTATGAAGCTGGCCGCGGCCCGCGCCCTGGCCGATCTGGTGTCCGACGAGGAGCTGCGCGAGGACTTCATCATGCCCGACCCCTTCGATCCGCGCGTGGCCGACGCTGTGGCCGCCGCCGTGCGCGAGAGCGCCGCGAGCGCCGGTTGCGGGAACGCCTAGGCTGTGACTGACGCCATGACAGAGAGGCGCGACGGCGCGCGCGGCGTGTTCATCACCTTCGAGGGGGGCGATGGGGCGGGCAAGTCCACCCAGATTCGCTTCCTGGCCCGGCTTCTGGAAGAGCGGGGCCGCGCGGTGCTGTGCCTGCGCGAGCCCGGGGGCACCGCCGTGGGGGAGGCCCTGCGCCATGTGGTGCTGGACCCGGCCCATGGCGCCATGAGCGATCGCGCCGAGCTGCTCATCTACGAGGCGGCCCGGGCCCAGATCGTCGACGAGGTGATCAAGCCGGCGCTTGACCGGGGCACCGTGGTGCTGTGCGACCGCTTCTTCGATTCCACCGTGGCCTATCAGGGGGCCGGTCGCGGGCTGGACGGTGTCTTCATCGAGGCGGCCAACCGCTTCGCCTGCGACGGCCTGGTGCCCGACGCCACGGTGCTTTTGGTGGCGCCCGAGGAGGCCGTGCGCTCGCGCATGGGCCGCCGGTCCGATGCCGACCGGCTGGAGCAGGCCGGAGCCGCCTTCCATCGCCGCGTGGCCGCCGGCTTCGCCGCCCTGGCCGCCGCCGAGCCCGAGCGCGTGCGCACCGTGACGTCGCATCAGCAGCGCATCGACACCTTCCGCGCCGTTCTGGCCGAGCTGGCCGGGGTGCTGCCCGAGGCCAGCGAGGCCCTGGCCGCCGACGAGGGCGCGCTTATGAAGGTGGTGGACGCGGTCATGGCCGAGAAGCGCCGCGAGCGGGCCGCCGAGCAGCGGGCGGCCGAGCAGCGCAAGAAGGGTCGCGGCCGCCGTCGCGGGGGCAAGCGCCGCCGCGGGGGCGCGGCCAAGAAGGGCGCCGAGGGGCGCCCGCAGGCCGAGAAGGGGGGTAACCGTGGCTGACGCCTTCGAGAACATCCTGGGCCAGCCAAAGGTGCGCGAGTTCCTGCGCGCCTCGGTCATCGCCGAGCGCGTGACCCAGGCCTACCTGTTCGTGGGGCCGGCCGGCTCCAACAAGACCATGGCCGCCTACGCCCTGGCCCAGGCGCTCATGTGCCCCAAGGGCCCCCGCGGGCCGCGCGGCGGCATGTGCGGCGACTGCAACCGCTGCGACAAGGTGATGCGCCGCAAGCACCCCGACGTGCGCTATTTCGCTCCCGGGGGCGCCAACGGCTATCTGGTGGAGCAGGTGCGCGAGATCGTGGCCGACACGTCGATGGCCCCCATCCAGGCCGACCGCAAGATCTACATCCTCGACCGGGTGGACCAGCTGGGCGCCAGCGCCGCCAACGCCTTCCTGAAGACGCTGGAGGAGCCCGCTGACGACGTGGTGCTCATCCTGCTCGCCCGCACTCGGGCGGCGGTGCTGCCCACCATCGTCTCGCGCTGCCAGGTGGTGCCCTTCCGGCACATTCCCGCCTCCGAGGCCGCCGGCATCGTGTCCCAGAACACGGGCGTGCGCGCCGAGGCGGCCCGGGCGGCCATCGAGGCCTGCGGCGGCTCCATCACCGGGGCCGTGGCCTTCCTCCAGGCGCCGGGCAACGAGCGTTTGGCCTTCCGCACCCGCCTGTTCGAGGCCCTGGCGCGGCTGAACTGCGCCGATGACTGGGACGTGATCGAGATGGCCCGGGGCATCGTGGAGGCCTCCAAGGCGCCGCTGGACGCGGTGCGCGCCTCCCAGGAGGCCGAGCTGGCCGAGAACGCCGACTTCTTGGCGAAGTCGGCCATCCGCCAGATCGAGGCGCGCAACAAGCGCCAGCTGTCGGCGAAGACCACGGAATATCTGCGCCAGACCACCTCGCTCGTGCGCTCGTGGCTGCGCGACGGGCTCATGGTGGCCGTGGGCACGCCGGAGCTCGTGATCAACCGCGACGCGCTCGACGTGCTGACGGCGCGGTTCTCGAAGGCCGATGCGGGCCGTCTGTCCCGGGCGGTGTCCAAGGTGGACGAGTGCGAGCAGGCCCTTGCCTATAATGTATCCCCAGAAACGTGCATCGATGCGTTGCTGTTCGACGTAAGAGAGGTTTTACATGGTTCGGGTAGCACCGATTAACTTAACCTTCAATCCCAAGACGCTGTGGTTCGACCCCGGCGACTTGGAGATTCGGAAAGACGACCCCGTGGTGGTGCGCACCGCCCGCGGCACCGAGTTCGGCATCGCCGCCAGCGAGGTGATCGAGGTGGGCGAGGACCAGGTGCGCGCCTTGAAGAGCGCCCTGCGCCCCGTGGAGCGCGTGGCCACGGAAGAGGACGTGCAGCGCGCCGCCGAGATGGAGGAGAAGTCCCGCGAGGCCCTGCCCATCTTCAAGGAGATGGCCCGGGAGGCCCACGAGGACATGCACCCCGTGTCGGTGGAGTTTTTGCTGGACGGCGACAAGGCCGTGTTCTACTTCGAGGCCGAGGAGCGCATCGACTTTCGCGAGCTGGTGCGCAAGCTGGCCAGCCGCTTCCACGTGCGTATCGACATGCGCCAGATCGGCGTGCGCGATGAGGCCCGCATGGTGGGCGGCGTGGGCCACTGCGGCCAGGAGCTGTGCTGCAAGCGCCTCGGCGGCGAGTTCTGCCCCGTGTCCATCCGCATGGCCAAAGAACAGGGGCTCTCGCTGAACCCCCAGAAGATTTCGGGGCTGTGCGGGCGCCTCATGTGCTGTCTGCGCTACGAGTTCGACGCCTACAAGGACTTCAAGGGCCGCGCCCCCAAGCTGAACGGCACGGTGCAAACGCCGATGGGTCCGGCCAAGGTGGTCGACCACGACGTGCCCCGCGAGATCGTGTCGCTGAAGGTGGAGGGCGAGAAGCCCGTGAAGGTGCCCCTGGCCGATTTCGATCCGGCCCCCGAGGGCGCAACGCGTCCCAACACCGTGGGCGAGGAGGCCTGGGAGCGGGCCACCACCGATCACGGCACCGTGGGCGGCGAATCACTCATCTTCTCCACGAGCCAGTTCACCGGCTCGGACAAGCTGGCCGAGGGCGCGAAGGTGCGCCACACCGGCGGCGGTGCCCGCAAGGCGGGGGAGGGCCGCCGTACGGGCAAGGGCGGCTCGTCGGAGCGCGGCGGTCGGAGTCGCCGCTCGGGCGGCCGCGGCGAGCAGGCGGCCCCAGCTCCGGCGGCCCCGCGCAAGCGCCGTCGCTCCACGAAGCTGGCTGCCGGCGACGATGGGCACAGCTTGGAGCGCGTGTCCACCTCGCGGGACGAGGCGGCCGCGGCGGACAAGGGCGGCGCGGGCAAGGAAGGCACTGCGCCCAAGCCCCGTCGCAGCCGCCAGCGCTCGAAGGGCGGCGACGGCGCGAACCGCGGCGCGGGCGCGAATGCGGGCGCGACGGGGCGCGGGCCCAAGGGCGGCGCCGCGGGCGGCAACGGCAACGGCGGCTCCAACGGCTCCGGCGCCAAGCAGCGCGGTGCGGTGCGTCCCGGCCAGAAGTCGTCGGGCCTGCGCCAGGCCGGCGAGGGCGGCCAGCGCGCGAGCACCCCGCGCGGCGGCGAGCGCGCCGCCGGCGAGGGCCAGGGCGCTTCCAAGCCCCGCCGCCGTCGGCGTCGGCGCTCGAACAAGGGCGGCGAAGGCGCGCGCCAGGGTGGCGAAGGTACGGGAGGTGCCCAGTAAATGAAGGTGGATTACGCGCTTCTGACCGACTTGTACCAGCTGACCATGGCCCAGGGCTATTGGGATGCGGGCAAGGCCGGCGAGCAGGCCTGCTTCAACATGTACTTCCGCGACTATCCGTTCAAGGGGGGCTATGCGGTGGCATGCGGCATGGCCCAGCTGGCCGATATGGTGGAGCAGTACCGCTTCAGCGATGAGGATGTCGCGTACCTGGCTTCCTTGGATGCTCCGGGCGGCGGCCCTCTGTTCAACCCCGACTTCCTGGAGTATCTGCGCGATCTGCGCCTGGAAGTGGATATCGATGCAGTGCCCGAGGGCACCATCGTGTTCCCCCATGAGCCCATCGTGCGGGTCACCGGCCCCATCATGCAGTGCCAGCTCATCGAGACGGCCCTGCTGAACATGGTGAACTTCCAAACGCTCATCGCCACCAAGGCCGCCCGCGTGGTGCGCTCTGCGGCCGGCCGCCCCGTGGCCGAGTTCGGCCTGCGCCGCGCCCAGGGACTGGGCGGCGTGTGGGCGAGCCGGGCGGCGGTGGTGGGCGGCTGCGCTTCTACTTCCGACGTGCTGGCCGGGCGCCTGTTCGACATTCCCGTGTCGGGCACCCACGCCCATTCCTGGGTGATGTCGTTTGCCGACGAACTGACGGCGTTTCGCGAGTACGCGCGCATCTTCCCCAAGAACTGCGTGCTGCTGGTGGACACCTACGACGTGGAGCAGGGCATCCGCAACGCCATCACCGTGGGCCTGGAGATGCGCGAGCGCGGCGAGCGGCTGGCCGGCATCCGCATCGACTCGGGCGACCTGTCGTGGCTGTCGAAGACGGCGCGCCAGATGCTGGATGAGGCGGGCCTTGAGGACTGTGGCATCGTGCTGTCCAACGATCTGGACGAGTTCACCATCGACTCTATCTTGAGCGAGGGCGCCGACGTGATGTCCTTCGGCGTGGGCACCAAGCTGGCGAGCGCCTACGATCAGCCCACCCTGGGCGGCGTGTACAAGCTGGCGGCGGTGCGGCCCGACAAGGAAGCTCCGTGGACGAGCCGCCTGAAGATCTCCGAGTCGGTGGCGAAGCTGACCACGCCCGGCGTGCTGGACGTGCGCCGCTACTACCTGGACAACGGCATCATCGCCGGCGACATGGTGTTCGACGTCACCCGCCCGGTGGACGACCGCGAGATCATCGTGGATCCCTTGGACGACCTGCGCCAGAAGCGCCTGGCCGGCAAGCGCTTCGAGACGCTGCTGGCGCCTTTGGCCCGCGGCGGCCAGGTGGTGCTGTCGCGGGAGGAGCGCTCGGCGATGTTCGCGCGTGAGCGCGCCCTGGCGGGGCTGGAAACGCTGGACGAGAGCCAGCTGCGCATGCTGAACCCCCACACCTATCCGGTCGGGTTGGAACTGGGGCTGAACGAGCGCCGCCGCGCCCTGGTGGCCGAGCTGCGCCATATCGTGTAACGGACGCTTCGCCCCCGCGGAGCGCTTGTAAAAAAGCCGGTCTTTGCAGAGGCCGGCAGGAAGGGGTCGCTATGGCCAACTGTCATCTGATCATCGACTCGTGCTGTGATCTGCCCGCCGACGTGGTGAAGCGCGAGGGGGTCACGCTGATGAAGTTCCCCTACATCATGGACGGGGGCACCTTCGAGGACGACCTGTTCCAGACCACGACGGCCGAGGCGTTCTACGGCGCCATGCGCAAGGGCGCCGAGCCCAGCACGGCCCAGGTGACGCTGCAGACGCTGACCGACACGTTCACGGCCGCGGCCCAGGCCGGCGAGCCCTGCGTGTACCTGGCGTTCTCCAGCGGGCTGTCGGCCACCTACGACGCCGCCTGCGTGGTGGCCGAGCAGGTGCGCGCCGAGTATCCCGACTTCGAGCTGCATCTGGTGGACACGCGCCTGGCCTCGGTGGCCGAGGGCTTGCTCATCTACGAGGCCCTCATCCAGCACGAGAAGGGCATGACCGCCGCCGAGCTGGCCGCCTGGGCCGAGGAGGCGCGCTGCTTCGTGAACGAGGAGTTCATGGTGGACGACCTGGGAGCCCTGCGCCGCGGCGGCCGCATCCCGGCCTCGGTGGCCGTGGCCGGCGCGGCTTTGGACGTGAAGCCTTTGCTGGTGATCGGCGAGGACGGCAAGCTGGCCCTGACGGGCGTGGCCCGCGGGCGCAAGAAGGGCATCAAGCAGCTGGTGGACTACTATAAGAAGAACGTAGACGGCTCGGGGCCGAGCCATATGGTGATCATCGGCCACGCCGATTGCCCGAAGGACGCCGGCCGCTTGAAGGACCTGCTCATGAAGGAGGATCCGAACCTGCTCGTGCTGACCTGCAGCATCGGCCCGGTGATCGGCAGCCATGTGGGTCCCGAGATGCTGGCCGTGGTGTTCTGGGGCTCCGACAAGCGCGATAATGTGTCGGTGGCCGACCGCATCGCCCGCAAGGTGAAGGGGGAGAAGTAACCATGGCGAAGCTGTATGCCTATGTGGGCGTGCCCGGTTTCATCGAAGCGGTCCAGCCGCGCCTGGCCGAGGCGGGATTCTCCCGCGTGGAAGACGTGGCCTCGGCTCACTACGTGCTCACGTTCTGCGTGTCCCAAAGCGTGCTGGAAGACGCCTACTTCGGCACCGAGGGCCTGGTGACCACGGTGGCCCCGGGCACGGTGCTCGTGGATCTGTCGGCGGCCACGCCGAACTTCGCCCGCGAGGTGAACGCCGTGGCCTGCGTGAACGACCTGATCATGGTGGAAGCGCCGCTGACCGTGCGCTCGCTGGTGGCCGCCGATGCCTTCGGGCGCGACAACCTGCTGGGGCCTGTGGCCTCCGAGAGCGAGATCGCCCCTGAGGTGCGCGCGCTTCTGGATGCCCTGTTCGGCGAAGTGGTGGAAGTGGGGGCGCCGGGGCGCGCGCAGCTGCTGCGCAACACCCATACGCTGCCCTTGGCGGCGAACCTGGCCTCGTCCATCGAGGCGCTGGCCTTGGACGACGCGGCGGCCCGCACCGTGGGCGCCCTGGATGCCGATCAGATTCCGCTGTTCAGCCCTGTGAGCACCGATCCGGTGGTGCAGGCAGTGCGCCAGAAGCGCTTCACCGGCGGCTATACCGTGGAGATGCTGTTGGCCGAGCTGTCGGCGGCCCTGATGGCGGCCGACGACGCCGAGATCATCCTGCCCCAGGCCGAGGCCACTATGCACCTGTTGGAGCTGCTGGCTGTGATCGGCGGGGCCGACATGACCCCGGCGGCGCTGTCGCTGGTGTATCGCGACGAGGCCGCCGGCGCCGAGGCGGGGCTCGACTGGACCCGTGCCGAGCAGGCCTACGGTCACGACCATCATCACGACGATGACGACGAGGATTGGGACCGTTTCGACGACGATGACGACTGGAACGACGGCGCCGACTACGATGGCTTCGACTACTCGTCCAACTAGGGAAGTTTCGCGCGTCCTGGCGGGGCGCGCGGACTCACCCGCGCCCGCATCGTGTGATCTGTGCCCCCGTGCTTGCGGGGCGGATCGGGCGGCGAGCGAGCGCGGGGTGTGCGGGGCCGACGGGCGCTTGCTGGTGTCGCGGGCGGCCCTGCACTTTTGGGAGGAGCCGCCCATCAGCGGCGAGGACGGCAGCGGCACGATCTTCTTCGCCCACTGCCCCCTGGGCTGCGTGTACTGCCAGAACTACGGCATCGCCCACGGGGAAGTGGGGCGCGAGATCACCGTAGATCGGCTGGCCGCCATCATGGGCGAGCTAGAGGCGGCGGGGGGCCTGAACATCAACTGCGTGACGCCCACGCACTACGCGCCGCAGATTCGCGCGGCGGTAATGCGGGCGCGGGCGGCGGGGATGGCGCTGCCGGTGCTGTGGAACACGAGCGGGTACGAGACCGTGGCCGCCGTGGAGGCGAACATCGGATACGTGGACGCCTACCTGACCGATTTCAAGTACGCCGATGGCGACCTGGCCCGGCGCTATTCTTCGGCGGCGGATTACCCCGAGGCGGCCCTGGCGGCCCTTGAGGCCATGGTGCGGGCCGTGGGGCCCTGTGCCTACGACGAATATCGTGGCCAGGAGCGCCTGGTGAGCGGGGTCGTGGTGCGCCATCTGATGCTGCCGGGAGCGCTGGAGAACTCGAAGGCCGTGGTGCGCCTTCTGCACGAGCGCTTCGGCGATACGGTACGGCTCTCGCTGATGAACCAGTACACGCCCGTGGTGGCCCGCGAGGCCGCGGCGGGGAACCAGCGGGCCCGGGCCACGCTGGCCACGTGCCCCGAGCTGGCCGCCACGGTGCCCGACGAAGAGTACGAGGCGCTGCTGGACTTCGCCGACGAGTTGGGGGTGTCGGACTATTTCTGGCAGGAGGGCGGCGCGGCCGAGGAGAGCTTCATTCCCGCCTTTGACTTCACAGGGCTGTAAACTTCTCCCCGCCGTGGCGGGCGGCTTGGGCCCAATAGTGTAGGATGAGGGGGTGAAAGCGCGCGGGCCCCGCGGGGGCGCGCATCGGCCCGTCTCTTCGAAAGGAGACCCCCGTGATCAAGATCGTCACCGATTCCGTGGCCTCGATTCCCGCTGATGTGGTGCGTGAGCGCGACATCGAAGTGGTGTCGCTGTACGTGAACCGCGATGGTCGCGAGTACCGTGAGACCGATATGGACGTGGATGAGTTCTACGAGGATATCTACGAGATGATCGAGCAGCCGCCGACCTCGAGCCAGCCGTCGCTGCACGCCCTGGAAGCGATCTTCGATCGGGCGGCCGAGGCGCGCGACGAGGTGCTGGGCATCTTCCTGTCGTCGAAGATGTCGGGTACCTTCGAGAGCGCCGTGCGCAGCGCCCGGGCCTGCAAGGAGCGCTACGAGCAGTTCCGCTGCACGCTCATCGATTCCACGTCGAACTGCGCTGACGAGATGTTTGCGGTGCTGGACGCGGCCGATGCGCGGGATAACGGCGCCGATCTGGAGGGCTGCACGGTGGCGGCCACCGATGCCGTGGTGGCGTCGCGGTTCATCTTCGCTCCCGAGAGCCTGGCGTTCCTGAAGGCCGGCGGCCGCATCGGGGGCGCCTCGGCCCTGCTCGGCGGCTTGCTGCAGATCTCCCCGGTGCTGACCGTGGCCGATTGGGAGACCTCCACGCTGGCCAAGGTGCGCACGTGGAAGAAGACTCTGGCCCGCATGGTGGACGTGTTCAAGGAGGACATCGAGGCTTGCGGTCTCAAACGCGTGGTGGTGCACTACATCGGCTCGGCGGCCCCGGCGGTGGCATGGGCCCGCGAGGCCATCGAGCCGTTGGTGGGACGGGCTGTGGACGTGCTGCCCGTGAGTCCCGTGATCGGAGTGCACGTGGGACCGGCCGTGGGACTGGCCTACGAGTGCGAGCGTCCGGTGCCCGGCAAGCTGACGGCTCCGACGAGCAAGCTGCTGTTCAGCCTGTAAGGGGCGCGGGCGCGAAGCGAGGGGTGCCGGGCGGGGAGCGTCGGTTCCAGAGAAGATGAGCGGGGGTGCCTAGGAGGCGCCCCCGCTTTGCGTGGGGCTAAGATCGGGCTTTGCGCAGGGCGACGGGGCTCTCCTGCAATTCGGTGAGGTTCTTCCAAAAGCGCTTGGGCATGAACTGGCGGCGCAGCTCGGGGTGGTAGCGGGCATCCACCGATACGGCGCGGTAGAAGGTGCGCCAGGCTTCGCTGAACAGCGCCTCGTCGGCCGTGGGGTCGGGCAGCGCCTGCCCCAGGTCGCCCTGGTTGCGGGTGCTGACCAAGTGCCAGTCACCGCCGTCGTAGACGCCGGCCAGGTGATGCACCTCGTCGTAGATGATGAAGGGCTGCACGCCGAGCCGTTCCACGAAGTGATCCATGACCAGCGGTACCACCGAGGCCTTGGGGTTCACCCGCGCGAACCATACCTCGGCCCCTTCGCCGCGCAGGTACTGGAAGCGGACGAACTGGCGCATATGCTCGCATTCCTGACTGATGGAGCGGGAGATGCGGAAGAGCCGCTCTACCGCCGGGTGCGTGATATCGGAGAGGGCGCGGCCGCGCTGCTTGGGGCAGGGGCCCGCACCGCCGCGCCCGGGACAGGACGATCGCTTGCGGCAGCGCTCGCAGTCGCGGCGCTTCTGCTCGTCCATGGCATAGCGCACGAAGCGGTAGACGGCCGTGCCCGCATCGGGCTCGTCGGAGCAACTGGCCTGCTTCACGGCCAGCACGGCGCGCCACCCGCAGACGCGTCGCAGCCCGCGCAATACCCGGGTGGCGTGGGCCATATCGGTGGGGATGGTCGCGACGCGTTGGCCCAAGCGCGGCTGCAGTCGCTCTTCGGGTACCACATCGGTCGGCTGCTCGCGGCGCGCGTAGGCGGCGAAGACGGCCGAGAGCAGTCCTTCCAGGCTGCCGTCGTAGGCATAGGCCACCTCGTCGTAGATGGCGTCGGGACTTGCCGACGGGATGGCCGAGAGGGAAAGGTGATCGGGGTCGACCGCCGCGGAGCTTTCGCGATTCACAGCGCCCCCTGGGCCACGGAGAGCATTGCGTCGGCGGGAAGAGGCGATGGGGTCACTCCTGCGCTGGCCGCCTGGGTCAGGGCGCGGCGCTGGGCCTCGAAAGCCACATCGAGGGCGGCGCGGTTCGCGGGGCTCGCCTCGGGCAGCACCGGCGGCGCGTCCACCGCCTCGAAGAGGCTCATCTGCCCCTGCACGGCCCGGTCGGCCCGGCGTCCGTGGCGGCCGCCCTCGATGGGAGCGGAAAGGCGCGCGTGCAGCGCATCGCGGGAGAAGTCGATGCCGGTGCCCCCGTAGGCGCCGTTCATGGTGATGAAGTAGCGGGCCCGCTTGTAGGCGATGCCGAGGCGGCGCAGCTCCGCCTCGCCCAGGGTGGACTGGCGGCGGGCCCGCAGGATGAGCCGTGCCCCGCGCACGCCGATGCCGGGCACGCGCAGCAGTGCCTCGAGGGGCGCGGTATTCACCTCCACGGGGAAGAAGTCCAGGTGGTTCAGGGCCCAGTTGGCCTTCGGATCCACATCGGGAGCGAGGAAGGGGTTCTCCTCGTCGATGATCTCGCTTACGTCGAAACCGTAGTAGCGCAGAAGCCAGTCGGCCTGGTACAGGCGGTGCTCGCGGTTCAGCTGCACGGCATCGGTGGCGGGCAGGAGCGGGTTGGCCACCACGGGCAGGTAGGCGCTGAAGAACACGCGCTTCAAAGACAGCTGGGTGTAGAGCGCCGCCGACAGGTTCAGAATCTGGTAGTCGCTCTCAGGGGTGGCGCCGATGATCATCTGGGTGGATTGGCCCGCCGGCGCGAAGGCCCGCGTCTTGCGAGCGGTCTTCTTCTGCAGGTACACCGTGGTGCGTCGCTGGGCCAGGGCGCGGGATTCCTTGTCCTCGGCCACCGATTCGTAGATGTGGCGCATGGGGGCCAAGATGGAGTGGCGCGACTTGTTGGGGGCCAGAAGCCCCAGGCTCTGCTTGCTCGGCAGCTCCAGGTTTACCGAAAGACGGTCGGACAGACGACCCAGCTCGTCGATGAGTTCCAGGGACGTGCCCGGGATGGTCTTGGTGTGGATGTAGCCGCGAAAGCCGTATTCCTCTCGCAGGATGCGCAGGGCCTGCACCATGAGCTCGGTGGTGCGGTCGGGACAGCCCGCCACCCCTGACGACAGGAAGAGCCCTTCGATGTAGTTGCGGCGGTAGAACCCGATGGTGAGATCGGCCAGCTCCCGCGGGGTGAAGGCCGTGCGCGCGACCTCGGCGTTGCTGGCGCGGTTCACGCAGTAGGCACAGTCGTAGACGCAGGCGTTGGTCATGAGCACCTTCAGCAATGTGACGCAGCGCCCATCGGGCGTGAAGGAATGGCAGCAGCCCGCCTGATGCGCCGCGCCCAGCTGCCCCTTCTTCCCCGAACGCTGCACGCCGGAGGAAGTGCAGGCCACGTCGTACTTCGCCGCATCGGCCAGCACTTCCAGCTTCTCGATAACGTTCACGGCCCGGCCTCCTTCCCCGTAGGCGCTTTTAAACAAGCACACCCGTTCGCCCGAATGAATGTACGCTATAATAACCGAATATATGTTCGAGTGTCAACTAACCGAACCCCCAAGGCTAGAAGTCGGGCGGGGTGGGGTGGATACCTTGATCGGCGGTTCGCGCGCTTCGATCAACTTGCTGTTGGATCGAAGCCCTGGGAGGTCGCCTCAAGCTCCTTTTTGTCTCTCTGCACCTTGCGGCGTAGCTTTTTGACGTCCTCTTCGCCAGGGAGCTCTTCGGGCTTAATGCCTCGTTCTGCCAGAAGGCTGCGAACTCCCTGATTGTTTCGGACGTGCTCGGTTGTGATGGGGCTCTCGCCTCTCAGATCGTTCTCGACCATGTTGTGATTCGTGATTTCGGTGGCCAATTGCTTGGCGGCGATGGTGACGCTGGGGAGATGATCTGCCAGGGGACCCGAAGTGATGCCGAGTCGTCGTTTCATCCCACTGGTGGTGACGCCGCCGAACAGGGCGCGGTCTCCTTTTGAACGAACGCGAGCGATGCCGTCGCTTGTGACGTCCCGCTCGAACATATTAGTCGAAAAGAGGTTCTCCGCCTCGCTGAGACCATCCCTCATGGCGATGCGGGATATAGCGGCCATACGCTCTTCGATGAGTTCCTGCTTGCGCGTTTGCAGTGCGAAGTAGCTCTGCGCGAAGGCGATCTCCTCTTTGCGTGGGTCGCCGTTCTGTGCAATGAGGTAGCAAGCGTAACGGGTGAGCAGATAATCTTTGACGGATCGCTTGGCTCCTTTGCCGAGATCGATCATTTTACTGATGCCGGCAAAATGATGCTGAACTGGCGTTTCTGCCGACTCGAGCGACACTTCGGCCCTTTTGATCGCGAGCTCGAAGTTCTGCCATTTCGTATACCCGAATACCTCCATGATTTCTCGTGCGCACCAAAACTCGACCCCGTGTTCGTTGGTGTGCATGCGGTCGTCCAGATTCAATGCCCGACGTTTGATCTCCTCGCTTTTCATATTGCCCCCTCCTGTCTTTTTCATTATTATAAAACAAATGTTCGTTATTATCTAGAGTCGATTGGCGTCAAGTTTTGTTTCGCGTCAAGTTTCCGAGTGTCTTGCTTGTGAACATGTCGAACGGGAGCGTATTGGTGATGAAGCATTCGGGAAAGCGGCTGCGGTTTCCGTTGAATCGGATATTATGGTGGCTATGGAAAATGAGAGGGTCCCTGGAGCGAAAGGATGGCCATGGAGGCTTACAAGCGCGAGTTCATCGAGTTTATGGTTCAAAGCGACGTGCTGAAGTTCGGCGATTTCACGTTGAAGAGCGGCCGCAAGTCGCCGTTTTTCATGAACGCGGGGGCCTACGTGACCGGCGAGCAGCTGCACCGGCTGGGCCTGTACTACGCCCAGGCCATCAACGACAACTTCGGGCTCGACTTCGACGTGGTGTTCGGGCCGGCCTACAAGGGCATTCCCCTGGCCGTGGTCACCGCCATGGCGCTGCAGGAGCTGTATGGCAAGGAAGTGAAGTACTGCTGCAACCGCAAGGAAGTGAAGGACCACGGGGCCGATGCGGGCAATCTGCTCGGCGCCGAGCTTCACGACGGCGATCGCGTCATTATGGTGGAGGACGTGACCACTTCGGGCAAGTCCATCGACGAGACCTATCCCATCCTGAAGGGCGCCGCTGACGTGGACGTGCGCGGGCTCATCGTGTCACTCAACCGCATGGAAGTGGGGAAGGGCGGCGTGACCACGGCCCAGAAGGAGATCGAGGCGAAGTACGGCTTCCCGGTGGCCTCCATCGTGTCCATGGCCGAGGTGAAGGAATACCTGCACAACCACGAGGTCGCCGGCCGCGTGGTCATCGACGACGATATCGCGGCGGCCATCGATGCCTACTACGAGCAGTGGGGCGCCAAGGAGTAGTCCTGGGGGGGACGCTGGGGAGGGCGACGGCTTCCCTAAATCTTCTCCTTGGCGTACAATATGCCGATGCGAGAGGCACGGCGCCTTTTGCCTTGCCGGTGTGGCTCAACGGTAGAGCAACTGATTTGTAATCAGTGGGTTGCGGGTTCGATTCCTGTCACCGGCTCCAGAAATCTCAGGCCAGCAGCTTTGTGTTGCTGGCCTTTTTGAGAGGAATTGGCTGGTCTATGCAAACCTACATCGCTCATTATCAATCACCCAAGGGCTCCTATGAGCGGGAGCGGGGGCTGTTCGAGTTTGAGAGCGACGCGCGGGCGGGCACGAAGGCCAACGCCCACGACGCGCGACTGAAAATGCTGGAGCTGTTCGGCGCCACGGCGGTGTCGTGGACCATCGAGAAGGTGGAGCGCAAGGCCGCGGCCCCGGCCGAGAAACAAGAGAAGATCACCGACGGCCAGCTGGCCCTGGACTTCCGGCCCCCGAAGCCGGAGCGCAAGCGCAAGCACTCGAAGGGCTACTGGTAGGAAGCGAACGGGAGTACCATCATGAAGAAGAAGCAGATCAAGTTCTTGAAGCAGCTGTTGGAGACCCCGTCCCCCACCGGGTTCGAGGAGCCGGCCGCCGCCCTGGTGCGCGAGCGGCTGGGGGAGGTGGCCGATGAGGTGTCCACCGACACCATGGGCTCGGTGAGCGCGGTGCTCGAGGGCACCGACCGCGAGGCGCCGACGCTGATGCTGGCGGCCCATATGGACGAGATCGGCCTCATGGTCACCTACATCTCCGACGACGGCTTCCTTTCCGTGGCCTCGCTTGGCGGCGTGGACGCGGCCATCCTGCCCGGCATGCGCGTGGACGTGCACACGGAAAGCGGCGTGCTGCGCGGTATCGTGGGCCGTAAGCCCATCCACCTCATCGAGCCCGACGAGCGCAAGAACGTCACGCCCCTTTCCAGCCTCGTGATCGATCTAGGCATGAAGCCCAAGCGCGTGAAGAAGCTCGTGAGGGTGGGCGATCCCATCACCTTCGGTGTGGGCTTCGAGCGCTTCGGCGACAATATGGCCGTCTCCAAGTGCTTCGACGACAAGTGCGGCGTATGGGTGGCCTGCCGCGTTATGGAGAAGCTGGCCCGCGCCGGACGTGCTGCGGGCGACTTCATCGCCGTGGCCACCACCCAGGAGGAGATCGGCACCCGCGGCGCCATGGCGGCCGCTCATGCCTGGAACCCCGACGTGGCCCTGGCCTTCGACGTGACCCACGCCACCGACTATCCGGGCATCAACAAGACCAAGTACGGGAGCATCATCTGCGGCGCGGGCCCGGTCATCGCCCGCGGTCCGAACATCAATCCCGTGGTGTTCGAGCGCTTGGTGGCTGCAGCCGAGGCCGAGGGCATTCCCTACCAGCTGGAGGCCGAGCCCAGCGTGACCGGCACCGACGCCCGGGCCATCCAGGTGACGCGCTCCGGCATTCCCACGGGTCTCGTCTCGGTGCCGCTGCGCTACATGCACACGCCCACTGAGGTGGTCTGCCTGGCCGATCTGGACGCCACGGTGCGCCTCATCACCCGCTTCGCCCTCGATCTGACCGCCGAGGCCAGCTTCGTGCCGGGCATGGGCGGCGCGACCGCCGGCGGCGATGAAGACGCCGAGGCGGCGGGGGAGGAGTAGCACCGTGCCCAAGCGCGACGAGAAGACCATCGCGAAGAACCGCCGGGCCTTCCACGACTACGAGATCTTGGAGACCTACGAGGCGGGCATCGAGCTGACCGGCACCGAGGTGCGCTCCCTGCGCGAGAACCACTGCCAGCTCACCGACTGCTTCGCGCTGATCCGCGGCGGCGAGGTGTGGCTGAACAACGTGCACATCCCGCCCTACGCCAACGGGTCCATCTTCAATCCCGACCCCGATCGCAAGCGGCGCCTTTTGCTGCACAAGAAGCAGATCCGCTACCTGGACGCGAAGGTAGCCGAGAAGGGCCTGGCCATCGTGCCTTTGAAGCTATACTTCAACACCGACGGCCGGGTGAAGGTGGAACTGGCCCTGGCCCGGGGCAAGAAGCTCTACGACAAGCGGGTGAGCATGAAGGAGCGCGACGCCAAACGCGAGATCGACCGCGTCATGAAAGAGCGTTCACGTTAGGGAAACGAAACCGCACCGCCTGGGTGAGGCGGCCGGTGGGATGGCATCATGGAAGGGCGGTCGCTGCGGCGGCCCTGAAGGACGGACACGATAAAAGGAGCGCCACCATGGGTCTGGACGAAGAGCTGGAGAGCATGGAAGAGCTCGGCGAGACCGATGCCGAGTGGGCCGATCAGGAAACCGAGCTTGAGGACGTGGAAAGCGACGAGGACGAGATCTTTGGCGAGGATGCGGCCGAAAGCGACGTGGAGCACGCCTACGACAGCTTCATGACCGACAACGAGGCCGACTACGATGGTTGGGACGAAGACGAGGTCGAGCGCGCCGTGCAGGACGAGGAAGACGCCGACATCCTGCACTCCGAGGGCTATCACATCGAGGAAGTGCCCGAGGAGGAGAGCGAGATCATCGAGATGGAGATCGAGGACGGCGACGTGTACGCGGTTATCGTGGACGAGTTCGACAACGAGATCGGGTTCGTGCTGCTCGACGAGGACGGCAACGAGCAGGAATACTATTACGTCGACGAGGACAACGACAACGACGGCGTGCGCGTGGAGCGCACCTCCGACGGCGACGAGTTCGACCTCGGCATCAGCCGCGAGGGCGTGGCAGCGGCCACCAAGGACGTGAACGCCATCTACAAGGACGGCGTGGCCGTGGCCTCCGAGCTGAAGGACACCTTTGACGAGATCGCCGATTCCTTCAGCTTCCTGAAGAAAAAGAAGTAACGGCGACGCGGCGCTGTCAAAACGGCAACCAAGGGGCGCGCGGCCCGCGCAGGGCGCGACGCGGGCCCTACTATGAACGGGAGCGATCGAACGGGTCGCTCCCGTTTCGTTGTTAGGAGATCATCATGTGCACGGGCGTTCGCTTCGCTGACAGCAAGGGCAATCTGTACTTCGGCCGCAACCTGGATTGGTGCGAGCATTACGGGGAAGGCGTGGTCATCACGCCGCGGAACGCCCGCATCCCCTCGCCGTTTCTGGGCACCATCTGTCCGAAGCACGCCTGCATCGGCATGGCCATCACCGAGGCCGGCGCGCCTCTGTACTTCGACTGTGCCAACGAGGCGGGTCTGGCCGTGGCGGGACTGAACTTCCCCGGCTACGCCGTGTTCGCCCCCGAGCCCGTGGATGGCACGGTGAACTTGGCCGCCTACGAGGTGCCGCTGTGGATCGCCTCGCAGTTCGCCACCGTGGCCGAGGTGCGGGCGGCCCTGGACAGCGTCACCATCGTGAACAAGGCCGTGAACGACCTGTGGGCCGTCTCGCCTCTGCACTGGATCGTGGGCGACGGGACCGAGTCCCTCATCATCGAGTGCCAGGCCGACGGTATGCACGTCTACGACAACGGCCTGGACGTGCTGACCAACCAGCCGCCCTTCCCCTGGCACGCCGAGAACGTGCGCAACTATATGCACGTGAGCTGCGAGCATTCCGAGCCGGTTACCTGGACCCGCGACACCCTGAAGGCCTTCGGCACCGGCGCCGGCATGGTGGGCTTCCCCGGCGGCTACGACCCGGCCAGCCGCTTTGTGCGGGCCGCCTTCCTGAACGCGAACTACCCGGCCGAGGAGGGGGAGGCCGCCAACGTGACACGCCTGTTCCGCACGCTGGAAGGCGCCTCCATGTGCAAGGGCGGGGCGAAGATGACCGACGGCCGCTACGAGTACACCCTGTTCTCCGACGGGTTCTCCTCGGCGACGCGCACCTACTACTGGTGCACCTACGAGGAGCCGGCGCGCCAGAGCGTGTGCATGGACGACTACGACCTGGACGGCGCCGAGCTGCTGCGTGTGGCCGCGGCCTAGGGCGGCGATCGGCCGCGCTCTTGACAGCGGGGCCGGGGCGGCTACAATGAACCGATACCCTTATTGGGGCCGACTGGTTTCGACATGGTAAGTCCGAAACGAGGAGCAGGTCGTGGTCTCCTCGCCACGTTAAACAGGGGTAACGTCAAGTTAATTGGCAAAAACACTGCTAAGACCGGCTACTACATGCCGGCCGCCATGGCTGCCTAACAGCAACCTGGTGATCGCCGAACCCGGTGTTTCCCCGAACCGGGCTAGGCGTCAACTTCAGGGGAATGCTCCCGGGCACGTAGCCGGTATGGCCCGGGAAAAGACCGAACCGACTAGGAGCGGCCACGTTGGTTGGCGAACCGATCCGCTCCGAACCCCGATCGCCAACTAAGCTTGTAGAGCCTCGTGGACGATTTAGTATGGACCGGAGTTCGATTCTCCGCGGCTCCACCAATCGACACTGCTCGAACGTCGCAACGGCGGCCTTTGGGCTGGGCCCGCGCCGGTTACCTGTCCGGCGCGGGCTTTCTTTTTCTGCGGGAGGCGGGCAATGGCCCCTTCTTGCCAAACCGTAAGGAATACGCTCATGTTCTGGGCAAACGTCGACAGAGCGCGTAAGTTTGATGGACGGTTCGTGGGGAATGGCCGTTGACGGCGGCGGGAAGGGGCGCGCTGTGTGAAAGTAGCCCCCATAACCTTGAAATGTCCGTGGCGGTTTCGGCCAGGTATCGTATAATCGTCGGACGGACTGAAACCCTACGCGGGGCCTTTGCCCCGTTTGAGCATATCTATGAAGGCGCGGCATGGCACAGAAGAGTCAGGGAAAACACGGCAAGCACAGCACCCCGTCGCAGACCGGTGGCATGCCCAGCGTGCCTGCGGCATCGCCGGGCGCCACGGGCGGCTTCAAGCCCCAGGGAACCGGCAGTATGCCCCCCGTGGGCGCAGGAGCGCCGCATACCACGGGCAGCATGCCCTCGGTGACGGGCGGGATGCCTCCGGTGAGCAGCACGATGCGCCCGGCCACGGCGTCCGGGGGCGGCTTCACCCCCTCGTATCAGATGAACCCCATTCCTCCCGAGAGCCAGCGCCATCGAGGCCTGAAGATCTTCGGCATCACCATGGGCATCATCTTCGGCGCCCTGGCCCTGGTGTACTTCGTCGGCGTGGTCATCTTCATGGGGCGGTTCTTTCCCCATACTTCCATCATCGATATGGACATCTCGGGCAAGACGCCCGATGAGGTCCACGAGATGCTGAGCGACGTGCTGGACAACTACACGTTCAAGGTGGAGGGCCACGGCCTGAATCTGACGCTCAGCGCCGCGGACATGGGCATGTCCCTGGACAGCCAGTCCATCGCCGACAACCTGCTCGCCCAGATGAATCCCTGGGCATGGCCCTACGAGGTGTTCCAGAACCATGACGACACCGAGGATCTGAAGTCCACTTTCGAGGAGACCAAGCTGGCCTCGGTGATCCAGGCGGCCGTGGAAGAGGCCAATGCCAAGGGCCAGCCGCCGAAGAACGCCACGGTGGCCTACGATGAGGAGGCCAAGGAGTACGTGGTGGTGCCCGAGGTGCTGGGCAACACCCTTTTGGCCGATGAGGTGCTGAAGGAAGTGGCCGAGGGCACGGTGAACTTCGCGCCGAAGGTGACGCTGAGCGATAAGGTTCTGGCCCAGCCCACGGTCACGGCCGACGATCCGGCCCTGGCCCAGGCCCGAGATGCGGCCAACGGCTACGTGAAGCGCACGGTGCAGCTGATGATGGCCGGCCAGGAGGCCCTCGCCATCGACGAGAACGCCCTGGCGAGCCACATCACCATTGCCGAGGACGGCACGGTGACCTTCGATGCGGAACCGCTGGTGACCTGGGTGAAGGAGGCCACGGACGGCCTGGACACCGTGGGTGTGACCCGCACCTACACCCGGCCCGACGGCAAGGTGATCACCGTGGCCGGCGGCGATTACGGCTGGATCACCAACAGCCAGGCTACGGCCGACGCCGTGCGCGAGGCGCTGACCAACGGCGCGGGCGGTCCGGTGGACGTGGTGATGAAGTGGTCGGCCGGCCAGCTTCCCGACGAGAACGGCCGCGACTTCGGCGCCCGCTACATCGACGTGGACATCACCGAGCAGCACGCCCGCTTCTACGGCGACGATGGCTCCATCATCTGGGAGAGCGACTTGGTGAGCGGCCGGCCCTCCGACGAGCGCGACACGCCGCGGGGCACCTACTATCTGAAGACCAACGACGGTGCCTCGGTGCTGCGCGGCTACAAGCCCGACGGCACGCCGGACTACGAGAGCCCGGTGGAGTACTGGATGCCCTTCAAGGGCAATTCCGTGGGCTTCCACGACGCTCCCTGGCAGCCCACCTTCGGCGGCGACTGGTACATCGAGCACGGCAGCCACGGCTGCATCAACCTGCCGCCCGACAAGGCCCGCGAGCTGCACGAGATCATCAAGGTGGGCGACGCTGTGGTCGTCCACGACTAGGCCGCGTCCATGACCGCCCCTCTTCCGACGGCCGCGCCGGCACCCGTGCCCGGCGGCGAGCCCTTCGACAACCGCCCCATCGGCGTCTTCGATTCCGGCTACGGCGGCCTGACCGTGGCCCGCGAGCTGCAGAAGCGCCTGCCCGAGGAGAGCCTCATCTACTTCGGCGACTCGGCCCGCTGCCCCTATGGCCCCCGCGACCAGGCGGAGGTGGACCGCTTCGTGCAGCAGATCTGCACCTGGCTGGTGGGCCGCGACGTGAAGATGATCGTCATCGCCTGCAACACCGCCACGGCGGCCGGCCTGGCCCATGCCCAGCGCAACTTCGCCGTGCCCGTGGTGGGCGTGGTGGAGCCGGGCGCCCGCGCGGCGGCCCACACCACCTTAAACCGCCGGGTGGGCGTGATCGCCACCAAGGGCACCGTGGATTCCAACGCCTATTCCGATGCCATCCGCCATATCGACGCGGGCATCACCGTGTTCTCCACGGCTACGCCGCGCTTCGTGGAAATCGCCGAGATGGGTCTGAAGATGGCCGACGGGCCTATCGAGGATTACCTGTCGGAGGCGGCGAAGGTGTACATCCGCCCCGAGTTCGAGGACATCGCCCGGGAGTACCTGGAGCCCTTGCGCCGCTGCGGCATCGACACCCTGGTGCTGGGGTGCACCCACTACCCGCTGCTGAAGGCCCTCATCGGTGGCGTGGTGGGCCGGCCCGTGACTTTGGTGTCCTCGGCGGAGGAGACGGCCCGCGACGTGGATCACATCCTGCGCCGGCGCCACGGCTTTGCCGCTCCGGGCCACGGGCCCACTTACGCCTTCTTCACCTCCTCGGACGATACCGAGGAGTTCCGCCGCTTCGGCAGCCGCGTGCTGGCCCGCCCCATGGATGTGGTGGAGCACGTGGATTTGCCCGAGCTGGTTGTGTCGTAGCTGCGGCTTGGGACTCTTCGGGGCGCGGCGGAGGAGAGGCCACGTGCTCAAACAAGTCCTCGCTTTCGGAAAAATGGGTGTAGTGATCTTACACCCATTTTTCCGAGTCTGCGGAATCTGCGCGCGAGGCCTCTCCTCCGCCGCGCTCGCCTGTCGGCCTCGGTTGTTCGGTGCGGTATACTTTGCTGACTGTACCGAGAAGACCCCCCCAGAGAGGAAGCCCCATGAAGACCGTCGTCATTGCCACCAACAATGCCCATAAGGTGTCAGAGATTCGCACCGCGCTGAATTTCCCGGGTTGGGAGTTCGAGACCCTGGCCGAGGCGGGGCTTGTCTCCGATCCCGCCGAAGACGCCGACTCCTTCGAGGGCAACGCCCGCATCAAGGCCGAAGCGGCCCGCGCGGCTGCCGCGGCTGCGGGCTGCGGGCCAGTGGCGGTGCTGGCCGATGATTCCGGCCTAGAGGTGGACGCGCTGGACGGCGCGCCCGGGGTGTACTCGTCGCGCTACGCCGGCACCGACGGCGATGACGCGGCCAACAACGCGAAGCTGCTGGCCGAGCTGGCGGCCGTGCCCGACGAGGGGCGCACGGCCCGCTTCGTGTGCACCCTCGTGTTCATCGACGAGGACGGCGCCGAGACGGTGGCCCGCGGCACGGTGGAAGGGGCCATCGGCCACGAGGAGCGGGGCGAAGAGGGCTTCGGTTACGATCCGCTGTTTCTGCCCGAGACCTACGGTGGCCGCCTCACCTTGGCCGAAGTGTCCCAGGCTGAGAAGAACGGCATCTCCCATCGCGGGAGCGCCCTGCGCCACTTGCGCGCCACCCTGGAGGGCGCGGCGGCCGAATAGGCGGTAACACGGGCGATCTTTGTCGAGAAAGAGGGGCCGTCCCCTTGACTTATAGCCTACTCCATGTGGTCTAATTGACGTACAGTCGGTGTAAGAAACCGAACGACTGCCTGTATCGAAAGGGACTGCATGAAGATTGCAGAAGTCAGCAAACGCTACGGTGTTTCCACCGATACGCTGCGCTACTACGAGCGTATCGGGCTGCTGCGCCATGTACCCCGCAACAAGAGCGGTATCCGTGATTACGACGAGGCCAGCTGCAACGCCGTCGAGTTCGTGAAGTGCATGCGCGACGCCGGTATGTCCATCGAATCCCTTGTGGAATATATGGAGCTGATCGAGCGGGGCGATGAGACCACGGCCGCCCGCAAGGAGCTGCTCAGCCAACAGAGCGAGGCCATCCGCGCCCGCATCGCCGATCTGGAGCGAGCGCTGGAGCGCCTGGAGTACAAGATCGAGAACTACGACGAGATCATGGCCGACAGCGAGCGCGCCCTGCGTCCCGAGGACTAGGCGGCGCTTGCGAATCTTCCATGGGCCTTCGGACCACCGCTGGACATGGAGCCAACTCCAACACTTATCATAGGAACGGTAAAAAGCCGATCGCCGGGGCGGTCGGTTCGTCTGTCGATGGAAGGATGCGCCTGTGGGCCTTGAGAAGGTTGTCGCCGACGCGCCGTTCGCCCGTCCCGATTTCGACCGGGCGGCGCGGCAGGGGGCCGGCGAGGTAATTTACGGCGAGGGGAAGACGGCCGCGCAGATCGCCGCCATCGCCCGCGCGCTGATCGAAGCCGGCCAGCCCCGGGTACTGGCCACGCGGGTGGAAGCGGAGAAGGCCGCGGCCGTGGACGCGCGCTGGGCGGTGGAGGGCGGCGGACAAGTCTCGTCGCTGGCGGTGGCCCTGCGGCAGCGGATGGCCGTGACCTATTACGAGCAGGCGCGCCTGCTCGTGTTCGGCGATATGCCCGTTCCCGACGGTGACGGCGCGCTCTGCGTGGTCGCGGCGGGCACAAGCGATCTTTCTGTGGCCGAGGAGGCCGCGCTTACGGCCCAGTTCCTCGGCAACGAGGTGGTGCGCCTCTACGACGTGGGGGTGGCGGGCATCCATCGGCTGCTCGACTGCGCCGACGAGCTGAACCGCGCCCGCTGCGTCATCGCCGTGGCCGGCATGGAGGGTGCCTTGGCGAGCGTGGTGGGCGGCTTGGTGTCGTGCCCGGTGATCGCGGTGCCCACCTCGGTGGGCTACGGGGCCTCCTTCGGCGGCGTGACGGCCCTGCTGGCCATGTTGAACTCCTGTGCGAGCGGGGTGTCGGTGGTCAACATCGACAACGGCTTCGGCGCCGCTTTCCAGGCGAGCGCCATCAATCATCTGAACACGCGCGGCGCGACCGCAGGAAGGTAGGATCTATGGGGTCGTTGCTCTATTTGGAATGCACCTCGGGCATCAGCGGCGACATGTGCGCCGCGGCCCTGCTGGATGCCGGCGCCAGCGAGGGGGCGGTGCGCCGGGCCCTGGACAGCCTGGCGGTGGAGGGCTTCACCGTGGAGATCAGCCGCGTGGTGAAGTCGGGTCTGGACGTGTGCGACTTTGCCGTAGTGCTGGACGGGGCCCACGAGAACTACGACCACGATATGGCCTATCTCCATGGCGGGGAAGGGGGGCACGGCCATTCCCACGACCACGCGCACTCCCACGAGCACGACCATGCGCACGGGCATCCGCATGGCCACGAGCACTCCCATCCCCACGACCACGCCGCCTCGCACCATCACCGCGGGCTGGCCGACATCGAGGCCATCATCGATGGGGGAGCCATGACCGACGGCGCGAAGGCTCTGGCCAAGCGCATCTTCGGGCTGGTGGCCGATGCCGAGGCCCGGGCCCACGGACTGCCCCGGGAGGCGGTGCACTTCCACGAGGTGGGGGCCGTGGACTCCATCGCCGATATCGTGGCCATCGCCGTGGCCGTGGACGATCTGGCCCCCGACGGCGTGGTAGTGACCGATCTGCCCTGCGGCCGGGGCACCGTGCGCTGCCAGCACGGGCTCATCCCCGTGCCCGCGCCGGCCACGGCCTTCATCGCCGAGGCCTGCGGGCTGCCCCTCGCCCCCGTGCCGGTGGACGGCGAGCTGGTCACCCCCACGGGCGCTGCGGTGGCCGGAGCTCTGCGCACGGCCTCGGCGCTGCCGGAGCGCTTCGCCATCCGCCGTGTGGGCATGGGGGCCGGCAAGCGCTCCTACGACACCCCGGGCATCCTGCGCGTCATGCTCATCGAACCGCTCGCGTAAATCCCCTTGCTTTAGTACTCTACTGTGATAAAGTATCAGCGTCGATAGGCGCGATACCTGAGAAGCGGTGTTCCCTGTCGATAATTCGCCTTTTGCCCCGCCCCGGCCATCGGGGCCGGCGAAGGCGGATAATATGAGAGATTCCGTACGTGAATGCAGACAAGGAACGGCCCGTGAACGCAGTTACTCCCTCAGGTTTTCGCGATGTGCTCGCCGAAGAGGCCCTGGCCCGCGAGGGCGTTACCCGCGCGGTGCAGGATCTCTTCGCCTCCCGCGGCTACCTGCCCATTGAAACGCCCACGCTGGAGGTGATGGACGTCATGCGCGCCGGCGGCCGCATGCCCGCCTCGCCCTTCAAGTTCTTCGACTCCCACGACGACCTTCTGGCCATGCGTCCCGATGTGACCTTGCAGATCGCCCGCATGTGCGCCACGCGCCTGGCCGGCGAGCCGGGGCCCTTGCGCTTCCGCTACACCCAGCGGGTGTTCCGCGAGGCCGAGTCCGACAACCAGGTGCAGGCCCGCGAGCTCACCCAGTGCGGCGTGGAGTGCATCGGCGCGGCCGGGGCTGCGGTGGACGCCGAGATCGTGGCCCTGCTCACCGAGGCTCTGTCCCTGGCCGGCGTGGACCGGTTCGTGCTGGGCCTTGCCACCGTGGGCGTGCTGCGGGCGCTGCTCGAGCGCTCGGGGGCGGCCGAGCCGTGGAAGGCCGCGGCGCTCGATGCCTACCACGACTCCGACTTCGTGGCCCTCGACCGTTTGTGCGCCGCCCCCGGCGCCGCGGCGGACCTCGACGACGAGACTCCCGATCCGGGGTGCGCCGCCCCGGCCTACGTGGACGCCATCCGCCACCTCGCCCGTATCCGCGGCGGCCAGGACGCCATCGACGCAGTGCGCGCCCTGGCGGCCCCGCTCGGCTGCGCTGCCGATCTGGACGAGTTCCAGGACACCTACGACCGTCTGGTGGCCGCGGGCCTGGGCGAGCGCATCTTGGTGGACTTCTCGGTGATCAGCTCGTTTAACTACTACACGGGCATCGTGTTCGAGGCGGTCTCGCCCTACCTGGGCACGCCGCTCGGTTCCGGCGGCCGCTACGACCGCATGATCGGCACCTACGGCGCCGACCGCCCCGCCGCCGGCTTCGCCTTCTGCCTGGAGCAAGCGGCCACGGCCGCCGCGGCCGAGGCCCAGCGGGCCGGGGAGGGCCAACGCCCCCTGCGCATCGCCGTGCCCAAGGGCTCGCTCAACGCCGACACCATCGCCTGCCTGGCCGAGGCGGGCCTCGACGTGACGGGCCTCGCCAACCCCGGGCGCGCCCTCGTCATTTCCAATCCCGGAGTGGACTACATCATCGTGCGCCCCTCCGACGCCCCGGTGTTCGTGGCCCTGGGCGCGGCCGACTGCGGCATCTGCGGCAAGGACTCGCTTCTGGAAGTAGGGGCCGATGTGGTGGAGCTGGTGGATCTGCGCTTCGGCGGCTGCCGCTTCGTGGTGGCCGAGGCCGCCGGCACCACGGCGGCCATCGAGGAGCGCTACCGCAAGCTCGGCAGCATGCGCATCGCCACGAAGTACCCCTCCATCACCCGCGCCCATTTCGCGTGCCGCGGCACCCAGGTGGAGATCGTCTACCTCCACGGCAACATCGAGCTGGCCCCCATGGTGGGCCTGGCCGAGCGCATCGTGGACATCACGGCCACGGGCACCACCTTAGCCGAGAACAACCTGGAGATCGTGGAAGAGGTGCTGGCCTCTACGGCCCGCTTCTTCGCCAACGGCTGCGCGATGCGCACCGACGATCGCATTGTGGCCCTGGCCCGCATTCTGGCCGCCAACGCCCCGAAGCACACCTATGCGCCCATTGCCGGCGCTACCCAGCCCGCCTAAGCCTCACGTCCGCGAAGGAGAAGACCCATGACCATGCGACGCATCGACCTCAAGCCCCTCGAGCCGTTCACCGGCGACTTCATCAACCGCACCGGCGCCTTCAATCCGGGGGCCCTCACCGCCGCCACCGAGATCATCGAGGAAGTGCGCGAGAAGGGTGATAAGGCCCTGCGCGCCTACACCGAGAAGTTCGACGGCGTGGCCGTGGAGGACTTCCGCGTGCCGGCCGCCGCCATCGACGCGGCCCTCGCGGAGGTGGACCCGGACACCATCGACGCCCTGAACCAGGCCGCGACCCAGATCCGCGACTTCCACGAGCGCCAGAAGCAGCAGAGCTGGTTCTTCGCGCGGGAGGACGGGGCCATCGTGGGGTCGAAGGTGACGCCGCTGGATTCCGTGGGCATCTACGTGCCGGGCGGCCGGGCCCTGTATCCCTCCACGGTGCTCATGAACGCCCTGCCGGCCCAGGTGGCCGGCGTGGAGCGCATCGTGTGCGTAACGCCGCCGACCAAGGACGGCACGCTCGACCCCACGGTGCTGGCCGCCTGCAAGATCGCCGGCGTCACCGAGATCTACACTGTGGGCGGCGCCCAGGCCGTGGCGGCGCTCGCCTACGGCACCGAGACCATCCGCCCCGTGGCCAAGGTCACGGGCCCGGGCAACGCCTTTGTGGCCGCGGCGAAGAAGCTCGTCTCGGGGGATGTGGGCATCGATATGATCGCCGGCCCGTCGGAGGTGTGCGTCGTGGCCGACGAGACCGCCGATCCGTCCATGGTGGCCATCGATCTCATGGCCCAGGCCGAGCACGACCCCTTGGCCGCCTGCTACCTGGTCACCTTCTCGGATGCCTACGCCGATGCCGTGGAGGCGGCCATCGCCGACCACATGGAGCGCACCACCCGCGCCGACATCACCCGCGCCTCCCTGGACGACCACGGGCTCATCGTGGTGTGCCCCACCATGGAGCAGGCTTTGGAGGCGGTGAATGTCATCGCCCCGGAGCACTTGGAGATGCACGTGGCAAACGCCATGGAGTACCTCGGCGCCATCCGCAACGCCGGCGCCATCTTCCTGGGGGAGTGGACCCCCGAGGCCGTGGGCGATTACGTGGCCGGCCCCAACCACACCCTGCCCACCGGCGGCACGGCCCGCTACTCGTCGCCCCTTTCCGTGGACGACTTCGTGAAGAAGTCCTCCGTCATCCAGTACACAGCGGCGGCGCTGAAGAACGATGCCCGCGCCGTGGTGCAGATCGCCACCCACGAGGGGCTGTGGGCCCATGCCCAGTCGGTGGCCCTGCGCCTGCAGAGCCTGCTCGCGGCCGAGCAGGCGAGCGTGGCCGGGGCCGCGGCGGCGGCCGGCGTGGATGCCGGCGAGGATGCTGGGCGCGCGGCGGGGAACGCCGATGAATAGGGTGCGCGCGGCCGCCCCGCAGCTGGCGGGCCTTGTGCCCTACGATCCGAAGTACCTGCCGGCCGAGGCCCTGCTGTCGGCCAACGAGAACCCCCGCGACGTGGACGACGAGGTGCGCGAGCTCATCGCCGCCGCCATCGCCCGGGTGCCCTTCAACCGCTATCCGGACCCGCTTGCGGGTGATCTGCGCGACCTGATCGCCGAGGCCAACGGCCTGGACCGCCAGTGCGTGCTCATCGGCAACGGCGGCGACGAGCTGCTGTTCAACCTGGCTTTGGCCTGGGGCGGCCCGGGACGCACCTGCCTGAACTTCCCGCCCACCTTCTCGGTGTACGCGGCCAATGCGCGGCTCACGCACACCGCGGTGGTGGACATCGCCCGCCGCGACGACTTCTCCATCGACGAGGAGGCCACCTTCGCGCGCCTGGCAGAGGGCGACATCGACTACGTGGTGGTGGCGAGTCCCAACAATCCCACGGGCCTGCGGGCCCCGTCGGACTTCCTCGAACGGCTGCTGGACGCCACCGACGCCCTGGTCATGGTGGACGAGGCCTACTTCGAGTTCTCGCGCCAGACGGTGCGCCCCCTGCTTGCGACCCACGAGAACCTCGTCATCCTGCGCACGTTCTCCAAGGCCTTTTCCCTGGCCGGGGTGCGCCTCGGCTACATTCTGGCGAACCCGGGCGTGATCGCGGAGTTTCAGAAGGTGCGCCAGCCCTATTCGGTGGACGCGGTGTCCCAGGCCATCGGGGAAGTGGTGTACCGGCACCGCGCCCGCTTCGAGCCCGGCATCCGCGAGATCATCGAGGAGCGCACCCGAGTGATGGAGGCCCTGCGCACCACGGCGGGCGTGCGGCCCTTCTCGTCGGATTCCAACTGGATTTTGTTCCGCATGGACGACGCGGGGGCCGCTTGGGACTACCTGTACGCCGGCGGCGTGCTCGTGCGCGATTTCAGCGCCACGCCGCTTTTGGAGAACTGCCTGCGCGTGACCATCGGCACGCCGGCGCAGAACGATCTGTTCATCAGCCTGCTGCGGGCCTTCGTGGCCGAGCGCGGCGAGCAGCGCGCCCAGGCGGCGCGCGCCTAGGGAAGGAGCGACCATGACGAGAGCGGCGACTATGCACCGCGCCACGGCTGAGACCGACATCACGGTGGAGGTGAACCTGGACGGCACCGGTCGGGCCGACGTGGCGACGGGCATCGGGTTCTTCGACCACATGCTGGACGCCTTCGCGCGCCACAGCCGCATCGATCTTATGGTGCGCGTGGCGGGTGACTTGCAGGTGGATGGCCACCATTCCGTGGAAGACGCCGGCATCGTGATCGGCCAGGCCTTAGGTGCCGCCCTGGGCGACAAGGCCGGTATCACGCGCTTCGGCAGCGCCTTTGTGCCCATGGACGAGGCCCTGGTGCTGGCGGCCCTGGATATCTCCGGCCGGGGGCAGTTGCACTGGACCGTGGAGGTGCCCTTCGGCATGGTGGGGGATTTCGACACCCAGCTGGCCCGGGAGTTCTTCATCGCCCTGGCCACCAACGCCGGCATCACCCTGCACGTGCGCCAGCTGGCCGGCGACAACGTGCACCACATCCTGGAGGCGGCCTTCAAGGCCTGCGGGCGCGCTCTGCGGGCGGCCGTGGCCATCGATGGGGCCCTGGCCGGCGAGGTGCCCTCCACTAAGGGAACGTTGTAGGGAGCGCCCATGATCGTTGTCGTTGATTATCATAAGGGGAACCTGCTCTCGGTGGAGCGGGGGCTGCGCGGTGCCGGTGCCGAGGTTGTCGTGTCCGACGACCCGGCCCAGGTGCGCGCGGCCGATGCCGTGGTGCTGCCGGGGGTGGGCGCCTTCGCCGACGCCGCCGCATCCCTGGAAGAGCTCGGGCTGCGCGACGCGGTGATCGAGGCCGTGGAGGCCGGTGCGCCCTTCCTCGGCATCTGCCTGGGGATGCACCTCATGTTCGAGGGCGGCACCGAGCACGCGCCCGAGGCGGGGCCGCTGCCCGCGGGCCTGGGGCTCGTTTCCGGCATCGTGGACCTCATGCCCAAGACCGATAGCGCGGGCGCGGCCTACAAGATTCCCCATGTGGGGTGGAACTCCGTGGCGTGGGACGGGCCCGACCCGTTGTTTGACGGCCTTGAGAGCGGGGAGTTCTTCTACTTCACCCACTCCTTCGCCGCCCCCGAGAGCGCCGCGACCATCGGGCGCACCACCCACTCGGTCACGTTCCCCTGCGCCGTGCGGGTGCCTGGCCGTCCCGTATGGGGCGTGCAGTTCCATCCCGAGAAGAGCTCGGAGGCCGGTGCGCGCCTGCTCGCCAACTTCGTAACCGTTGCCGACGCTGCGGCGGCCCGCCGCGGCGGGGCCGCTACCATGGCGGAAGATGCCGCCTCGTCAAAGGAGTAGCCATGTACCTGCTTCCCGCTATCGATATTCTGGACGGCCGCGCCGTGCGCCTGGCCAAGGGCGATTACGCCGCCGTTACCGTGTACAACGACGACCCCGCCGACCAGGCCCAGCGCTTCGAGGAGGACGGCGCCTCGTGGATTCACGTGGTGGATCTGAACGGCGCGAAGTCCGGCAATCCCGACAACATCGAGGTGGTGCGCCGTATTCTGGCCCGCACCAAGCTGAAGGTGGAAGTGGGCGGCGGCGTGCGCTCGCTGGAGGTGGCCGACCGTCTGCTGGACGCCGGGGCCACCCGGGTCATCCTGGGCACGGCGCTCGTGCGCGATCCCGATTTCGCCCAGGCCGCCATGGAGAAGTTCGGTCCCGATGCGCTCGTGGCCGGCATCGACGCTAAGGCCGGCGAAGCGGCCGTGGCCGGCTGGACCGAGGGATCCGGTGTGGCCGCCACCGATTTGGCCGGCCGTATGGCCGCGCTCGGCTACGAGCACATCGTGTACACCGACATCGCCCGCGACGGCATGCAGACCGGCGTGGAGAACGCCGCCTACGCCCGCATGGCCGCGGCCTTCGGCAACCCGGTCATCGTGTCGGGCGGCATCGCCACGGCCGCCGACATTGCGGCCCTGGCCCCCATCGCCGACGCCGTGGAGGGCGTCATCGCCGGCCGCGCCATCTACGAGGGCACTCTTTCCGTGGCCGACGGCGTGGCCGCCTGCAAGGGCACCTTCCAGCTGAGCGATCAGCTGGAAGCGGAGGCGCGCCCCCTGACCCTGGAAGATTTGGAAGGCTGAGATGCTGACGAAACGAGTAATTCCCTGCCTGGACGTGAAGGACGGGCGCGTGGTGAAGGGCGTCAACTTCGTGGGGCTGCGCGATGCGGGCGACCCCATCGAGCTGGCCCGGGCCTACGACGAGCAGAAAGCCGACGAGGTGATCTTCCTCGACATCACGGCCACGAGCGACGACCGCGCCACCACGGTGGAGCTGGCCAGCCACGCCTCGGCCGAGCTGCATCTGCCCTACTGCGTGGGCGGCGGCTTCCGCAGCGTGGCCGACATCCGGAAGATGATCGCCGCCGGGGCCGACAAGGTGTCGGTGAACTCGGCGGCCGTGGCGAACCCCGATCTCATCACCCAAGCAGCCCGGGCCTTCGGCACCCAGGCCATCCTCGTGGCTATCGACGCGAAGGCGGTGCCCGGCAACCCCAACAAGTGGGAGGTGTACGTGGCCGGCGGCCGCAAGAACACCGGGATCGACGCCGTGGAGTGGGCGCGCGAGGCGGCCCGGCGCGGGGCGGGGGAGATCCTGCTCACCAGTATGGACCGCGACGGCAGCCGCGACGGCTTCGACTGCCACCTCACGCGCACCGTGGCCCGGGCCGTGGATATTCCCGTCATCGCCAGCGGCGGCGTGGGCAAGCTGGAGCACTTCGCCGAGGGCATCATCGACGGCGAGGCCGATGCCGTGCTCGCCGCCAGCGTCTTCCACTTCGGCGAGCTCACCGTGCGCCAAGTAAAAGAATCCATGCGAGCCGCCGGCATCCCCGTACGCCTGTAGGAGACGGCGTCTTAGCGCACGGCCTTAGGTCGGCCGGCGGGAGCGGGGGAGGTGAGGCGTGCGTTGATGCTGTCTTTGGTCACCCAGGTGTTGCGGCCGTCTTTCCAGCCTTCCAGAAGGCCCGATTGCAGCATGGCCGTCACGCGGCTTCGGCTCACGCCGAGCAGTTCCGCTGCTTGGGAGGCGCTCGCCTTCTCGATGTCGTTGAGGGCGGCGTCGACCGATACGACGAGGCGTACGCCTCCGCGCGTGGGCTCGTGGTCGAACGTCGCTTTAGGTGGGGTCTGTCCGTGCATCAAATACCCGCGCATGGTCTCCCGCAGCAGGTCGGCTGCCGCCTCGCAGACATCTTCCACATCGGTGCCCTGGGTAATGCCTTCCAGGTCGAAGGGCGCCGCGATCCAGCCGAACTCTCCGCGCCACATTTCAAATTCGTAGGTGTATTGCATGTTCGGCTCCTTCGCTGTCGGGCTTTAATTATGAATTGAATTTATAAAAAATCAACTATCGGCATGATGTCGTAACGAGGTTGCTTTCAGATGGCAGTTGAACTATGATTCAGTTTCAAAAGTATCATCTAATTAGCTATAGTATAAGAATATCATTAATAGAATATAGCAAAATGTTATTAATGTAATGATGACAAATCGATACCGAGGAGTGTCCGTGGATCTTCCCGAGTTGAAGTATAACGAGGCGGGGCTCGTTCCCTGTATTGTGCAGGATGCCGATACGGGTGACGTGCTCATGATGGCGTGGATGAGCGCGGAATCGCTGGCGCTCACCCTGGAGCGGGGCGAGACGGTGTTCTGGAGCCGCAGCCGTCAGGAGCTGTGGCACAAGGGCGCCACGAGCGACAACATCCAGAAGCTCGTCGACCTGCGCTACGACTGCGACGCTGACACCCTGCTGGCGCTGGTGCACCCGGCCGGCCCCGCCTGTCACACCGGCGAGCGCACCTGCTTCTACCGCTCGATGATGGAAGCGTAGAGGGACGTTTCGGCTGTAGCGGGCGGGCTAAAGCCCGCCCTACGGGGGGCTCTCGGACCCTGTCTTCTGCATCCCAAAGCCTTCGCGATCCGCGGGGGGGGGGTTGCGGTATGTTCTTGTGCGGGGTCGGCACTTGCGTTACTATGGTGCAAGCTCTAAATCTTCAGCGCTTCGAGGTGCCCAATTCCTTCCCATACTCCCGTATCTCTCACACTTCAACGTTCTCACGGTCTGGGTTTCACGGTGCGCACGGCTTTTGATTTGGACACCCATTCCCCATGCCTGTAAACCTCAAGAAGGAGGATAACGTGAAGTTCTTTCTGGATACGGCCGACCTCGCCGAGATCGAGGAAGCTGCCAGCTGGGGCGCCCTGGCCGGCGTGACCACCAACCCCACGCTGTACGCCCGCATCGGCGGCAAGCTGGACGACTTCCACAACCATATCAAGCGCATCTGCGACATCGTGGGCCCCGACTGCCCCGTGTCCGCCGAGTCCGTGGCCATGACCCGCGACGAGATCGTGCGCGACGGCCGCGAACTGGCCAAGATCGCCCCCAACGTCGTGGTGAAGATCCCCACCATGGTGGAGGGCCTGGCCGCCACCCGCGTGCTGGCCGACGAGGGCATCCCGGTGAACATGACCCTGTGCTTCACCGTGCCCCAGGCTATTCTGGCCGCCCGCGCCGGCGCTCGCTACATCTCGCCCTTCGTGGGCCGCTTCGACGACATCTCCGAGGACGGCCTGGCCCAGCTGGACGACGTGGTGCGCGCCATCGGCAACTACGACTTTACCGCCGACACGGTGGGCGGCGAGCAGATCGAGATCATCGCTGCTTCCATCCGCAGCGCCAACCACGTGACCCAGGCGGCCCTCATGGGCGCCGACATCGCCACGGTGCCCTTCGGCATCCTGAAGAAGTGCGTGCAGCACCCGCTGACCGACCGCGGCCTCGAGTCGTTCCTTAAGGACTGGGAGAAGGTTCAGAACGCATGAGTGAGGCCGAAGAGAAGCAGATGACCGAGGCGGCCGACGAGGCGCCGAAGCCCCGTCGCACCCGCGCCCGCAAAAAGGCCGACGACGCCGAGGCTCCCGCCGCCGACGCTGCCGCAGCCGAGGCTCCGGCGAAGAAAACGACGCGCCGCACGACGAAGGCCGCTGCGGACGCCCCCGCCGACGAGGCGCCCAAGCCCCGCCGCACGCGCACCCGCAAGGCCGACGCCGAGGCGGCCCCGGCCGAGGCTCCGGCGACCGAAGAGGCGCCCAAGCCCCGTCGCACCCGCAAGAAGGCCGATGCTGGCGAGGGCGCCGCGAGCGCTCCAGCCGAAGCGGTCGCTCCCGAGGCTGCGCCCCAAGCCGCCCCGGCGGCCGAGGCCCCGGCCAAGAAGGACGGCGAGCGCAAGACCACGGTGGTGCGCAAGCACGCCCGCGGCGAGCGCCCCGAGAACGAGGGCCGCACCGAGCGCCGCGAGCGCAACAACGGCCAGGGCCAGAACAACGGTCAGAACAACGGCCAGGGCAAGGGCCAGAACCAGGGCGGCAAGAAGAACAACAACCACGACCGCAGCAACCGTCGCCAGCGCCATGAGAACCGCAATCGCGAGCCCCAGCCCTCCATCACCAAGGAAGAGCTGGCCGAGCTGAAGGTGGCCGATCTGCGCGCCCGCGGCACCGAGCTGGGCGTGGACGGCGCGGGCCTGAAGAAGGCCGAGCTGGTGGATGCGATCTACGAGGCAACCTGCAAGGCCGAGGGCTTCACCGAGGTCACCGGCGTACTCGATATCATGCCCGACGGCTACGGTTTCCTGCGCACCTCCGGTTATCTGCCCGGCGAGAACGACATCTACGTGGGCCTGGCCACCATCCGCAAGAACAACCTGCGCAAGGGCGACATGGTGTCGGGCATCACGCGCCCGGCCCGTCCCAACGACAAGTTCGCCGCCCTGCAGAAGGTCTCCTCCGTGAACGGGAAGGCCCCCGAGGATCTGGGCTTCCGCCCGAAGTTCGCCGATCTCACGCCGATCTTCCCCGACGAGCGCCTGTGGATGGAGCACGGCAAGTCCACCACGACGGCCCGGGTCATCGACCTGACGGCCCCCATCGGCAAGGGCCAGCGCGGCCTCATCGTGTCGCCGCCCAAGGCCGGCAAGACCACGGTGTTGAAGGATATTGCGGCGGCCATCTCGGCGAACAACCCCGAGGTGCACCTCATGTACCTCGGTATCGACGAGCGTCCCGAAGAGGCCACGGATATGGAGCGCTCCATCCGCGGCGAGGTGGTGTCCTCCACCTTCGACATGCCCGCCGACAACCACATCCAAGTGGCCGAGCTGGTCATCGAGCGTGCCAAGCGCCTCGTGGAGCAGGGCAAGGACGTGGTCATCCTGCTGGACTCCATCACCCGCCTGGCCCGCGCCTACAACCTGGCCCAGCCGGCCAGCGGCCGCATCCTTTCCGGTGGTGTGGACTCCACGGCCCTCTACCCGCCCAAGCGCTTCCTCGGCGCCGCCCGCAACATCGAGCACGGCGGCAGCCTCACCATCTTGGCCTCGGCCCTCATCGACACGGGCTCGAAGATGGACGAGGTGATCTTCGAGGAGTTCAAGGGCACCGGCAACATGGAGTTGAAGCTGGACCGCTACCTGGCGGATCGCCGCATCTTCCCGGCCATCGATCCCATCTCCTCGGGCACCCGCAAGGAAGAGCTGCTCATGAATCCGCAGGAAGCGCCGCTCATCTGGGGCGTGCGCCGCATTCTGGCGAACACGAACTCCACCGAGCGCGCCATGGACATGCTGATCAAGTCGCTCAAGCAGACCGACTCTAACCAGGAGTTCCTGCTGCGCATGGCGAAGAAGGCCCAGCACCAGGGCCGCATGGACGAGAATATGGAACTCTAAGATGACCGAGCAGAATCACTGGCAGAACGGCGTGTGGGGCACGGGCCAGCCCGCTTCCCCCGCGCCGAGCGCGCCCCAGGGCGCCCCGCAGCCCGCGGGCCAACCTCAGGGCCAGCCGACCTTCGCGGCGCAGGCCCACGCTCAGGCTCAGCCGCAACCGGCGCCCAACCCCTACGGCTACGGCGCCCCGGCTCATCCGGCCGCGGCCTACGCGGCCCCGGCGGCGACTGCGGCCCCGCCCCCCGCGGCCCCGCCGAAGCGCCGCGGGTGGATCGTGGCCCTGGCGGCCGTGATCGCGTTCTTCGTGCTGGGACTGGTGTCCATCGCCTCGTGCACCTCGGTGATGACGGCTCCCATGGGGGCCTTCTCCTACGATTCGCCCTCCTGGGCCGATACGGTCACGGGCGACACCGTGGGCATCATCAACATCGACGGCACCATCCAGTACGACGGCTCCACTTCAAGCCCCGAGGGGCTGAAGGCCCAGCTGGACGCCGCCGAGCAGAATCCGCACATCAAGGCCGTGGTGCTGCGGGTGAACTCCGGGGGAGGGGTGGCCACGGCCGGCGAGGAGATGGCCCGCTACGTGCGCGACTTCGAGAAGCCGGTGGTGGTGTCCTGCGCCTCGATGGATGCCAGCGCCGCCTACATGATCTCGTCCCAGGCCAACTACATCTACGCGGCCGAGACCTCGGCCGTGGGCTCCATCGGCGTCATCATGCAGGTTACCGACGTGTCGGGCCTCTATGAGAAGCTCGGCATCTCGGTGGACAACATCACGTCGGCCGATTCCAAGGATTCCAGCTATGGCAACCGCCCCCTCACCGAGGAGGAGCGCGCCTACTTCCAGAACCAGGTGGATCAGATCAACGAGGTGTTCGTCGAAACCGTGGCCGAGGGCCGCGACATGCCCATCGACGAGGTGCGCGCCCTGGCGACAGGCCTCACCTTCACGGGTCTCGACGGGGTAGAAAACGGCCTGGTCGATGAGGTCGGCACCCTGGAGGACGCCGTGGCCAAGGCCTGCGAGCTGGCCGGCATCACTCGCGCAGATACCGTGTACTTGCAATCGCCCTCCAGCGATTTGTCGCGCCTGCTGGATATCATGGGCGAAGTGGATGAGAACGATCTTTCCAAAGCGCTGAAGGAGTTGGACAAACGTGGCGGATTTGAAGGATAGCACCCGCGTGGAATGGCCGGCCCGCGCCGTCGTGACGGCCGGCATGCCCTACGGAAACAAGCCCCTGCACTTCGGGCACATCGGCGGCGTATTCGTGCCGGCCGACGCCTTCGCCCGCTTTTTGCGCGACCGCATCGGCGCCGAGAACGTGCGCTTCGTGTCGGGCACCGACTGCTTCGGCAGCCCCATCAACGAGGGCTACCGCAAGCTGGTGGAGGCCGGCGAGTTCGCGGGCACCATCGCCGATTACGTGCTGGCCAACCACGAGCGCCAGGCCTCGACGCTTGAGGCCTTCCAGGTGAGCTTGGACATCTACGACGGCAGCGGCATCGGGCACGCGGGCGATGTGCACCAGATGGTCACCGACCAGTTCATCAACCGGCTGTACGAGCAGGGCCATCTGCGTCTCGACTCCACCCTGCAGTTCTACGACGCCGAGGCCGACACGTTCTTGAACGGCCGCCAGGTGCAGGGGCGCTGCCCCGTGCAGGGCTGCAAGTCCGAGCACGGCTACGCCGACGAGTGCGACCTGGGCCACCAGTACGCGCCCGTCGACCTCATCGCACCGGTGTCCACCCTCACGGGCACCACGCCGGAAATGCGCCCGGTGGAGAACTGGTACTTCGATCTGCCCGATTTCGCGGCGTTCCTAAAGGGGCGCGTGGACGATCTGCGGGCCGACGACGAGGTGCGCCCCGTGGTGCCCCAGACCATCGCGGAGTTTCTGGTGCCCCCGGTCATCTTCGTGAAGAACGAGCATCTGGACGACTACCGCGCCCTGGCCGATCAGCTGCCGCCCCACGCCTTCCGCGAGGCCGAGGGGAACAAGTCGTCCTTCGAGATCGAGTTCGCCGACATCGAGGCCCGCGACGCGGCGCGCCCGGTGCTGGCCGCCTCCGGCATCCGCTTCCGCACGTCGAAGACGCTCGTGCCCTTCCGCATCACGGGCAACATCGAGTGGGGCGTGCGCGCTCCGGTCATCGACGGGGTGGAGGGACTCACCGTGTGGTGCTGGCCCGAATCGCTGTGGGCGCCCATTTCGTTCACCATCGCCGCCAACGACGAGCGGGGCCTGCCGCGCGGAAGCTGGCGCGACTTCTGGTGTTCCGACGACGCTCGGGTCTACCAGTTCATCGGCCAGGATAACCTGTACTTCTACGGGGTGGCCCAGCCGGCGCTGTGGGAGGCTCTGGGCGAGGGCGGCCTGTTCGACGACGGCGAGGACTCCCGTCTGCGCCAGACGACGCTCGTGGCCAACCACCACATGCTGTTCGGCAAGAAGAAGGCCTCCTCGTCGGGCGCGGTGAAGCCGCCCACCGGCGAACAGCTGCTGGAGCACTACACCCCCGAGCAGCTGCGGGCCCACTTCTTGGCCCTCGGCCTCGATCAGAAGTCCGTGGGCTTCTCGCCGAAGCCCTTCGATCCCGATCCGGCCAAGCGCGACGATCCGCGGGTGGCCGACCCGGCCCTGAAAGAGGGGGCGCTGCTCACCAACGTGTTCAACCGCCTGGCCCGCAGCTGCTTCTACGAGGCCCAGAAGAACTTCGACGGCTGCATGCCCCTGGGCCGCGTGAGCGACGAGGTGCGCCGCCGCGCCTTCCAGGCCATGCTCGACTACGAGGAGCGCATGCACCGGGTGCAGCTGCACGCGGTGATGACGGTGTCGGACGAGTTCATCCGCTGGTCGAACAAGTACTGGACCGACGGCATCAAGGCCGCCGAGGAGTCGGGCGATGGCGACGCGCGTCGCCAGGTGCTGCTGGACTCGTTCTACCTGCTGCGCGTGGCCTGCCTGCTCATGCACCCCATCGTGCCCGCGGGCTGCGAGAAGATCTGCGACTACCTCAGCTTCGGCTTCGACGAGTTCTTCAGCTGGAACTACGATTTCGATTCCAACGAGGAGCTGTGCCCCGCCATGGAGATCGACGCCGGCGCCCACCGCGTTCACGAGCTGCCCCCGCGCTTCGACTTCTTCCGCAAGCACGAGAGCCAGTACAAATAGCATCCTTGGGGGGTGTCTCGAGCGTTCCCCATCTTCCTGATTTCTTTGCGCAATCCCTTGCATTAGCGGGGGATTGTGCTATTTTGGACAGGCTGTGTTCGCGAGGGTCGCGCACACAGCGGCAACTATCACACATGCTCGGGCGACCTGTCTCCGCGAGTGGCCACCGGAAAAAGGCTGCGGCAGATGGGGAAGACCTCGGGCAGAGGACTAACGAATGGAGCGATCATGACGAAAGTCAGCATCACC
>CANSES010000006.1 GCA_947645965.1 uncultured Enterorhabdus sp. | reverse complement strand
TCCTGGAAGAGGCCCTCACTCCCGATACGGTGCTCGTGTCGGTGCAGGCCGCCAATTCGGAGGTGGGCGCCATCCAGCCCATCGCCGAGCTGGCCGCCCTGGCCCACGAGGCGGGCGCCCTCTTCCACACCGATGCCGTGCAGGCGGTGGGGAAGATGCCCGTGAACCTGGAGGCCCTGGGGGTGGACGCCGCCTCGGTGTCGGCCCACAAGGTGGGCGGCCCGAAGGGGGTCGGCGCCCTGTACCTGCGCGCCCGCACCGCCTTCGCGCCCTACCTACTCGGGGGTGGCCAGGAGGGCGGCCGGCGCAGCGGCACCCAGAACGTCGCCGGCATCGTGGGCTTCGCCGCGGCCTTGGAGGCGGCCGTGGCCCGCGAGGAGGACGAGTCCGAGCGCCTGCGCCGCCTGCGCGATCGGCTGTACGCGGCCCTGGCCACGGCGTCGGGCGTGCAGGCCACGGTGGAAGTGGACGCCGGCAGCCGCGACTTTCTGCCCAACATCGTGCATCTGCTCGCCGACGACTGGGAGAGCGAGACCATGGTGCTGCGCTTCGACCAGCTCGGCTTCTGCGTGGCCGGCGGCAGCGCCTGCTCGTCCCACTCCCTCGAGCCGAGCCACGTGCTCAAGGCCATGGGCATCGGCGGCGATATCGCCTTCAACGCCCTGCGCGTGTCCATGGGCCGCTATACCACCGAGGCGGACGTCGACGGGTTCCTGACCGCTCTGGGATCCGTGCTGAACTGGTAGGAGGTTGTTGTGGAACTGGTGAACACCCATTGCCACTGCGTCTATTCCGGCCACGGGGTCGGTTCGGTCGCGGAATACGCCGACGCCGCCGCGGCAGCCGGCCTGACCACGCTGGCCTTCACCGAGCACTTCCCGCTGTCGGCGGCCTTCGATCCCGACGAGTACCTGTCGATGACGGCGGCGAACCTGCCGCGCTATCTGGAAGAGATCGAGGCGGCCCGCGTCGCCCATCCCTCCATCGAGTTCATCACGGGTACCGAGATGGACTACCTGGGGGATTGGGAGGACCGCGCCCTCGGCGAGGCGGCTTTGGCCCCCTTCGCCTTCAAGCTGGGCAGCGTGCACTTCATCGACGGCTGGGCCTTCGACGACCCGGCCCAGCGCGCCCGCTGGGAAGAGCCCGGGGCGCCCGACGCCATCTGGCACCGCTACGGCGAGCTGTGGTGCGAGGCGGCCTCGAATCGGGCGAACCCCTACGACGCCATGAGCCACCCCGACCTGGCGAAGAAGTTCGGGTTCTATCCGACCTTCGACCTCGCGCCCTTCTACGAGGCTATGGCCGAGGCGGCCCGGGCCGGCGAGCGCATGGTGGAGGTGAACACCTCGGGCGGCTACTATGCCTGCGCCGAGATGTTCCCCGCCCCGGCCCTGCTGGCGGCGTTTCGCCGCGCGGGGGTGCCCTGCACCGTGGGCTGCGACTCCCACGACCCGGCCAACGTGGCCCGCGACATCCGCCGGGCCTACGACCTCATGTACGAGGCGGGCTATAGAAGCGTTACCGTTCCGACAGCCACAGGGGACCGTCGAAGCATTACCATCGAGTAGGTGCCCGCGCGGCCCATGCGGCTGCCCGTGGCGCGGCCCGCGCCGCGCCGAGACGGACGGCCCGGGGCGCCGAGACGAAGACCACAGGCCGGCCGAGGCGGCCGGCGAACGTAATCGAAAGAAGCTGATCGCTATGGGTCTGTTCAACAAGCAGGAGCGCACCGGCGCTCCGACGAAGCGGGACGCGCTGTCGCGGCGCGGCTCGGCCGAGCTGGCGAAGAAGACGTTCTCCCTGACCATCGGCGCTCTGGAGGCGGCGCTGCTCAAGGAGTTCCCCGCCGCCGACGCCGAGCCCTGGGACCGTACGGGGCTGTTAGTGGGCGAGCGCTCGCTGCCGGTGACCAAGGTGGCCGTGGCCCTGGACGCCACGGTGGAGGCCATCGCCGAGGCCCACGCCATCGGCGCCAACCTGCTCGTCACCCACCATCCCGCCTATCTGGAGGCGCCCGGCATCTTCGCCCCCGAGGCGAGCGTGGCGGCGAATCCCGGGGCCGGGGTGTGGGCCGCCATCCGCCATCAGGTGGCGCTCATGGACTTCCACACGGCTCTGGACGTGAGCCCGCGGGCCGCCCGCGTGCTGCCCGGCATGCTGGGGCTGAAGTTCACGGGGAAGTTCGCCGAGCCGCTGGCCACCTCGCGCCGCAAGGGCTACGGCCAGCTGTGCGAGGTGCCCGCCAATGACGAGGCGCCCGAGACCTTGAGCCGCCTGGCCGCCCGGGCCACGGCCGTGTTCGGCCGCGCCCCGCGGGTGTGGGGCGACCCGGAGGCTCCGGTGCGCCGCGCGGTCACCTGCACCGGCTCGGCCGGCGACAGCGGCGCGGCCGCCCTGGCCGCCGGCGCTGATGTGATCATCTGCGGCGAGATGAAGTACCACAGCGCCTTGGAGCTGTCCCAGGCGGGGCTCGCCGTCATCGAGCTGGGCCACGACGTGAGCGAGCTGCCGCTGGTGGCGGTGCTCGCCGAGGCCCTCATGGGCGCCGGGGTTCCCGACGAGCGCATCGTCATGATCGACCAGTCCGAGAACTGGTGGTATCCCGAGGCCGTGCGCGTCTAGGGCCGCAGTGCCCTTGCGCCCATCGCGGAAGGCGCGCCCGCCGCGCGGACGCGACCCTGCAAACGTCCCCGCTTCCGGGGGCGTTTTCCTTAGGTGTGCCTTTCCCCGCGGCAAAAAAGTTTTTTTCCGACTCGCTGTTTCAGCGGCGGCTTTTTCGCCTATTATTGGAGCAGGAAATCTCAGAGCAAAAGGAGAGGTGCCCATGGACGCAACGCGCGAAGATATCGAGAGCCTGTTCGAAATGCAGGGCATCGACCTGGAGATCAAGCGCCTCACCAAGGAACTCGACGAACTGCCCCAGCGCGGCATCATCATGGCCGCCCGCGAGAAGAAGGCCGCCATCGCCGCCCAGCAGGAGAAGGTGGCCGAGGTAAAGCGCGCCACCACGCGCAAGCTGACCCGCATCGACGATGAGGACGCCTCGCTGGCCAAGAAGGAGGCCGGGGTTCAGGCGGCCATCGATGCGGCCCACGGCGACTTCCGCAACGTGGAGGCCCGCACCAAGGAGCTGGCCGGCATCGTGCGCCGCCGCGGCACCATCGCCGAGGACCGCGCCGTGGTCACCGCCGAGCTGGACAAGGTGGCCGCCATCGAGGCCCAGATCACCCAGGCCCTCGACGAGATCGCTGCGAAAGAGCAGCAGGCCATCGATTCTTTCCAGAAGCAGGGGGGCGACCTGAAGCTCTCCATCGCCAAGCTGGAGGCCCAGCGCGGCCAGGTGGAGGGCCGAGTGGACGCCGATCTGGCCCGCACCTACGACCGCATCGTCGCCCGTGCCGGCGGCGTGGCCATCGGGGTTCTGGACGGCAACCGCTGCGGCGTGTGCCGCGTGCCCATCGACGGCGGCCGCCTCATCGACCTGCGCAGCCAGGCGCCGCTCGGCACCTGCCCCTCGTGCAAGCGCCTTCTGGTAATCGCGTAAATTCTTCTTGTAAGGTACAGGGGTCCTGTGCTATAGTAGGCAGGCTTTTGTCATAGACAGTGGTAATTGGTATTAATGGAGTGATAAGAAATGTCCAAGGTTTGCGAAGTTTGCGGTAAGCACCCCGTCGCTGGTCGTAGCATCAGCCACTCTCATCGTGTGAGCAACCGTATGTTCCGTCCCAACATCCAGAAGGTCACCATCCGCGACGCGAAGGGCCATGTCCGCCGCGCCAACGTGTGCACCTCCTGCATGAAGGCCGGGAAGGTCGAGCGCGCGTAACTGTTTCGCCTTGCGAGACGCTGAAGCTCAAAAGCCCGCGATGCGGGCTTTTCTGCGTTTCACGGCAGAACGCGGGGTTTGTGGAATATGGCCGACGGTCAACCGCGGGTAACCTTGCTGCCACCTTCCTTGCGGTATACTTTTCCCCTATGACGTACGCTATAACTCAGCGGAAAGGACACCTCCCATGAGTTCTACGATTTCCGGCAATCTGCACGTCGCCAACGACGTGCTGGCCGACTTGGTCGGCAACGCGGCCATGGAGTGCTACGGCGTGGTGGGCGTGTGCGCCCCCAACGCCGCCGACGGCATCGCGAAGATCCTGCCCGCCAGCCGCCTGCGCCGCGGCGTGGTGGTGAACAGCCTCGACGAGGGGGTCCATGTGGACCTCTACATCATCGTGGAGTACGGCACCAACATCGCCACGGTCTCGCGCAACCTGATCGACCAGGTCAGCTTCGCGCTGAAGGAGTACGCACGGGTGCCGCTGGCCGGCGTGGACGTGCACGTCATGGATGTCAAGGTGCGCCGCTAGGCTCCCGTGAGTCGGGCGCCGGCGGAGTCTCCCCGCGCCCTTGAAGGAGAAACAATCCCTCATGTCTACTACCTATTCTTCCAACAACATCTTGAACGCCGTGGCCGCTGCCGCCAAGACCCTCGATGAGCGCAAGGAGGAGGTCAACCGCCTCAACGTGTTCCCCGTGCCCGACGGTGACACCGGCACCAATATGTCGCTTACCATCCAGAGCGTGGTGGGCAACGTGGCCGGCCTGCCCATCGGGGCCACGGCCGCCGAGGTGCGCAAGGCCGTCACCACCGGCGCGCTCATGGGTGCCCGCGGCAACTCCGGCGTCATCACCTCCCAGATCCTGCGCGGTTTGTGCGAGGGCAGCCAGGGCTTCGACGCCTTCGACACCGCATCGGTGGCCGCTGCCTTCGCCAAGGCCGTGGAAGTGGCCTTCCAGGCCGTGCGCAAGCCGGTGGAGGGCACCATCCTCACGGTGCTGCGCGACGCCGCCACTGCGGCCAAGAACGCCGCCGAAGAGGAGCTGGACACGCCCGGGGCCCTCGATGCCATCGTGGCCGAGGCCTACGCCTCGGTGCAGCGCACTCCCGATCTTCTGCCCGTGCTCAAGGAGCACGGCGTGGTGGACGCCGGCGGCTTCGGCCTCGCCATTCTCTTCGACGCCTTCACCGCTGCCCTGCTGGGCCGCTCCGGAACCATGGTCGACGAGCTGTCCTTCGCCCGTGGGACGCACCCGAAGGTGGAGATCGAGCAGGTGAACGACTGGGAGGGCTCCCAGTTCCGCTACTGCAACGAGTTCCTGGTGGACTCCGACAGCCTCGACCGCGAAGAGGCGCTGAACTTCCTGTCCACCATGGGCGACTGCGAGCTGTGCGTGGGCGAGGTGCCGAAGTTCAAGGTGCACGTGCACTCCGACCACCCCGACAAGGTGCTGGCCTACTTCCTCGATCACGGCCAGGTGTCCGAGGTGTTCATCCACAACATGCAGATCCAGTCCGCCGAGCGCACCGAGAAGTTGGCCGCCGAGGAAGCGGCCGAGCGCAAGCCCTTGGGCTTCGTGGCCGTGGCCGCGGGCGAGGGCAACGCCGCCATTCTGAAGAGCCTCGGGGTGGACGTGGTCGTCTCCGGCGGCCAGACCATGAACCCCTCCACCAAGGACCTGCTGGATGCCGCCGGTTCGGTGAACGCCGACGCCGTCATCATCCTGCCGAACAACTCGAACATCATCATGGCCGCCAATTCCGCCGCCGAGCTGTCCGAGACCCCGTGCGCCGTGGTGCCCACCAAGTCGGTGCCCCAGGCCTTCTCGGCCCTGTTCTGCATCGATATGGACGCCTCCCTCGAGACCAACGTGGAGGAGATGACCGAGGCGGCCCGCGCGGTGAAGACCGGCGAGGTCACCTGGGCCACCCGCGATTCCAAGGACGCCGCGGGCAATCCCATCGCCGAGGGCGACGTCATCGGCATCGCCGACGGCTCCATCGAGGCGGTGGACTCCACCATCGAGGGCGCGGTGCTCACGCTGCTGGAAAAGATGGAGGCCGACGAGGCCGACACCTGCACCATTCTGGCCGGCGAGGGCTATGCCGATGACGATCTGGAGGCCCTGGTCGAGCGGGTGGAGGAGGCCTTCGAGGACTTGGAGGTGGACGCCCAGCGCGGCGAGCAGCCGCTCTACCCGATCATCTTCTCGGTCGAGTAGTGGCTATCGATCGCGAAAAGGCAACGTTGGCATTGGACGGACCCGTTTCACGGGTCCGTTTGGTTAGTCCCGCCCGCGCCCGGGCCTTGGAGAAGCTCGGCGTGCGCACGGTGCGCGATTTGGTGACCCACTTTCCGCGCTCCTACATCGATCTGTCTCAGGTGGAGACCTGCGCCACAGCCCGCATCGGCGAGATGTGCACCATCCGCGGCACGGTGCACGAGATCAAGCTGAAGAAGCCCCGCTACAACCTGAAGCTCGTGGAGATCGCGCTGGTGGACGAGACGGGCATCCTCATGGTGACGGCCTTTCGCCAGCCCTGGCTCATGGACCAGATCAAGGCGGGGGACGCCGTGGCGGTGTCGGGCAAGGTGGCCTTCGACTACGGCTACAAGCGCATGACCAACCCCTTCATCGAGGTGATCGGGGAAGGGGAGGGGCCGGCTCTGGCCGGGTCGGTGGTGCCGGTGCACCCAGCCACCGAGAAGCTGACGGCCGCCTGGGTGCGCCGCATCGTGGCCAACGGCCTGGAAGAGGTGGAGGGCGCCTTCGACCCGCTGCCCTTGGGGCTGCGTTTGCGCTACCGCCTCATGAGCCGGAGCGCCGCCCTGCGCGCCATCCACTTTCCCGCCACCATGGACGAGGCGGCCGAGGCGCGCCGCCGGCTCGTCTACGAGGAGCTGCTGTACCTGGAGCTGTTCCTCATGCAGGAGGGCGCCGAGCGCGCCGCCGGCGCGGCCCCCTGCGAGCACGTGACCGACGGCGAGTGCGTGGCCGCCTTCGCCGGGGCGCTGCCCTTCGCGCTCGCCGGCGAGCAGGAGCGGGCCCGCGACGACATTCTGGAGGCCATGGCGGCCCCCGCGGTGATGAACCATATGCTGCTCGGCGACGTGGGCACGGGCAAGACCGTCGTGGCCGGCTTTGCCCTGGCCGCTGCGGCCGACAGCGGTTGCCAGGCCCTGCTTTTGGCCCCCACCGAGGTGCTGGCCCGCCAGCACGCCGAGGGCTTGGGGTCCCTTCTGGAGGCGGCCGGGGTGCGCAGCGCTCTTTTGACCGGCTCCACGGCCGCCGCCGAGCGCGCCCAGATCACCGAGGCCTTCGCCGCCGGGGACATCGACGTGCTCATCGGCACCCACGCCCTGCTCTCCGACGACGTGCGCCCGGCCCGGCTGTCGCTGGCCATCATCGACGAGCAGCAGCGCTTCGGCGTGGACCAGCGCGCCAAGCTGCTGGCCAAGGGCGAGGCCCCCGACGCGCTCTACCTCACGGCCACGCCCATTCCCCGCACCCTGGCTCTGGCCCTGTACGGGAACCTCACGCTGTCCTATATCAAGCACCGCCCCCACGACGCCGTGCCGCGCACCACGCGCGTGCTGCCCAAAGAGCGCCAAGGCGAGGCCTTCGACGGGGCGCGGGCGGCCCTGGCCCGCGGCGAGCAGGTGTACGTGGTCTGCCCGCTCGTGGGCAAGGGCACCGAGGAGCGCGACGCCAAGGCCGCGGGCAAGGCGGGGGCGGCCGACGCGGCGGGGGAGGAGTACCATCCCGCCGTGGCCATCGAGGACGCGGACGACTTCGACGACGATGTGGCCGCCGCCACCAAGGAGGCGGAGATCCTGCGCTCCACCACCTTCGCCGATTACACCGTGGAGCTTTTGCACGGCGGCATGGGCACCGAGGCCAAGCGCGCCGTGATGGAGCGCTTCCGCACCGGGGAGGCCCAGGTGCTCGTGGCCACCACGGTCATCGAGGTGGGCGTGGACGTGCCCAACGCCACGGTGATGATCGTGCAGGACGCCGACCGCTTCGGCCTGGCCCAGCTGCACCAGCTGCGGGGCCGCGTGGGCCGCGGCACGAAGGCGGCCGAGGTGTATCTGGTGTCGGCGTCGCACCGCGAGGAGTCCCTGGCGCGCCTGGCGGCCATGGAGACCACCGACGACGGCTTCGAGCTGGCCGCCTTCGACTTGTCGCTGCGCCGCGAGGGCGACATCCTCGGCAACCGCCAGCACGGGGCGAGCGGACTGAAACTGGTGAACATCATGCGGGACGGGGCGGTCATCGAGGCCGCCCACGGCGACGCCCAGGCGCTGCTGGACGTGGACCCGCTGCTGCAAGAGCCCGACCATCGGGCCATGGCCCGCGAAGTGCGCCTCGCCTTCGCCGGCGAGGGAATCGTAGGAGGTTAGCCATGCGCATCATTGCGGGAGAATATCGCGGGCGCCGTTTGGACGCCCCCAAGGGCCAGGGCACCCGGCCCACCACCGATCGGGTGCGCGAGTCGCTCATGAGCGCTCTGCACTCGGCCCGCGGCGGCTTTGCGGGAGCCGTGGTGCTGGACGCCTTCGCCGGGTCGGGGGCGCTGGCGCTGGAGGCGCTCTCGCGCGGGGCGGACCGCGCGGTGCTCTGTGAGCGCGACCGCGAGGCCGCCGGCGTCATCGAGCGCAACCTGCGCACGCTGGGGCTTTCACCCGATCGGGCGCGCCTGATGCGCGCCGATGTGGTAAAGCGGCCCCCCGCGGCTGGGAACGCCCCCTTCGATCTGGTGTTTCTCGATCCGCCCTACGCCCTGGGGGCGACTGAGGTCTTCGATCTCATCGCGCGCCTCGACGAGGCCGGCTCCCTGGCCGCCGACGTGATCCTCAGCTACGAGCACGACGGGGCCGACAACGACGGGGTGGACGCCCGGGCCGCATCCGATGGTTGGGCGATCGCGTCGCGCCGCGCCTTCGGCGACACGGTGATCGACCTTTTGGAGCGCGCCGGCGAGCCCGAGGCAACGGCTGCCGCAGGGGAGGCCTAGGGGCGCTTCCCGGTCATCATGGAGCGTTTGTGCATGGGGTAACCGTCGTATTACATAGCTTCTCCATCATGGTAGAATAGTAAAGCTCATCATGGATGCATTGCGTGCTGAGGCTTGTGGAGTCAATCAGCGCAGCGCGATAGTCAGGAAGGAACATCAATGGACGAAACCGGAGTGTTGGGGCTGCTCGAAGAGCTCTCGATCCTGCTCGAGGACTCGAAGCCCGTCTTCGGCAAGAGCAACCTGCGCCAGGTGGATATCGCCGCTGCCTTCGACATCATGGACGAGATCCGCGACCTGTTCCCCGCTGAGTTCTCCCAGGCCCGCCAGATCGTGCGCGAGCGCCAGAGCCTTCTGGACGACGCCGAGGTGGAGGCCAACCGCATGATCGAGGATGCCCGCAGCCAGGCCATCACCATCGCCAGCGAGCAGGAGATCGTGCGCATCTCCCAGCAGCAGGCCGACACCATCCTGGCCGACGCCCGCGAGTTGGAGCGCCAGACCCGCGCCGGTGCGGAAGACTACGCCGACGAGGTGTTCGGCCACATCGAGCAGAGCCTCGACACGCTGCTGAACAACACGCGCCGCTGCCGCGACCGCCTGAACGCCACGTCCATCAACGTGCGCTAGGCCCGCGCAACAACGAACCTGTCGGCGCGCCCCGTGAGAGGCGCGCCTTTTTATTTGAGAGGAAGATTGCCATGGTCAAGAACGATCCTAATCTGATCCACGTTCCCGAAGAGCTCTTCGAGACCGCCGAGAGCCGTCACTTCGAAGGCGAGACCGTCTTGGACGAGCTGGTGGCCGGCCCCGATGTCTACCGCTTCGCCGCGCCGGTGGCCTGGTCGGTGGCCGTCACGAACACCGGCGACGCCCTGCTGGTGATGGGGACGGCCCGGGCCCAGGCCGCCTGCGGCTGCGCCCGCTGCCTGGAGGAGGTGGCCTACGATCTGGAGGGCGACATCGAGGGCTACTTCATCATCGGCGGCACCGAGGCGGCCGCTCCCGATGATCTGGAGGGCGACGAGTTCTCCTACCTGCCCGACAACCACGTCATCGACATGGTGCCGCTCATTGTGAGCGCCCTGCTGCTGGAGCTGCCCCTGGTGCCCCTGTGCGACGACGAGTGCCAGGGCCTGTGCCCCCAGTGCGGCGCGAACCTGAACGAGGGCCCCTGCGCCTGCGCGTCGGAGGGCGGCGCGGCGGCGGGCGGTCCCTTCGCGGCGCTGAAGGACTTCGACTTCGGGGCCTAGGGCGCGGGCGGTTCCGCGTCCGGTGATTTCATTTCCCTTTCACTTGGCAATGTCGTGCCGCGAGGGCCCAAGGTGGGCTATGATGGACGCTGCGCCCCCGCGGCGTCCTGTTAGCCCCAACGGAAAGAGAGGCCCATGGAACAGTTCTTCGAGCGCACCTTCAAGCTGAAGGAGCACGGGACCACCGTGAAAACGGAGGTCATGGCCGGTACCATCACGTTTCTGGCCATGGTGTACATCCTGGCGGTGAACCCGTCCATCCTGTCCGCCTCGGGTATGGAGCCGGGCGCGGTGTTCACGGCCACGGCCATCTCCGCGGCCTTCGGCACCTTGTTCATGGCCTTCTACGCGAACTATCCCATCGCGCTGGCCAGCGGCATGGGGCTCAACGCCTACTTCGCCTACTCGGTCTGCGTGCCCATGGCCCAGCAGGGCATCCAGGATCCCTGGACCATCGCCCTTACGGCGGTGCTCGTGGAGGGCATCATCTTCATCCTGCTCACCCTGTGCAAGTTCCGCGAGGCGCTCGTGAACGACGTGCCGCAGAACCTGAAGCTGGGCATTGCCGCGGGCATCGGTCTGTTCATCGCCCTGGTGGGTCTGGCCAATGCCGGCGTGGTGGTGGACAACCCCTCCACCCTGATCGATCTCGGCTCGTTCGCCACGCCCCAGGTGGCGCTGTCGGTCATCGGCCTTGTCGCCGTGGCCGTGATGTACCACTACAACGTGCCCGGCTATATTCTGTGGGGCATCCTGGGCACCTGGCTGCTCGGCATCGGCGCCGAGCTTATCGGCTGGTACCAGGTGGATCCGGAGGCCGGCGCCTACTCGCTCATTCCCAGCCTGGCCGCGGGCATCAACCTGCAGGCGCCCTATCTGTTCGCCTTCAACTTTGACTTCGCCCTGAACCACCTGGTGGACTTCGCGGTCATCGTCTTCGCCTTCCTGTTCGTCGATCTGTTCGACACTGCCGGCACGCTCATCGGCGTGGCCAGCAAGGGCGGCCTGCTGGACAAGCAGGGCCGTCTGCCCCGGGCCAAGGAGGCGCTCATGGCCGACGCCGTGGGCACCGTGGTGGGCGCCTGCGTGGGCACCTCCACCACCACGAGCTACGTGGAGAGCAGTGCCGGCGTGGCCGCAGGCGGCCGCACGGGGCTGACGGCCCTGACCACGGGCCTGCTGTTCGTCGTGGCCCTGGTGTTCTCGCCCATCTTCTTGGCCATCCCCAGCTTCGCCACCATGCCGGCGCTCGTGTGGGTGGGCCTGCTCATGATGTCCTCGGTGACCAAGATGGACTTTTCCGAGGACGCCGCCGGCGCCGTGGGCGGTTTTCTGGCCATCATCATGATGCCGTTCACCTACTCCATCGCCAACGGCATCATGTTCGGCATCCTGGCCTTCGTCATCGTGCGCATCTGCCAGGGCCGCGCCAAGGACGTCCACTGGGTCATGTGGATCGCCGCCGCCCTGTTCCTTTTGCGCATCGCGACACTGGTGATGTAGCGCTTCGGCCTAGAGAAAGGCAGGGGAGGAAGGGGCGGAAGGCCCCGCGCGCAGATTCCGCAGACTGGGAAAAAAGAGGGGTACCATTCTTGCCCCTCTTTTTCCCAAAGCGAGGACTTGTTTGAGCACGGGGGCTTCCGCCCCTTCCTCCCCGGAGGGATATGAAGGAGGAATCTGGAAAACCCGTGCCGTTGGCGAAATCGGGATATATTCCCCCTTGCGACCGGGGTACGGGTTTGATAACATACCAGATCGTGCGTTTACAGAAGAAGTTGTGAGCGGCACCCGTCGTTCCAGCTATAGAAGGAGTAATCGAGATGGCAGTACCTAAGCGCAAAATGGGCCGTGCCCGCACCCATGCCCGTCGCAGCACCAACGACAAGATCCCCATGCCCGCCCGTTCCGTGTGCCCGCAGTGCGGCGAAGTGAAGCTTCCCCACCGCGTGTGCGGTAACTGCGGCTACTATCGCGACCGTGAGGTCATCGAGACGGAGTAGTTCCCAGGTGTTGACGGTCACGGAAGGTTCAGGTGCCTTCCGTGATGTCGGCAAAGCCTCCTCGCATTCCAAGCTGGTAGAGCCTGGTTTGCCAGGGGGCTTTTTGGCTATAGGCCGCCGCGCCTCCGATCGTGCCCACGCCGCGCGCGGGTAGGGTCGGGGACGCATCGTCCGCTTTTCACAAGGAGTATATTCGTGGCTGAATCAGTAACTATCGCCGTCGACGTCATGGGGGGCGATCTCGGTCCCGCCGTGGTGCTGGGCGGCGTATCCCAGGCGCTTCAGGCCGATCCCGACCTGCACGTGGTGCTCGTGGGGGCCGCCGAGGCCGTGGAGCCCTTCGCGGCGTCCCACGATCGGGCCCGGGCCCAGGTGACCACCGAGGTCATCGAGATGGCCGAGCATCCGGCTAGCGCCGTGCGCGCCAAGAAGGACTCGTCCATCGTGGTGGGCTGCCGCCTGGTGAAGGAGGGCGCGGCCGAGGGATTCTTCTCCGCCGGCTCCACGGGGGGCTGCCTGGCCGCCGCCACGTTGGTGGTGGGCCGCGTGAAGGGGGTGAAGCGCCCGGCCTTGGGTCAGGTGCTGCCGGCCTACGCGCGCCCCTGCCTGCTCATCGACGTGGGGGCCAACGCCGACTGCAAGCCCGAGTACCTGGTGCAGTTCGCCCAGATGGGCGCCGTGTACATGGAGTCCATCATGGGGGTGGAAAACCCGCGGGTGGGGCTTTTGAACATCGGCTCGGAGGACACCAAGGGCGACGAGTTCGCCCAGAAGGCCCATGCGCTGCTGGCCGCCTCGGTGCCCCAGTTCGCGGGCAACTGCGAGGGGGGCAACCTCATGGCCGGCGACTTCGACGTGGTGGTCTGCGACGGATTTACGGGCAACGTCTGCCTGAAGACCATCGAGGGCACGGCGAAAACCCTGTTCAAGTACGTGAAGGACGCGCTCATGGGCTCGCTGCCCTCGAAGCTGGGGGCGCTGCTCGTGAAGGGCGACCTGTCGGCGCTGAAGGCGAAGCTGTCGCCGGAGACCTACGGCGGCACGCCGCTGCTCGGCGTGAAGGGCGCCGTCATCGTGGGCCACGGCTCGTCCAACGAGGTGGCCGTCGCCAACGGCATCGCCGTGGCCGCCACCACCGTGCGCGCGAACGTGGTCGGCGTGATCGCCGAGACCGTGGCCCGCACGACGGCCGCCGCCAAGGCCGCCGGGGAAGGGGAAGCCGCGGCTTCGGATGCCCGATGAGCATGACGCCCGAGCAGGAGTCGAAGCTGGCCCTCGCCCAAGAGATCGTGGGGCACACCTTCGAGAACACCCAGTATCTGCTGTCGGCCATCACCCACCCCTCGGCCACCGAGGGGCGCGCGGTGAAGTTCTCCTACGAGCGCCTGGAATTTCTGGGCGACTCCATCTTGGGGGCGCTCGTGGCCTCCACGGCCTTCCACCGCTTCCCCGATTTGGACGAAGGGGGCCTCACCCGCATCAAGGTGGCCCTCGTGTCCGGGGCGAGCCTGTCGGACGTGGCCGATAAGCTGGGCTTCGCCGATGTGATTGTGTTCGGCTCCTCGGAGACCGGCACCGGGCGGCGCGGCCTGCATTCCGCCCTGGAGAACGTGTACGAGGCCGTGGTGGCCGCCCTGTACCTGGACGGCGGCGTGGAAGCGGCCGGCGAGTTCGTCGACCGCACGCTGATTCCGAAGATGTCGCTCGATCTGGCCCGCGAGCCGGAGAACCCCAAGAGCGCCCTGCAGGAGAAGCTGCAGGAGGGCGGTATCACCCCCACCTACAAGCTGGTGGAGACCCAGGGACCGCCGCACGACCGCACCTTCGTCGCCCAGGTGTACGCCGGCGACAAGGGGCTGGCCCAGGGCGTGGGCCGTACGAAGAAGGAGGCCGAGAGCCAGGCGGCGAAGTCCACCTTGGCGCGCCTGTCCGAGTTCTTCGGCATCGGCCTGTCCGATGAGCAGGCGGCCGAGAAGGCCGCTGAGAAGGCGGCCCGTGCCGATCAGAAGGCCGCCGAGAAGGCCGCCCGGGCCGAGGAGCGCGCCCGTAAGAAGAGCGAGCGCGACGCGGCCAAGAGAAAGTAGGACTAGGCGCCCATGTACCTGAAATCTCTCGTTCTGAAGGGCTTCAAGTCCTTTGCCGACCGTAGCGTGATGTCCATGGAGCCGGGCATCACGGCCATCGTGGGCCCGAACGGCTCGGGCAAGTCGAACATCTCGGACGCGGTTTTATGGGTGCTCGGCGAGCGCAATGCCAAGAACCTGCGCGGCCAGGCCATGGAAGACGTCATCTTCGCCGGCTCGTCGGCTCGCAAGGCCACGGGCCTGGCCGAGGTCGATCTGGTGCTGGACAACTCCGACGGCACCCTGCCGGTGGACTACGACGAGGTGGCCATCACTCGGCGCATGTACCGCAACGGCGAGAGCGAGTACCTCATCAACGGCACCGTGGCCCGGCGCATGGACGTGCTGGACATCCTGCACGACTCGGGCCTGGGCACCGGCACCCATTCCATCATCTCCCAGGGATCGCTCGACTCCATCCTGCAGAGTAAGCCGGAAGATCGCCGGGCGCTCATCGAAGAGGCCGCCGGCGTGCTGAAGCACAAGCAGCGCAAGGCCAAGAGCGAGCGCAAGCTGGCGAACATGGACCAGCACCTGCTGCGTGCCCGCGACGTGGTGGGCGAGGTGGCCCGCCAGTTGGGCCCGCTGGAGCGCAAGGCGAAGAAGGCCCGCACCTACAAGGAGCTGGCGGCCCAGCAGGCCGAGCTGAGCCTCATGATCGCCGTGGACGATCTGCGGGTGCTGCAAGGGGAGTGGGACGCCTCCCAAAAGCGGGAGGCCCAGCTGGTGGCCGAGCTGGAAGAGCGCCGCGGGGCCATCGAGGCCGCCGAGGCCGCTGTGGAGGCCCTGCAGGAGCGCATCCGCCAGGAGACGCTGGACGCCGGCGACCTGTCGCGGCGCCATCGGGCCGCGGCCGCTGCGGTGGAGCGTTTCGAGTCCGGCATGATGATGATGCGCGAGCGGCGCCGCGCGGCCCGGGCCCGGGCCGGCGAGCTGGAACTGGCCCTGGAGGCCAACCGCGTGAAGGCCGCCGAGGCCACCGCCGAGCTGGAGCGGGCCACGGCTTTGTTCGACGAGGCCGCCGGCGAGCGGACCGCCGCCGAGAAGAAGGTGTCCGACCTGGATTGCATCTACCGCGATCTGGGCGTGAAGCGCGGGGCCTTGGAGCGCGAGCTGTCGGCCTTGGGCAAGGACGCCCAGTCGCTGACGACCCAGATCGAGGTCGCGCGCCGCAAGCACGCCGAGAACACCGAGGCGCTGACCCACGGCCTGGCCCACGTGCAGGTGATCGAGAGCCACGCCGCCGAGCTGTCCCTGGAGCTGTCCCGCGTGCAGGCCGAGGCCGAGGAGGCCGCTGCGACGGCCACCGAGGCCGAGGGGGCCCTGGCCGCCCTGGCCGCCGACGAGTCGGCGGCGCGCCAGGCCGTGGGCACGGCGCTGCAGTCCCGCGACGCCGCCCGCGCCGCCTTAGACGAGGCCCGCGACACCCATCGCGCCCTCACCGTGGAGATCGCCACCTTGGAAGAGGTGGAGCGCACAAGTGCCGCCGCCAACGGCGAGGCCCGGACGTGGCTCGTGGAGCACGGCGACGAGGTGGCCGGTATGGGCGAGCCCCTGTCGCACGTGATCTGCGCCCGCCCCGGCTTCGAGGCGCTGGTGGAGACTTTGCTTGGGGCCGATGTGGCCACCTTGCTCGTGGAGGATGCCACCGTGGTGCGCGCCGTGGCCGAGCAGCTGGCCGCAGCCGATGCGGCCGGCGAGGTGTCCTTCCTGCTGCGCGACGACAGCGCGGCCCGCGGGGGCGCCCGCGCCCTGGCATGGGAGGCGCCCTTGGGGGTGGAGGGTGCCCCGCTCATCGGCGAGATCGAGTTTCCCGACGAGGCCCGCGACGCTGTGGAGGCCCTGGTGGGCGATGTGGTGGTGTGTCCTGCCCTGGACGACGCTCTGGCGGCCCACGCCACCGACGAGCTGGGCCTGCGCTTCGTGACCCCCGACGGCTCGGTGGTCTGGCCTTCGGGCAAGGTGTCCGTGGGCGCCACGGTCATCGACGAGGGCACCGGCGCTCTTGCGCGCCATCGCCGCCTGGAGGCCCTGCGCTCGCAGCTGGCAGCGGCCGAGGAGGCCGTGGCCAAGGCCGAGGAGGCCCATCGCCTGGCCGAGGAGGCCCTGCGCCACGCCCAGGCCACCAGTTTGGAGCTGTCCCAGTCGCTGGCCGCGCTGAAGGGCCGCTCGGAGGCAGCGCGCGCCGCCGCCGATGCGGCGGCCGAGAAACTGGCCGCCAGCCGTCGCGAACTGGAGAACATCGAGCGCCAGCGCGCCGAGGCCGAGGCCATCATCTCCGAGGCTCGCCCCAACGTGGAGTCCTTCGAGGCGCGCCTGGCCGAGCTGGACGAGCAGCTGGCCGAGACCAAGCGCAAGCAAGACGAGGCCCAGCGGCAGTTGCAGCCCATCCGCCGCGAGGCGCACCAGGTTTCGGACAATCTGGCCGAGGCGAAGCTGGCCGCCGCCACCCTGGTGGAGCGCGCCACCTATGCCGAGCGCGTGCGCGACGCCCGCGCCCGCGACCTGGAATCGCTGGCCGGCGCCAGCGCCGAGGCCACCGAGCAGCTGCGGGTGAAGACCGTGTCGGCGGTCCGTATCGAGCCTCTGCTCGTCCTGTTCGAGGAGCTGGTGCGCTCGGCCCAGCGCTGGACCCAGTCCCTCGAGGAGCAGGCCACGGCCGCTCAGAACGCCTCCACGGGCCTGCACGCTTCGGTCACCGAGGCCCGCGGCCGGGCCCATGAGGCCCACGCCCTGTTCGACGGGGTGAGTGAGCGCTTGAGCGAGGCCCGCGTGCAGAAGGGGCGCCTGGAATTGCAGGTGGAGGCCGCGGTGAACCATATCGTGCAGGACTGCAAGACGCCGCTGGAGACCGCCCTGGCCGCGCCGGCCTTGGAGGGTCGCGCCGCGGTGGAGGACGAGCTGTTCCGCATCAACCGCCGCATCGCGAACCTGGGCACTATCAACCCCGATGCCGCCGAGGAGTACGACGAGCTGAAGGTGCGCTACGACTACCTGGCCGGCCAGCTGGACGACCTGGATCAGGCGCGCAAGTCCCTCGCGAAGATCAACCGCGTCATCGACCAGCGCATGAAGGACGACTTCATCCGCACCTACGAGACCGTGGACGGCAACTTCCAGGAGATCTTCGCCACCCTGTTCCCGGGCGGCGAGGCCCATCTGTCGCTCGTGGATCCCGACGATCTGGAGAACACCGGCGTGGAGGTGAACGCCCAGCCCAAGGGCAAGCGCATCTCGAAGATGATGCTCTTGTCGGGCGGCGAGAAATCGCTGACGGCCCTGGCGCTGCTGTTCGCCGTGTACCGCACCCGGTCCACCCCATTCTACATCTTAGACGAGGTGGAGGCGGCCCTGGACGACTCGAACCTGCGCCGTCTGGCTGCCTACATCAACAGCCTGCGCGAGGAGACCCAGCTCATCATGATCACCCACCAGCGCCGCACCATGGAGATGGCCGACGTGCTGTTCGGCGTCTCGATGCAGGGCGACGGCGTCACCAAGGTGATCAGTCAGAAACTCGACCGCGCCTTAGAGTACGCGGAATAGCGCCCTCGTCCTGGGACATTGTTTTCGCCGCGGGCGGCCTAAAGGCCGCCCCTACGAGAGAGCGTGCTTCAACTTAGAAGCTCCGTAGGGGCGGGCTTCAGCCCGCCCGCAACTCGGGGTATCGCCGCTTCGCTCCTACGCCGCCTCCACGGTGACGGCGGTGCCGGAGGCCGTTACCGTGAGCATGTTGCCCTGCCCCAGCACCTCGTAGTCCATGTCCACGCCCACGATGGCGTGGGCGCCTCTAGGCCATCTCGGCCATAATGGCATCGAATAGCCCCGTGGCCTCGGGGCATTCGTAGACTCTGTTGCGGCGTCCTTGACTCACTTGAACAACGATACCGGCTTTTTCGGCGGCGCCAATGAGTTTTGCGGCGGTAGTGAAAGTGGTTCCAATGGCCTCTGCGATGGTGGAGGCAGAGAAGATGGGCGCTCCTATTATGGAGATGAGAAAACGCCTCGTCATTTCTGTGAGCCGACTCCCCTCGCTATTTAAGGCCTGTTTCCAGTTTTCGACGGCATGGCGTGTCAGGCCGTAGGCGCACTTGGCCACCTCGAAGGCGTTGCGAGAGGCGCAGGCGGTATGGTACACCCAGTCGTCTATCATCTGTATTTCGCTTACCCCGCGACGGAACTGGTAGGGTTGCAGCACCTCGTCGTGATTGCGTTGGGCGAGGGCCGGAGTGATGGCAATGGGTGCCATGATGTGCTTGATGAGGCCCGCATTGCGCCAGATGCCGACTAAAAGCGATCGGGCCAGCTGATCGATGTCGGTGGCAAACATCTTCGTTGCCTCCATCTGGTAATGCATAAGTGCCGCTTTTGCCGATGGCCCGAGCTTCGAGTTGTTGAGGAAGGAGACCAGGTCCTGGAGGTATTCGGGGAGCTCGAGGGGGGAAGGAGGCAGATAGGCTCGTCCGGACCCTCCCAAGGATCCTTTGTCGTCAACTTCCCAGCCCCTTAGTCCAGCGGGGGCGCCAGGATGAAATGTTTGGCTGATGGCCTGGTGAAGGGCGAGCACGTGACTGGGAGTGATGAGGGCGGGGGCTGCCCCGCAGAGCGAGTTGATCTCGATGGTCATCATCTGATGGGCGCATCTTGAGGCTTCGAGCACCTCTCGATCAAGACTGGCAAGTCCAAGGGCCTCGATTTTCGCCTTGTCTGGAACGGCCTTTGTCCAAGCTCCCGTCTTTTTCAGATAGTCGAGATAGCAGCAAGTGCGATAGTCGGCGCGGGCCCCGTTGAGCAGCGTGACGAAAATGCCGTCCATGCGGGCCAGGATGCGTGCCAAGCAGGGGCCGAGCGGCGAGGTGCCGATGAGGCAGTCGCAGCGTGAGGCAAACATCTCGAACTGGGAAATAGCGCCGATTGTCTCGTCGCTGAGAATGACTTTCCGGCTCATAAGCTGGAAGGGCTGGTAGGTTTCCGGAACGATTTGCGTTGCTGTTCCGGTGTCGTCGTCCAGGCCAGAGAGCCTTTCTGACAGACGGAGGAGATCCTCCGGTGCCGTATCGCGTCTGAATGATGTTCGCAGTCTCACGATTCCCCCTTATTGTAAAGCCCCATAGTAGCGTGAGGGGGTGGATTTACGCTGGGAAAAGACGTCCAATGTGAGTTTCTTCCCATTTCTTCAATAAGGCATCGTTCCATATTTTATTCCCTGCAAGCCTTGGAACAACGCGCGGCTGATTGTTCTGGAATTGGGGGAATTGGTGATAATGACACGCCGTCGAGAGTTGCGATCAGCGTTTCTCGACATGGCCTAGTACTTGAGAGAGGAGAAGGAGACTATGGAGGATGTGAAGGTTCCCGTACCGTCGATGAAGTCCGGCGTCACACGACGCAACTTGCTGAAGTGGACGGCCCTTGCAGCTGCGGGCACGGCGGCTCTCGGCGCAACGGGTTGCGCGGGCTTCAACGAGAAAGAGCCCCTCAGCGATACGGGCGATGCTCAGCAAGAGGGCGAGTGGATTCCCTGCAGCTGTTGGGCCGACTGTGGTTCCAAGGGCTTCAACAAGGCTTTCGTGCGCGATGGAGAAGTGGTGCGCCTTGGTACGGATCAAACTCATGACGACACTCCCGATTGTCCCCAGCTGCGCGCCTGCGCGCGCGGACGGGCGTTGCGGGGCATGATCTTCGGCGCCGATCGCATCAAGTATCCCATGAAGCGTAAGAACTGGCAGCCGGGCGGCGGTGAGAACGCCAACGGGCATCTGCGCGGACGCGATGAGTGGGAGCGCATCAGCTGGGATGAGGCTCTGGATCTCATCGCCGGCGAGATACTGCGTGTCATCGACACGTATGGCAACGAGGGAATTCTCTTGCCGGGCGGCGTGCCTCAGCGTCTCGGCGATTACGATATCGGTCGCATGATGTACATCAAGGGCGGATGCCTTGAGCAGACCGGAGCGGTGTCTTCGGGCGCATGGACCGAGATGGCCAAGCTCATCGGTCTTCCTGAGGAGACTAACGATCGCATCGACCTTCGCTCAAGCGAGGTTATCGTGCTGTGGGGCTCGAATCCCGCTTGGAGCCGTGCCGGGCTTCCCACCTACGATTACCTCCAGTGCAAAGAGGCTGGTGCGAAGTTCATCTGCGTCGATCCGTTCTATACGCCCACGGCCAAGGTGCTTACCGACGATTACATTCCCATTCGTCCCGGAACCGACAGCGCCGCGTTTCTCGCTATGGCCTATGTGCTGCTCACCCAGGATGACCCCGAGACGAATCCGCTCATCGACTGGGACTTCCTCGATCGCTGCACCATTGGCTTCGATGCCGACCACATGCCCGAGGGCGCCGATCCGAAAAAGAACTACCGCGATTACGTGCTCGGTACCTACGATGGCGTACCGAAGACGCCCGAGTGGGCCGCGGAAATCTGCGGGTCTCCGGCTGAGGACTTGGAGCGTTTGGCGCTGATGCTCGGAGGGGCCGAGCGTGCTGCCGTCATTACGGCGCCCGCGCTGGCTCGTACGGGTTCCGGTGCCCAGCTATGCCAGAATCTCATGGCGTTTGGCGCCATGGCAGGTCTTATTGGCAAGCCTGGCTGTTGCTGCGCTTCGGATTGCGGCCACTCTTGGATGCAGGGTGGTTTCGAGACGCTGCTCAAGGGCGGTATGAACCACGCTAATCCGCGCAATGCCACCCTTGGCAACATGGAGCGTATCCCCAATCCGCTCGAGTACCGCAAGGTCAATGTGAACCAGATGTGGACCTCCATTGTCGATGAGCGTAAGTACATCGGTCTTGACGGCAAGGTCTACGACAACAACGTGCACATGATCTACGACCGTCAGGAAAACTTCCTCAATCAGGGGCCGGCCACTATGAAGGGCATCGAGGCCTATCGCATGATGGATACGGTGGTAGCTCAGAATCTGGTCATGACCACTAATTGCAAGTATGCGGATATCGTGCTGCCGGTCGCGAGCCCCTGGGAGCGCTACGGCGATCTCAGCCCCGCCTATCGCGAGACCATTGTGTGGTTCAGCCAGGTGGTGGAGCCCTTGTTTGAGTGCAAGAGCGATGCTCAAATTGCCCTCGAGCTGGCCGATCGCATTGGGGTTGACCGAGATGTGCTGCGACCGGTCAGCGAGAAGCAGCTCATCGTGAACATGGTGGCCGCTTCCCAGATCCTCTCGGATGATGGCGAGAATTTTGAGAATCTCGTGAGCATCACCGAAGAGGACCTGGCGGAACTCGGCGTCGACGGAGAGCCGCAAGAGGGTCGCGTGCCGATCCTCGACTTCAAGCGCGACGGCATCTTTACCATCGAGCGTTCCGAGGGCGACGGCCTTGACTTTATCGCTCTGAAGCCCTTCCGCGACGATCCGGAGGCAAATCCGCGTCCTACGGCTTCGGGCAAGTTGGAGATTTACTGCGAGGCCGCAGTGGAGAAGGTGAAGGCGTTCGGCTTCAAGGAGATATCCCCTATTCCCGAGTACGTGCCTCCCGTGGAGGGCTACGAGCAGACCTTCTCCGATTGGGAGGCCAAAGAAAAAGGCGAGTTCCCCTTCCAGATTTACAGCCTGCACATTTTGCGCCATTCCCATTCCACTTTCGCCAATGTGCCGAATTTGCGCGAGGCCTTCGATCATCCCCTGTATATGAACAGCTTGGACGCCGAGCGTTTGGGTATGGAGACTGGCGAGACGGTGCTCATCACCTCGAAATGGGGTCGCTGCCTGCGCCCGGTGCAGGTTACCGAGATGATGATGCCGGGCGTTTTGGCCATGGGCCAGGGTGCTTGGGTCGAGATCGACGAGGAAACCGGCATCGACAAAGCTGGCTGCATGAATGTGCTGTGCGGTCCGAACGTGACGACCACCGGCTATCAGGCTTGGAACACGTGCATCTGCAACGTGGAGAAATGGGATGGCGAGCCTTTGCCCCCCGATTACCTGTGGGATGTCCGCGAAGTACTTAAGGAAGGGGAGTAAATCATGGCACAAATGGGATTTCTTATCAAAAGCGCCCAGTGCAGCGGCTGCAAGGCCTGTGAGCTGGCTTGCAAGGATATTCACAATTTCGAGATCGGCCCTCGCGCGCGGCGCGTGCGCGAGGTATGCGGCGGCAACTGGTCCGTTGACGAGAAGACCGGCGTCTGCCGTCCGAGCGGTGTCTTCACGTATTCGGTGAGCTACTCGTGCGGCCACTGCATGAACCCCGCCTGTGTGGCGGCGTGTCCTACCGGGGCCCACGCGAAGGATCCCGATACTGGCATCGTCTCCATTAATGAGGAGGAGTGCATTGGCTGCCGCGCCTGCGTGGAGGCATGCCCCTACGGTGCTCCGCAGTATGTGGAGGTCAAGGGCGTGACTCAGAAGTGCGACATGTGCGCGGAACTCCGCTCGTTCGGTGAAGAGCCGGCTTGTGTGGCCATCTGCCCGCAGCGCGCTCTGATGATAGGCGATCTGGGCGAACTGCGTGCCGAGTTCGGCGATTGTGCCGATGTGGCCCCGCTGCCCGCTTCGGACGAGACGGCACCCAGCGTGGTCATCGTGGCCCATCGCAATGCTAGGACGGATGCCGGCGACGTGCGCATGCTGTCGCTGGAGCAGTAAGGTAAGGAGATAGCCATGGGCGAGACGAAGACGGCGGCCGATGAGTTGCGGGTCGCCAGGTTGGAAGAAGCAGGAGCGCTGTTTACTCTGCTCGGTCGTCTTTTCCACGGGGTGCCCGATCGCGAGCTGATCGCAGGTGCCGCTGATGAGAGGATCTTCGACGAGATACCCTTTGCGGCGGGAAAGGATGCCGATGCGGCGCGAGAGGCGCTTATGGCCTGGACCGATCAGTGCGCCTCGCCCTTCTCCGACAGCGATTTCCACGATGTGTCTTCCGAGTACACCCGTTTATTTGTGGGAACACGCCAGGTGCTCGCCCCGATGTGGGAGTCGGTGTACTTCAACAAGGACCGCATGGTGTTCCAGCATCAGACCTTCGAGGTGCGAGCCGCCTATGCTCGCTACGGGTTGGAAGTGGATGCGCTGTCCCACGAGCCGGACGATCATCTGGCCTACGAGCTGCTGTTCATCGGGCGGCTCTGCCAGCTGGCGGCCGAGGCGGCGCGGCGCGAAGATACCGCCGAGGCCGACCGCATCCTGGCCGATGCGGTGTCGTTCGCGGTATGCCATCCCATGACGTGGGTACCGCGGTGGCGCGAGGCGGTGGAGCGCTACGCCCGTTGCGATTTCTATCGGGGCTATGCAGCCCTCGTGGACGCCGCCCTGCACCAGCTTGAGAGCGAGCTGGGCGGTGCGTGCGCTCGCGTGGCGGCCGCCTAGCCGTCTCTTCATCGGGCCCGGAAGCATTCCCTCCCTGCTTCCGGGCCCTTCGTTTCGAGGGTCATCTGTCTGATTTGGGCTTATTATGGTGGGGCGTGGAGGGAAGAGGGGAGAATTAATGAGCGGACGGACAGGGTGGCGCCCGGCGGCCATGGGAATGGTGGGGTTCGGGCTGAATATGCTTCTGGGGCTCGTCTACAGCTGGTCGATATTCGTCGGCCCTCTGGAAGCGGACTTCGGCTGGACCCGCACTGACACCTCGGCGGTATTCTCGGTATCTATGGTGGCCTTGTGCACGGGGCAGCTTGTCTCGGGCGCTCTTGTCGCCCGCATCTCCTCGCGAACGGTCATGGCTCTGGCGGCGCTCCTGGCTGCCATCGGATTTCTGGCCACGGCGGCTGCCCATGACCTTGCCTGGATTTGCATGTCCTACGGCGTGATGTGCGGCGTGGCGGTGGGGCTTGGGGCGAACTGCGTGCTCGCCACCGTGCTGCCGTGGTTTCCCGATCGGCGCGGAACGGCCTCGGGCATGTTGCTTGCCGGCGTGGGACTGGGAACGCTTCTCCTGGGCCCAGCGATGGCTGCCGTCCTGACGGCCTGGGGTTGGCGATGCGCCTTTGTCGTGCTTGCGGTGGTCTTCGGAGCGCTGTTGACCGCCGGTGCCCTTGTGCTGAGGCCGCCCTGTGAGGGGGAGGTTGCCTCGGCGACGATGGCTCCGAGCCCGGTTCCCGGCGCGGCCGCGACGGCTGGCGCTACACCCCGTCAGATGGTTTCCACTGGCCCGTTTTGGATGTTTTTCGCCTGGATAGTGCTCGTGAGCAGCGGGGGGCTGGCACTGGTAAGCAACGCGGTCCCGGCGGCCCTTGACGTGCTGGGAGCGCAGGATGCCGCCGCGTTCATGATCGCCTCCACCGCGATGGGTGGCATCGGCGCCTTCAATGCGGCGGGACGGATGGGGGCGGGCTGGCTGTGGGATCGCATCGGATGCCGTCGCTCCATGGCGGTGGTGTCGTGCGTCTATGGGTTTGCCATGCTTGCGTGCGCCGCGGCGGTCGAGGCGACGTTCTTTCCCCTCGTCGTCATCGGCTTTGCCTTGCTGGGTCTGGCCTATGGGGGGTCGGTCTCGGTAGCCTCCGCCTTCATCGGTGCGCGCTTCGGCATGGCCCATTACGCCATGAATTACGCACTGACCAATGCGAACCTCATGGTGGCCTCGGTGGTGGGGCCGGCTGTCGCCGGCGTCTCCCAGGTGCTCGCCGGCACGTACCTGCCGGCTTATCTGGCCATCTTCGCCTTCGCTGTCGCGGCGCTGGTTCTGGCCCTCGTGCTGCCTTCGCGGAAAGGCGCATAGCTCGTGGTGCGTTGCTGTGCGCAGCCGCTTCTGCAGCCTTACGCCGCTTCCACGGTGACGGCGGTGCCGGAGGCGGTGACCATCAGCATGTTGCCCTGGCCGAGCACCTCGTAGTCCATGTCCACGCCCACGATGGCATGCGCCCCCAAGGCTGCGGCGCGCTGCTGCAGCTCTTCCAGGGCCTGGGTTCGAGCCACCATGAGCTCCTCCTCGTAGCCGGCCGAGCGGCCGCCCACCAGGTTGCGGATGCCCGCGCCGAAGTCCCTCAGGAAATTGATGCCGGTGATAACCTCCCCGAACACGATGCCGTAGTAGCCCGTGATGCGGTACCCGTCGATGACCGGGGTCGTCGTGACGATCATAAAGCTCCCTTCTGCGTTGTTGGTGAGGGAAAGTATATCGTTTTTCGCCGCGGGCTGCCGAGAGCTATAATGGGGCCATTCAGGGGAGGGGGTCTCATGAAGGCCAACGATGTAGTCGATCGCGCCCGCTTGGAGGCGCTGCACTGTCCCATGCGCCGGTTCTGCCCACTGGCGTTTTTCTGCGCCAAGCAGCTTGACGACGGCCGCTATCTGCTGCCCACCATTACTGAGGTGGACTATCACGAGATGGTGTGGACCGATTTGGCGGCCCGCCGCCGGGTGTACGCCATCCGCCGCGGCCTGCTGGTCAACAAGGGCTTCGTCAACAACGGGATAGAGGCGCCCCAGGCCCTTTTCGCGCCCGGTTCGGTGGCCGGCATTCCCGACATCTACGTGCCCTACGTGGCTTCCGACTTCTACTTCTTCGTCGGGCTGGTGCCCGGCCAGGTGTGCGATTTCGACGGGGAAGTGGTGAAGGACCAGATCGATGCCCTGGGCGTGCCCGAGGCCCAGATGGTGCTCTCGCGCATCTCCCTCAACTGCACGACGTCGATGTACGGCCAGTCGCTCACCTTCGCGCATCCCCGCGCGCGGGAGAAGGTGGTCTCGGTGCTGCTGCGCTTGGATAACGCCTTCGCGCGCTGCGCCGATTTCACCGGGGAAGTGCCCATCGCCCACGACGATGTGGCCTTCCTCGCGGGCCTCGAGCGGGCCACGGCGAGCCGCGAGTTGAAGGCGCTGGCCAAAGAGGGGCTGATCGGACTGGGGTACCGCCGCATCGATGTGCTGCCGGGCCTGCGAGCGGCCTACGGTTCCCTCATCGAGGCCAGCCTGCCCTTCTACGACAATGATTGGAGCACCGTTTCCGCCTAGGTTTTCGCGAACATTGTGCTGGCTGACACAATTATGGGTGCCATCTTTGTCTTCTCGCTCACGTTCTCGCCTTTTCGCCCCTGCCATACTTCCTCCATCGGGAGGGTCCTTTAAGGACGCTCCAGCCATGACGAAGGGGCCGATTGCCCGTGGGCGGGCCCCGATCAGAGAGAAGGGGGTACAACCATGAGCGAAAACGGCCTGAACATCAGCCGTCGAGGCTTCGTGGCAGGGGCCGGTGCTGCGGCCCTCGGGGCCGGGCTGGCGGGATGCTCGTCGGGCACGGCGGAGAAGGAGGGGACCGATCTGGCCAGCACGGCGCCGGAGAAGGTTGCCTACGACCCGAACGAGGGGGAGTGGATCCCCACCACCTGCAACATGTGCTTCAACAACTGCTCCATCAAGGCCCATGTGGTCGATGGCGTGGTGGTGGAACTGACGGGCAACCCCGACAGCTCCATCGGACGCGGGCACATCTGCGGCAAGGGCGCGGCGGGCATCATGATGCTCTACGATCCCAACCGCATCACCAAGCCCATGAAGCGCACCAATCCCAAGAAGGGCTTCGACGAGGATCCCGGCTGGGAGGAGATTTCCTGGGACGAGGCCTACGAGCTCGTGGACACCAACGTGAAGGCGGCCATCGAGCGGTCCGGCCCCCATGCGGTGACCGGCATGTCCATGGTGGCCAGCCAGATCGGCTCGCTCGTGCGTCACACGGCGCTCGGCGTGATCTACGGTAACGCCGAGGGCAGCTGCTCGGATATCTGCGGCGCCGGCGTGCATCAGCTCGAGTACTTCCTCACGGGCACGGGCAACGCCCGCCCCGACTACCTCAACTGCAACTACGTGGTGCAGTTCGGCACCAACGCCGGCACGGCCACGCGCCACGGCTTCAACATGACCGCGGAGATCTTCGCCGACCGCCGTCGCGAGGGCCTGCGTCACGTGGTGTTCGATCCGCACATGGGCGCGGCCGGCGAGAAGGCCGACCTGTGGGTGCCCATCCGTCCCGGCACCGATGCGGCGGCGGCCCTGGCCATCGCCAACGTGCTCGTGGAGGAGGGCCTCATCGACGTCGAGTTTTTGAAGACGCGCACCAATTCTCCGTCGCTGGTGGACGTGGCCACGGGCCGCATCCTGTTCGACGAGGCCACGGGCAAGTCGCTGTACATGGACGCCGACGGCACGCCGAAGACCTATGATGTGTGCGCCGACCCGCAGCTCGAGGGCGCCTTCGAGGTGAACGGCAAGCAGTGCAAGACCGGATTCACCCTGTACAAGGAGCATGTCGCGAAGTACACCCCCGAGTACCAGGAGGAGATCACCACGGTGCCGGCGGCCACTATCCGCCGCATCGCGAAGGAACTGGGCGAGGCGGCCTGCATCGGCCAGACGACCACCATCGATGGCATCGAGATGCCCTATCGCCCCGCTGCCGTGGACGGCTTCTCGGGCATCACGCGCCACAAGCACGCCTTCCATGCCTGCTGGGCCGTGTTCACGCTGAACAACCTCATCGGGGCCACCAACGCCGTGGGCGGCTTCTGCGGCTTCGACCCGATCTGCAACGGCTGGGCCGACGGCAATCCGAACATGGCCTGGAAGCCCGGCATCTGGGAGCCCGAGGGTCTCATCGACTGCGCCGGCCTGCTGCTGGCCTTCCCCAATTCCTACTACAAGAAGGTCTATGAGAGCGACTACACGCCCACGACCATGGGCATGATGGAGATCCAGCCCATCTCCGAGGACAACCACTTCGAGCACGTGGCCCAGGCCCATCCCGAGCTGTACCACACCCAGGCCGCCGAGGTCGCGTTCTGCTACGCCTGCAATCCCATCAAATGGTGGGGCAACTACGACGAGCAGGCCGAGATCTTCAAGAACTACACCTATGTGGTGGGCATCGACATGTTCCTGAACGAGTCGTCCTACTTCTACGACGTCATCCTGCCCGAGTGCTGCTATCTGGAGCGCACCGAGCCTCTGCCCCATGCCTCGGGCAACCACCGCGTCATCGGCGGTTTGCACAACCCCTGGACCGTGCCGGTGTGGCAGAAGGTCGTGGAGCCGCGCGACGGCGCCCCGTCCAGCTGGGAGCTGTTCAGCGAGCTGGCCAACCGCGCCGGCAAGAACGCCGAGTTCATCGCCACGCTGAACATGATGTTCCGCGTGAAGGAGGAATACGCGGTGCCGCTGGATCAGAAGCTGGACGTGGAGGCCTTCGCCGACTCGGTGCTGAAGTCGAACATCGACGAGGAGCACGACTTCGCCTGGCTGAAGGAGCACGGCGTGTACGATCATCCGCGCACCGTGGACGAGGTGTACATCTGGGCCAACGGCGAGCCGGGACGCGTGCCCATGTACTTCGACTTCATGCTGGAGGCCAAGGGCAAGGTGGAGGCCAAGGCCGCCGAGCTGGGCATTCCCTGGGAGACCGACGATTACCAGGCGCTGCCCGACTGGAAGCCCGGCTGCGGCCATGAGATCACCGATCCCGATTACGACATCCTGCCCGTGTATCACACCGACGCCATCAACACCGACTCGTGGCTCATGGAGAACCCCTACGTCAACGAGATCAACGAGGAGAACCCCTACGGCTACACCATCGAGATGAACGCCGCCACCGCTGCGGCCAAGGGCCTGGCCACCGGCGACAAGGTGCGCCTGTCCACCCAGGAGGGCGTGTCGGTGGAAGGCGTGCTGGCCACGTCCGAGGGCGTGCACACCGAGTGCGTATCGGTGATCGGCGGCCATTGGGGCTCGAAATCGAAGTACATGCCCCATGCTCTGGACAAGGGCGTGCCGGTGGTGCACCTGGTGCCCGGCCAGACACCGGAGCGCATGGACCATGTCTGCTCGGCCTTCGATCAGTGCATCCGCGTCAAAATCGAGAAGATCGCTTAGGAGGGGATGAGCCATGACCTACGGAATGCTCATTGACTTGAAGAAGTGCATCGGCTGCCACGCCTGCTCGGTGGCCTGCAAGGAGGCCCACGGCACGCGTCCGGGGGTGCGCCGCAGCCGGGTGGACCGCGTGTTCGAGGGGACCTACCCCGACGTGCGCAAGACCGCAGTGCCCATGCTGTGCATGCACTGCGAGACGGCCCCCTGCGTGGAGATCTGCCCCCAGGAGGCCACCTACAAGCGCGAGGACGGCATCGTCGTCATCGACAAGGACACGTGCATCGGCTGCGGCAGCTGCCAGACCGTGTGCCCCTACGACGCGCGCCACCTGGCCGCGAGCGAGGACGGCTACTTCGGGCCGGAGCTCAACGAGTACGAGGCCCTCATGTACGAGGCGATGCCGCCCGCGACCATGGACAAGTGCACGTTCTGCGCCGAGCGCGTCGACGCCGGAGACGGGCGGGCCCAGGCCTGCGTGGCCGCCTGCCCGGCAGGCGCCCGCGCCTTCGGCGACCTCGAGGAGCTGAGGGCCCGGGCCGAGGCGGCCGGCGGCTACCAGTTGCTCCCCGAGGAGGGCACCAACCCCTCGGTGTGGTACCTGCCGTTCGATGTGAACGAGTAGCCCCCCGACTCCGGCCCGCGCGGCCGGGGCGCAGACCCCCTCCCCGAGCGGCGGCCCCTCGCCGGGCCGCCGCTGCATGGGGATACGGCCACTTCACGTCCAGATACCCCTTTTGGGGAATGCCTCTCTGAGGAGTGCGCGATAGACTCTTTGTGTGTTGAGAGGAGTCCGTTCAATGGAAGTGTTCCCCAAGACCTGCGTAGCCGTGCTCGCCGGCGGAGCGTCCCGGCGTATGGGCGCCCCGAAGCTTCTGGCGGCGTTCGGCCGTTCGACTTTGATCGATCGGGCTCTGGATGCGGCGCTGGGCTGTGCCGCCGACGAAGTGTGCCTTGTGACGGGTGCCTACCACGATGCCCTGGCCGCCCGTGTGGGTTTGCGGTCCGATGGCGACGATATTGCCGTGGTGAGGAACCGACGATGGCGCGAGGGGCAGGCATCTTCGGTCCGCGCGGCGGTGCGACATGCTCGAGAACGCTCCTGTGCGGCGCTTGTGCTGCTTGTGGCTGATCAGCCTTTTGTGAGCTCCGGGCATTTAAACGCCCTGATGACGGAATACGACCATGGTCGTGCCCAGGCCTATCTGGCCGCCAACGATCACCGTCATGGGAATCCGTGTCTGTTCGACCAGGCGGCCTTCGATGCCCTTTTTGCTCTCGAGGGCGATGAAGGCGCCCGGGCGCTGTTTCGCTCGCGCCACGATATCACGGCGCGCCACGTGTACTTTGACGAGCCTCACCTGTTCGAGGACGTGGACACACCGGCGGATCTGGCACGGGTAGAGGAGATGGTGCTTCGTGGTTGACACGCCGTTCGATCGCGGGCTCTATCCCATTCTGGAGCGGAAGGTGGGAAGGAATGACGACAGCTCGCTCGTCTACTTGGACAGTGCCGCCACGGCGCTGGTGTCGAGCACCGTCACCGATGCCCACTCATCGTTCATGCATACGAGCTGCGCGAACATCCACCGTGGCGCCTATCGGCTCGCCGAGGAGGCCACCGACGCCTTCGAGTGCGCCCGCGAGCATGTGGCCCGCTTCTTCGGGGTGGGCGACGCGGCGCGGGTCGTGCTCACCCACGGGGCGACCGAGTCTTTGAACCTGGCGGCCCGAGGCTGGGCCGAGGGGCACCTGCAGCGCGGGGACGTGATCGCCGTGGCCGAGGACGGCCACCACTCCAACCTCGTCCCGTGGCTTGCGGCGGCCGAGCGCGCGGGCGCGGAGGTGGCCTGGATCCCGCTTAGCGCCGACGGCGTGCTCGACTACGGCGTGTGGAGCAGCATTGCCGAGCTCCGCCCCCGGCTCGTGGCGCTTTCCAGCCAATCGAACGTACTGGGCTTCCGCCAGCCCGCCCTCGATTGCATCATGGGCGATGCGAGGACGGCAGGCGCGGCGGTGGTGCTCGACGGGGCCCAGAGCGCCGCCTGCGACCCCGTGGCTTTCGACCGGTGCGGTGCCGACTTCTACGCCTGCTCGGCCCACAAGATGGGAGGCCCCACCGGCGTGGGCGCCCTGCTGTGCTCGCCGCGCGTCTTTGACGAGATGGAGCCGATGCTTCTCGGCGGCGGCATGGCGGCGTCCGTGGGGCGCAACGGGTGGCGCCCGCTTGCGGGCACGGCGGCGCTCGAGGCCGGCACGCCGCCCATCGCGGCGGCGGTGGCGTGGAGCGCGGCCCTTGACGAGCTTGAGGCGGCCGGCACCGCGCGCATTGCCGCCCACATCGGGCGCCTGGCCCAGCGGGCGCGGGGCGGGCTGGCGGCTCTCCCCGGTGTGTCGGTGCTAGGGGGAGGGGTGTCTGCGCCCTTTCGCTCGTTGGTGAGCTTCACTGTAGAGGGCGTGCATCCCCACGACGTGGGCCAGTCTCTGGATGCGGCTGGAATAATGGTGCGCGCGGGCCACCACTGCGCCAAGCCCGTGCACGCGGCCCTCGGCGTGCGCGCGAGCGTGCGGGCGAGCTTCGCCGGTTACTCCACTGAGGCCGAGGTGGATGCGCTTGTGGAGGCGCTCGCACGGACCATCGACGGGGAGAGGGCCAACGAGAGAGGAGGCCTGCTGTGACTGTGACCGTCGACGATGACGCCATTGCCCGTCGCAGCCGCAAGGTGGCGCACCGGGGCTTTGAGGCACTGGCGTTTGCGGCAGCCTCCCCGGGCGGGGCGGAGGAGGTTCGTGAGGCGAGCGCACGGGGCGACAACCCGTTCTGCGGCGACGAGTTGGAGGTGCGCGTGCGCCTGAGACGCGATGGCGCACGCGGATGGGTCGTCGAGAGGGCCGCCTTCGACGGCTATGCCTGCACGCTGTGCCTGGCTGCCGCCGACGCGCTCATGGAGGCTGCCGAGGGCATGGCCGCCGCCGATGCCTGTGCGCTCACCGGCGAGGATGTATGCACTCTGCTCGGCGGCCTGGAAGTGGGGCGCACCCGCAAGGGCTGCGTCGAGTTGCCGGCTACGGTGCTTTCCCGGGCGCTGTTGACGGTGGTAGAATAGCGGGAGAGCCGGGGACTGGGGAGCAGGCATGCGAGGAGGAGTGACGGGGATGAGCGTGGGATGCACGATACTGCCGACGAAGATCCGCCGTCCGCAGGTGGCTGCCGATGCCCTCGTGCGACCGCGGACGGCGCGCGTTTTGGAAGGTGCCTGCGCGCGGCCTCTGACCTGCGTGGTAGCGCCCGCCGGCTTCGGGAAGACCACAGCGGTGGCCCAATGGGCCGCCTCCTGCGACAAGGCGGTGGCCTGGTGCTCGCTGGACGAGGACGATGCCGATCCCCTGCGTTTCTGGAGTATGGCCGTATCCGCGTTGGAGGAGGCCGATCCTGCGCTTGATATGCCCCTGAGCGTCCAGGATGTCAACTGGTCCGATGCGGGGGAGGCCCACGATGCGCTTGCCCGCCTGATTCAGGCCGTGGCCGCCGACGGCGCCCATCGCGTGCTCGTGCTGGAGGACGTGCATGCGGTGCAGGACGCGCCGCTGCTCTCCGACGGCCTGGCCTATCTGCTGCGCAACCTTCCCGCGACCTTCCACCTGGTCATGACCTCCCGGGTTCCCGTGCGCCTTCCCCTGGCGAAGCTGCGCATGGCCGGCGGCCTCGGCGAGCTGTCCCAGGCCGATCTGCGCCTGACTCCGGGCGAGCAGCGTGTGCTGTTCGCCCGGGCCGGCGTGGCGCTTGACGACGACGATGCCGCGCGCTTGGACGCGGCTACCCAGGGCTGGGCGGCCGGCTGCCGTCTGGTGGAACTGTGCTGCGCCGACGGGTCGGGCACCGAGGTGGCGTCCGCGCTCGCCCGGGCCGGCGACGATGTGAGCGCGTATTTGTTCGAGGAAGTGCTCGGCGGTCTGGAGGCGCCCCTGCTCGACTTCATGGTGAAGACGAGCGTCGTGGACTCGTTCTCCGTGGATTTGGCGGCGGTGGTGACGGGCCTCGAGCCCTTTCAAGTACGCGAGTGCGCCGACCGGCTCATCTCCCAAGGGCTGTTCGTCCAGCGCATCACCGGGGCTGACGAGGGGGATTGGTACCGCTACCACAAGATGCTCCTAGATGCGCTCCGCGCGAACTTGAGGCGCATGCCCGATGGGGACGCCCGCGCCTGCGCCGTGGCCGCCCGCCAGTGGTATCTGGATCGCGGCTTCGACGACACGGCGGTGGGGCTGTCGTTCTGGATGCGCGACTGGGACGGCATCGCCGACATCATCGTCGCGCGGTGGAAGGCGCTCTACATGAACGACGAGCAGGGCACGGTGCTGCGCTGGGCGCTGCTCCTTCCTCACGACTTTCTGCGCGAGCGGCCTTTCCTGTGCGCCGTGGCCGCCATGCCAGCGGCCCTCGCGGGCGATGCGGTCCTCTCCAACGAGCTCATCCACCAGGCGCTTTTGTCGCTGAAGGAGGGCGAGGACTTCCTGTTCGCCTTCTGCATGGTGCAGAAGGCCTTCGTGGCGTCGTTCAACCGTCGCAGCGATGAGAGCGGCCGCTTCGCTGAGAAGGCCCTGTGCTTCTTGCCCGCCGAGGAGCGCTACCTGCGGGGTATGATGACCCAGGTGCTCGCCTCGTCCCGGTGGACGGAGGATCCGGTGGGGGCGGTCGAGGGGTTTCGCGAGGCGGTGGAACTCCAGCAGGACATCGGCAATGCCAACCTCACGTGCTCCGCGCTTTCCAATGCCGCCATCTTCTCGGCGCTCATCGGGCACCTCACCGACGCCGAGATGCTGGCCGAGCGCGCTCTTTCCCTGTACAGCGAGCGGGAGCGTCCGCGCAAGCCCATGCTCGCCCTGGCCTACGCCGCCTTGGCCGTGACGGCTTACGAGCGGGGAGATATCGAGGGATTCGCCTGCGAGCGGGAGCGCTATCGGGCGCAGACGGCTTCCGAGGCGGTAGCTGCGAACACCGCGGAGCTCAACGGCATCGCGGCGAAGGTGGCCTATGCTGCCGGTGCCGCAACGGCCCGAGACGAGTTTCTCGCCGCCTGGCGCGCCGATGCGGAATCGGTCTGCGGCATCATGCCAACTCTTCCCATGGTGCGCGACTGGTGCGCCGCCTTCCGTCCCCAGATTCGCGAGCGGGTGGGCGCGGACCTTCGCACCGGACGTGCGGGCCTTTTCGATCTGGCTTGCTCCTTTTGCATGGGCGATGAGGATGCTTGGGAGCGCGGGGCGGTGCTCGTCGATGCGGTTCAGACCCAGGACTTTGCTCTGAAGGTGAGGGCGTGCTGCCTTGTGGCCCTCGTGGCCGCCCGTGCCGGCCGCCACGCCGCCGCCCGCCGTCTCGTGCGCGAGGCCTACGCCCTGTCGCGGGAGAGCGGCCTTGTCCAGGCCTTTGCCGAGTACGCTTCCGAGATGCGGGCGGTGGCCGACCTGCTGCGCGCGCCCGAGGCGGCCGGGGAGGAGGGTGCGGCTGATGACGCCGCTATCGTGTGCGTCGTCGACGAGGCTGTGCGCCCGCGCCGGACCTGCGCAGACCTGCTCACCGAGCGCGAGTTGGAGTGCTTGCGCATCGTGGCCGGGGGAGCCTCGGTGGCCGAAGCCGCCGAAGCGCTCGTGGTGTCCCGCGAGACGGTGAAGAAGCACCTCGGCAACGTGTACGCCAAGCTCGGCGTGCACTCGAAGATGCAGGCTGTGGCCCTGCTGAGGGAAGAGGGTTCGCTGTAGGGGATTCGTCCCTCCGGCGGCCGGCTGGGGCGAGGGGGCGCCGTGCTCGGGCAGTCCTCGCTTGGTGGAACAGCCCACTGGGCTGTTCCAGTCGCTGCGGAATCTGCGCGCGGACCCCCTCGCCCCAGCCGGCCGCCTTCCTCTTGCCCCTTGTATTACCTCCCTCCTTCCCCAAAATACCCCTCGGGGCTACCCCTTTGGTGTAATGCGCCTACCCCTTCTCCTTCTTATGCTGAGAACGTCAATAACGACGACGAGAAGAGAAGGAGGAGGAGTATGACGATGAGCAACGTGTCCCGTCGCGACTTCTTCAAGGCCGGCGGTTTGGCGGGCATTGCCGCCGGGGTCGCCGGGCTCGGTATCGGCAGCGTGCTCGGCGTGCCTGAGGAAGCGGTGGCACAGACCGTGACCGTCACGGACTTCGTGTACACCTGCCCGGTGTGCGGCCAGAAAACCACGGACTACGATGCGCTGGTCAAGCACTTCGAGGAATCGCACCCCGGTGCTAACTGCGGCATTCCCCAGTGCGCCACCCTCACCATCAACGGCAACGAGATCAAGGTGCAGGTGGAGCCCCAGTGGACCCTGCGCGAGACCCTGCTTCGAGCCACCGATCTGCACGGCGGCGCCAAGGAGATGTGCGATCGCGGCGGCTGCGGCAGCTGCACCGTGCTCATCGATGGGGTGCCGGCGCTGGCCTGCACGACGCTCGCCGTTCAGTGCGAGGGCAAGGCCATCGAGACCTCCGAGGGCATCGCTGCCGACGAGCGCTATCGCCCCTTGGTGGAAGCCTACGCCAAGGCCGATGCGGCCCAGTGCGGCTACTGCACGCCCGGCCAGTTCACCGTGGCCAAGTACATCATCGAGAAGTACGGCGAGCCCACCGAGGAGCAGATCCGCGAGGAGCTGGCCGGCAACATCTGCCGTTGCGGCACCTACAGCCGCCATGTGCAGGCCATCACCGAGGCTGCCGCCGCCATGAAGGGAGGCAACTAATGGGAGAGAAGTGCGAGTCCATCCTGTCGGGCGTCAACGACGACCGCACCGACTTCAAGTACGTTGGCACGTGGGACCATCCTGGCCGCCAGTCCTGGGATATGATCTCGGGCGCGGCGGTGTACCCCACCGATCTGTGGGAGGAGGGCGCGCTGACGGCCATGGCCCTGCATTCCCCCTACGGCCATGCGAAGATCACCGGGCTCGACATCTCCGAGGCCGAGAGAATCGAGGGCGTGAAGCTCGTGCTCACCTACGAGGACGAGGAGATCGCCTCCATGCCCAAGTACCGCCCCAGCTACTACGAGTTCGGCGCGAGCCCGCTTCTGGGCGATGAGGCCGAGTTCGAGGGCGACGAGGTGGGCGTGGTCGTGGTGGCCGTGAACGAGGAGACCTGCAAGCGTGCTCTGGACGCCGTGAAGGTCGACTGGGAGGCGCTGCCCTTCATCCTGGACGCCCGCGAGGCCGCCAAGCCCGGCGCGCCCATCCTGAGGCCCGAGATGAACCCCGACTCCAACATGACCGGCAACACCTTCGGCGCACCGGTGGAGTGGGAGAGCGGCAACGTGGAGGAGGGCCTGGCGGCTGCCGATCACGTGGCCATGATCGAGTACGGCCGCCCCATGTGGAGCCAGTTCCGTTCCATGCCGCCGGCCTACTTCAGCTACTGGGCCAACGACCCGTGGGGCAACCCCGACGGCGAGAAGATGTGCTACGTCACCAACCACGCGCACTTCCCGAGCAACGGCCCCATCGTGTCGGCCTACATGGGCTTCGGCTCCCACGCCGACAAGTTCCGCGCGCTCACGCCGTACATGGCTTCCCGCTACTGCGACTTCGTGGAGAAGCGCGGTGCGCAGCTGGCGCCCCTGCTCTCCAAGTGCCTCGGTGGGGTGCCCGTGCGTTTCGTGAACACCCGGCGCCAGTCCTTCGACGCCGCCGTGCCCCAGACCTACATCACCGGCCGCATCGGCTTCAACGACGACGGCACGCTCGTGGCCGTGCAGCAGCGCAACGTGCACCAGTCCGGCGCCCGCGGCGGCTACGGCGACAAGACCCACGGACACTTGGTGCTGCCGCCCAACGCGCAGGCCTTCAAGTCCACCGTATGCCCGAACATCTACTCGGATATGGCCTACTACGTCACCAACGGCGCCTGCACCACGGCCGATCCGGGCAAGGACATGTGGGAGCCGGTGAACCTGGCCTTCGCGCATATTGCCAACGCCCTGAACATGCCCATCACCGACGTCATCATGAAGAACGTGAAGGTGACCGATCCCTCGCTTTCCGCCTGCATGGAGGCGGGCAAGAAGGCCTTCGATTGGGACGGGAAGTGGCACGCTCCCGGTGTAAAGACGCTGGAGGACGGCCGTCTGCACGGTGTGGCGGCCCGCGCCTGCTGGTCGATGACCTGGGGCATGATCTCCTATAACATCAATCTGCGCATGGGCGTGGACGGTAAGATCTACATGCCGTACGCCGAGGCCCTCATCGGCACCTACTGGCCCGACGCGGCCCAGCTCGTCATCGCCGAGGAGATGGGCATGAAGCCCGAGGACGTTATCGTCTACTACGCCCCGAACTACAACAACTGGCAGCAGGGCGACGCGGCTGACCGTGGCAGCTCGGTCACCTGGGCGGCCAAGGAGGCGGCGGTGCAGCTGAAGGCCCAGATCCTCGCCACGGGTGCGTCGCTGTTCGGCGTGACCCCCGACGAGGTGGACCTCGTGGACTCGATGATCACCCTGAAGGCCGACCCTGCCCAGCAGATGCCCATCGTGGGCATCGGCCAGCTGGCCGTGGGGTATTGCGGCAAGCCCGAGACCCCCTTCCAGAACGATGTCGTGCGCACTATGAACGTGGACTTCTGCGAGGTGGCGGTCGATCCGGAGACCGGGCTGGTGGAAGTGCTCGACTATGTGGCCGCCCACGATTTCGGCAAGGTCATCCGCCCGGCGTCGGCCCTGGGCCAGCTGGAGATGGCGCTCACCCAGGCCGAGGGCCGCGCGCTGCGCGAGGAGCTCATCTGGGACGAGAACACCGGCGTGCTTCTGAACGGGAACATGTACGACTACAAGGTGCCCACGGCCCTCGATCAGCCCAAGATCGACCCGGTGCCGGTGGAGACTCGCATGGGCGGCGGCGCCTACGGCTCCACGGGCGTGGCCCATGCCCATACCAACGCGGGGCTCGTGGGGCTCGCCATCCAGAATGCCACGGGCGGCGACTTCATCACCATGCAGCCCTTCACCCCCGACAAGGTGCTGGCGGTGCTGGCCGCCCAGCAGGCGTAAGGCGAAGGAGGATACGACATGAAGCATTTCAAGCATATGCAGGCCTCCTCGGCCGATGAGGCGGCGAATGAGGCGAAGAACGGGACGGCCTGGGTCATGGCCGGAGGTACCGACCTTCTGGGAACCCTGAAGGACGAGATCTTCCCCGAGTACCCCGAGTGCGTCATCGACCTGAAGGCCATCCCCGACATGGACGGCATCGCCGAGGAGGGAGATGCGCTGCGCATCGGCGCTCTGGCCAAGCTGGCCGATGTGGCCGAGAGCGACCTGGTGAAGACCCACGCCGCGGCCCTTGCCCAGGCAGCCGGGCGCGTGGCATCGCCTACCATCCGGCACATGGGCACGCTCGGCGGGAACATCTGCCAGATGCACCGCTGCTGGTACTTCCGCGTGCCCGACGATCGCTTCCACTGCAAGCGCAAGGGCGGGGCGACCTGTCCGGCCCGCATCGGCGACAACCGCTACCACTCCATCTTCGGCGACGATAACGGCTGCTTCGCCTCCTCGTCCCACGACACGGCGCCGGCGCTTGTGGCCCTGGGGGCCACGGTGGTCACCACCAAGCGCGAGGTGCCGGCCGAGGAGTTCTTCGGTGCCCACGGGCATCGCTCCAACGTGTTGGAGGATGGGGAAGTGGTGAAGGAGTTCCGCGTGCCCAAGGCCGCCAAGAGCGCCTTCCAGAAGTTCGCCCTGCGCAAGTCCATCGATTTTCCCGTGGTGAACTGTGCCGTGGCCCAAACCGCCGACGGAGCCACCCGCGTGGTACTCGGCGGCGTTCACCCGGCGCCCTGGCGCTCGAAGGAGGCCGAGGAGGCTGTGGCCGGCGGCGTGACGGCTGACGCGGCCGCGAAGGCCGGCGAGGCGGCGGTGTCGGTGGCCAAGCCCCTGGGCAAGAACGCCTACAAGGTGGACATCGCCCGTACGCTCGTCAAGCGCACGCTGATGGACATCGCGGGCTAGGATGCGGAAGGGAAGCTGACGACGATGGGGCAGGCGAAGACAGCAACATGGGGCGAGGCGCTGGTTGAGCTGCGCCAGTGGGCGCAGGAGCGTGACGGCGTGAACGTGACTCCGCAGATGCTCTCGGTGGCCGCCCCGTTGCGCGGGGAGTTCTACGAGCGCGTGGGGGCCATCCAGCATCAGATCGTCGATGCGGTGCTGACCGACGGCGAGCGGGTCTCGATGGGGCGGCTTGCCGACGCACTGGCAGCGGTGTGCGAGGATTTGTCTCGTGCTGCCGGCTTGGCGAAGGTCGCGCTACCCGGTCGGTTGGAGGCCTTCGCAGCTAACCCCGCGAAGGCCTTGGCTGTGCCGCTGCAGTCGGTGGTTATCGATGCCCTTTCGGGGCGCGTGGCCCTGTCCGAGGCTGACGGCCAGGCGCGCCGGTGTGTGCGCGCCACGGCTGACGCGCTTGCGCGGGGTGCCTACGAGGCCTGGGTCTACCTGGGTGTCCTGGCGTCGCTTGGCCCCGTGCGTGTCTGGGCCGTGGGATGCGGGGACGGTCAGACGGCCTGCGTCGCACCGACCGACGTGCTCACCATGGGAGCCCAGGTGCCCTCCCGGGAGCGGCGCTTCCCCGAGGCGGTCGTCCGGTGCGCCGACGGGCGCGTCTTCGCCCTCAAGTGCGAGGCGGCTCGCGAGATCGACTGCTACGATGCCCTGGCGCCCGTCGCACGCGATACGTCGGCCGGGGGAAACACGGCGGGTATGCTGGGTCATCGCGTGCTTTTGCTGTACCAGCTGGAATCGCCTGAGAAGGTGCAGGCCACGGTGGATCGCAAGCAGCGCCTGCAGCGGTTTGCCGACCTGGCCGTGGAGGTGCTGGCCCCAGCCGAGATGGAGAACCCCTCGTATCTGGGGGCCTTTATCGCACGGCTGCGCACGCTGCGCACTCGCCGGCCGCTTACGGTCGTCGCCTACGACGAGGCGGCCCGCTTCCCCCAGGCCATGGAGGCCGATGGGGAGGTGCCGCCGGTGGAGCGGTGCGCGGCGGGCCTGTGTCGCGACACCCTGGCGACCATCGCCGAGAAACTTCGATAAGGAACCTGTTCGTTGCGCGCCTTGAAGGCGCGGTGGATGAAGGAGCGAGATATGAGAAAGAACACATACAGGAAGGGGGTCGTCGGACTTGCGGTGTGCGCCGTGGCCCTGACGGGTCTGGTGGCAGGTTGCGCGCCCCAGGCCCAGGAGGCCGCCCCGAGCGATGGGCTTGCCTCCAACGACATGGTGGTGCGGGGCGAGTACACCCCCTACGATCCCTCCGTCGAGGCCGAGGTCACGGGCGGCGCGGGTATCGAGGGTTCCGAGGAGGAGCAGCTCCAGCAGGAGCGCATCGCCGGCGGTGCCGCCGGGGCCGTGGTGTCCCAGGACCTGGAGCCCCTGGAGGGCGTCACCGACTACTCCGAAGGCGAGTACGTGCCTGTCTACGGCATTGCCTGCGACATCCCCGAGGTGGTGCACGGCGAGGGCAACGGCACGGCGTGCACGAGCTGCCATACCGCCGACGGCTCGGGCTCCGGCACGCAGGTGCCCCGAAGCCATGTGGATCAGAACCTGACCGACGAGGAGTGCCTCACCTGCCACGAGCTGTAGGGCGCAGGAGCGAGGCTCATTGAGCCAAGAGGAGGAGAAGATGCGCGAGATTCGAGATGACGTGCGCCGTTGGCTTGCGGCGGGCGAGAGCGTGGCCTTGGCCCAGGTGACCAAGACCTGGGGATCATCGCCCCGCACGCCCGGCGCCTGCATGGCCGTGACCGCCGACGGGCGCATCGCCGGATCGGTATCGGGCGGCTGCATCGAGGGCGCCATCGCCCAGGTGGCGCTCGATTGCCTGGACGGGCATCTCTCCTCCCTGGAGAAGTTCCACGCCTCCACGCGGCGGGCCCAGGAAGTGGGCCTGTCGTGCGGGGGCAACATCGAGGTGTTCGTGTCTGTACTGGACGGGGCGCTGTTCGCCTGCGAGGACGCCCTTATCGCTGCCGACGCCGACTATGTGCGTGTGACGGCGGTGGAGGAGGTTGCGATCAGCGCCGAGGCCGGGGCGGATGGCGCGAGCGTCGCACCTGCGGCCGCCGACGTCCCCGCGCCCGATGCGGAACCTGCTCTCGGAGCTGTCCGCGACGCCGCTCCCTCCCCACCATCGGCGGACAGCTCCGAGAGCGGCGCCCCCTTCGTGGGGCTCTCCTTCCTCGTAGCCGATCGCGCGGCCGCCGAAGCGGCGCTCTCATTTGCCGGCGGCGCGCAGGCGGCAGGACTTGCCCTGGCCGCTGTGCCCGAGCGCGCCGATCTGGCCCTCATCGTGCCGGCTGGCGCGGCTGATGATCGGGTCCTCGCGTCGGTGGCTGGCGCCGTGGCCGCCCGTCCCCGCACAGCGAGCACGGGCCATATCGTTGGGAGCGGCCTGGACTGGTTCTTCGCCCGTATGGCATCCAAGCCGCAGCTCGTCTGCATCGGCGGCGTGCACATCGCCGTGCGCCTGTGCGAGATCGCGCACGTGCTGGGCTACCGCACCGTGGTCATCGACCCGCGCGGCATCTTCGCCACCGACGAGCGTTTCCCGGCTGTGGACGAGCTCGTGCACGCGTGGCCCCAGGAGGCCTTCCGCGACATCCCCCTCACGGCGAGCACGGCCGTGTGCGCCCTTACCCACGACCCGAAGATCGACGTGCCGGCGCTTATGGCCGCCCTCGATTCTCCGGCCTTCTACATCGGCTCGCTCGGGCGCGCCACCACCCAATGGGCCCGCTGGCGCGCGCTGCGCGAGGAGGGATGCACCGACGAGCAGGTCGATCGCATCTTCGGCCCCATCGGCCTCGACCTGCGCGGCCGCGAGCCGGCCGAGATAGCACTTTCCGTCATGGCCGAGATTACCGCCGTGCGCCACGGCGGCCCCTACGATCTTTCCACCATGCTCCAGTCTGCCCTCAAGGTGGAAGCCGAGAAGAACGGGGAATCGAAGGCTCATGGTTAGGCGGCTTTCGGGACACTTCTCCCGTTCCCGCCGTTCGGTGCTTCAGATATCGTCCGACCGCCTTCTTGCCGCCGGTATCGCTATACTGTCAAGCCTGATGCTGATTGCCGGATGTGCTTCGAGCGATACCGGCGATTGTGCACCGACGGAAGGAGAGCACCCGGTGATTCAGAAGATAACCGCCGATGAGGCCCATGAGATGATGGTCTCCAACGAGACGCTGGTGATCGACGTGCGCACGCCCGAGGAATACGCCGAGCGCCATATCGTGAACGCGCGCCTTCTGACCTTGGATACGATCGACGATGCCGCCGCTGCCGCCGTTGCCCCCGACAAGGAGACCCCTCTGCTCGTCTACTGCCGCAGCGGCGTGCGCTCTGCCGAGGCGGCGCGGAAGTTGGAAGCCTTAGGGTACCGGGAGATCTACGACTTCGGCAGTATCCTCGACTGGCCCTATGCCACCATCGAGAACGCCGACCCCGCCTCGTGCGGTCTCGAGGCCGACCAGCTCCCCGTCGGCGTGAAAGTGGTCTGCGGCAAGACTAAATCCCTGCCAGAAAGCGAATAGCTGCTTGCTGTTCGGGCGGCTTTCGCCTGCGGTCGGAGGCGCTGGCCTGCCCGAACCGGGGCCGGTGTCCGCCCACGCGGCTGTGCGCTTTGGACGCGGGCTTCGTGAAGGACCTCATGACGCGCCTGGCCATCGACGAGGCCCAGCAGCTGAACGGGTGCCTCGGCTTGAATTGCAATACCGGCATGTACGGGCAGGCCTTAACCGGTGCCCATCGGCGGGCGCGCGAGAAGGTGGTGTCGGTGCTCTTGCGCTTGCACAACCAGCTCTCGCGCCAGATCGGCTTCGAGGGCGTGTTGCCCGTGGCCCAGGAGGACATCGCGTTTCTGGCCGGTGTCGAGCGTCCCACGGTGAGCCGCGAGCTGAAGAAGCTAGTTCGGGAGGGGCTCATCGACTTGGGCTATCGCCACGTGCGCCTGCTGCCGCCCCTGTACGACGTTTACGGCCATCTTATCGAGACCCAGCTGCGTCTCTACGACCTGCGGGACAGCGACGTGTCCTGGTAGGGTCCGAGATACCCCTTTTGGGGAATGTGCCGCTTGCGCAGCGCTCTTTGCTCGGAGCGGTGCATTCTGGGGCTGTCTGCTATGTTAGAATCGGTCCACCAGATACCGATCGAAAAGGAGGCGGGGTGCCGTGCGCAAGATTTCGATAATCGCCGTGACGGCTTTGGCGTCGGCGTTGCTCGCGCTGTCGCTTCTGGTCGGTTGTGCCGGCCCGACGGGTGAGACGACGGCGGAAGGAGCCGCAGTGGTGGAGAAGATCAGCGCCGAGGCGGCGCACGAGGTGATGGCGTCCAACGAGGTGGCGGTGCTCGATGTGCGCACGCCCGAGGAGTATGCGGGCGGCCACGTGCCCGGCGCCCAGTTGCTGACCTTGGATACTATCAGCGCCGAGACGGCGGCCGCGGTGGTGCCCGACAAGGAGGAGCCGGTGCTCGTGTACTGCCGCAGCGGGGTTCGTTCGGCCGAGGCGGCCCGCAAGCTGGCGGCTTTGGGCTACCGGCAGATCTACGACTTCGGCGGTATCATCGACTGGCCCTACGAGACGGTGACGAACTAGTCTTTGGCGCCTGCCATTTCCCGCGGCCTTTGGTTGGGATGCGGGAGAAGCTATGGTGGCACAATGAGAGAGGCGGCCCTGAGGCCGCCTCTCGTCGTTCGTGACTGGGGTGTCTTGCGTGGGGCTAGAACTTCCAGCTGTTCATGTAGGCGATCTGCTCCTCGGTGAGCTCGTCGATCTCGATGCCGAGGGTCTCCAGCTTCACGCGGGCCACGCCGTCGTCGATGGCGGCCGGCACGTCGTACACCTTGTTCTGCAACTCGTCGGCGTGCTGGTAGAGGTACTCGGCGGCCAGGGCCTGGTTGGCGAAGCTCATGTCCATGACCGAGGCGGGGTGCCCCTCGGCGCAGGCGAGGTTCACCAAACGGCCCTGGGCCAACACGATGATGGTGCGGCCGTCGGGCAGGGTGTACTCCTCCACCAGGGGCTTCAGTTCCTCCACCTTCACGGCGTGCTCGCGCAGCCATTCCAGGTTGATCTCGGAATCGAAGTGGCCGGAGTTGCACACGATGGCGCCGTCCTTCATGGTCTCGAAGGCCGGGGCGTCGATGACGTTGCAGTCGCCGGTGACGGTCACCCACACATCGGCGAAGCGGGCGGCGTCGGCGGCCTTCATCACGCGGTAGCCCTCCATGTGGGCCTCGAGGGCCTTGAGCGGATCCACCTCGCAGACGATGACGTCCATGCCCATGCCGCGGGCGCGCTGGGCCAGGCCGCTGCCGCAGTAGCCGAAGCCGGACACCACCATGGTGCGGCCGCACAGAAGGCGGTTCGTGGCGCGCACGATGCCGTCCAGGGTGGACTGGCCCGTGCCGTAGTGGTTGTCGAAGCAGTGCTTGGTATTGGCGTCGTTGATGTTGAACACGGGGTAGGCCAGGGCGCCCTCGGCGGCCATGGCGGCCAGGCGCACCACGCCGGTGGTGGTCTCCTCGGTGCCGCCGATCACGTCGGCCAGCTTGTCGGTGAACTCGGTGTGCAGGGCGGTGTCCAGATCGGCGCCGTCGTCCATGATGATCTGCGGGTTGGTGGCCACCACCTCGGCGATATGGCGGTGGTAGGTGTCGCCGTCCTCGCCGGCGATGGCGAACACCGACACGCCGTAGTCGCGCACGAGGGAGGCGGCGGTGTCGTCCTGGGTGGAAAGCGGGTTCGAGGCGCAGAGCGTGACCTCGGCGCCGGCGGCCACGAGCGCGCGCATGAGGTTGGCCGTCTCGGTGGTCACGTGCATGCAGGCGCCGATGCGCACGCCCTCCAGGGGGCGCTCGGCGGCGAAGCGCTCGCGGATACGGGCGAGCACGGGCATGTCGCGGTCGGCCCACTCGATGCGGGCGCGGCCCTCGTCGGCCAGGTTGATGTCCTTGATGTCGCAGGCTTTGCTCACAGAGAACTTCCTTTCTGAATGGTTTGGAGCTCTGCTCACAGGGTAGCATAGGGCGCCCCGCCGGCGCGGCGGCGCATCGGCAGCCCACGGGAATCTTACGCTTTCCTTACAGGTGTGGAGGCGGTGTGTCCCAAATGCGGAGAGCCGGGGCTCTTTGGGGCCAAAAAGTACCAAAACGCCCTCTTAGTCTCAAAATATCCCCACGGCGGAATTTCCAAGGCTATAATTCAGTCGTTTGCGTAGTCGCGCCCTGGCGGGTGCAAGACCGAGGAGTCATCGAGTTGTTCGATACCGTAGCATCGCAAGTGTCGGCCCTTTCCTTCGTCGACATCTTCAACTTCTGCGTGTTTCTGACCTTTACCGTCTGCTACACCTACCAGCTCTACTACGTTCTCGTCGTGCTGACGCGCCGCGCCCCCAAGAAGGTGGCGGCGAGAAACCACCGCTATGCCGTCATGGTGGCGGCCCGCAACGAGGAGACGGTCATCGCCGACCTCATTCACTCTATCAAGGTGCAGAACTATCCCGCCGAGCTGATCGACGTGTTCGTCATCGCCGACAACTGCACCGACAACACCGCCGAGGTGGCCCGCGAGGCCGGCGCCATCGTGTTCCCGCGCCGCAACGACAAGCAGGTGGGGAAGGGCTATGCCCTGGACTACGGTCTGAAGGCCATCTGGGAGCAGTACGCCGATCGCGACTACGAGGCCTATTTCGTGTTCGACGCCGATAACGTGCTCGACGTGAACTATTTCCGCGAGATGAACGCCACCTTCGACAACGGCGCCAAGGCCTCCACTTCGTACCGCAACTCCAAGAACTTCGGCAGCAACTGGATCTCCGCCGGCTACGGCGTGTGGTTCTTGCGCGAGGCCAAGTTCCTGAACCAGGCGCGCCTGACCCTGAACACCTCCTGCGCGGTGTCGGGCACGGGCTTCTTCATCGCGGCCGACATCCTGAAGAAGGCCGGCGGCTGGAAATGGCACCTGCTGACCGAGGATATCGAGTTCTCGGCCTCCTCCATCATCGACGGCGTGCGCATCGCCTACTGCCCCACGGCGGTGCTCTACGACGAGCAGCCCATCACCTTCCGCGACTCGTGGAACCAGCGTTTCCGTTGGGCCAAAGGCTTCTACCAGGTGTTCGCCCATTACGCCGGCGGCCTGGTGAAGGGCGCGGTGACCAACCCCAAGGGCTACCGCTTCGCCTGCTACGACATGCTCATGACCATCGCACCGGGTATGCTGTTGTCCGTCATCTCCATCATCTTCAACGCGATCATCATCGTGCTGGCCGCCACCGGCGTTATGTCCACCGGCGTGGCCATCGCCTCCTCGCTCACCTCCATTGTGTTCTGCCTGTGCAACTACGTGATCATCATGTTCGTGTTCGGCGTGCTCACCACCTTCGTCGAATGGGATTCCATCCGCACCACCACGGCCAAGAAGGTGCGCTATATGTTCACCTTCCCGCTGTTCATGCTCACCTACATCCCCATCGCGCTCATCGCCCTGGTGAAGAAGGCCGCCTGGAAGCCGATCCGCCATTCCATTTCCGTGGATGTGGCCGAGTTCTCCGAGGCCGAGGGCGTGCGCCTTTCGAAGTAGGGCCGCTGCTCGGTTCGTCTGACAACTTCAAGTTACTGGGAAAGCGCGCTGGTCTCGGCGCGCTTTCTTCTTTTCGCAATCACCTCCCTAGGCACGGGCGAAGGTAAGGGCGTGGATCGTTCGGGCGCCCTGGGCCTTCAGGGCCTCGGTGGCGGCGAACAGGGTGGAGCCGGTGGTGCACACGTCATCGACGAGGATGACGGCGTCGGGCACCGTGGCGCCGGGAAGCACTTGCAGGGCTTCCCTCATGTTCTGGATGCGCTCGGCGCGGCCCAGCCGGCGCTGGTCGAGGCGACGCGGCGTGGCCAGGAGGGGAGCGAAGTCCACATCCAACAGCCACGACAGCTCTCGGGCCAAATGCTCGGCGTGGTCGAAGCCGCGGCGCCGTCGGGCGGCGGCCGTGGCGGGTACGAAGGCCACGGCGTCGTCGGCGAGCCACGGCGGCGGAGTCGCACGGGCCATGAGCGACGCCATGGGCCGCGCCAGCGATCGCTCGCTCTGATCCTTGTACACGGTCACGATGCGCCGCACCTTCTCGGTGAGCACGAGCGCGCTTACGGCCTGGCGGTAGGGGGGCTCCTCGTAGCCGAAGGCGGCCAGCAGCACCCGGTTGCACTCGGTGCACTGGACGCGCCCGAAGGGGGCACCGCAGCGCGGACAGGCCAGCAGGCTGTCGATGTAGGGGAGCGCCGCGATGCAGTCGGGGCACAGCGGCGTGCCCGGTCGGTCGCAGATGGCGCAGCGCGTGGGCCACAGAGTCTCGGCCACCACCTCGAAGGCGCGCTCCCGCCAACGCCGCTCGCTCGGGCGGGGACGTGCGGGAGAGCGGGGGTGAGGACGCGGCCGACAGGGGTTCGGGGCGCTGGTGGCCAACGGCCGCGAGCTGCCTTGCGTCGAGTGAGCCGTCGGCTGCGATGGGCGTCTCCGGTCGGATGTGAACTCCGCTGCCGTGGAGGCAGGGCCGTCGGCGATGCCGATGGCGGGATCGAAGAGGGAGAGTTGTTCGCTGCGGGTAGCCATGGGGTCATCATAGCGGGCTGCGACCGCGGTTTCGTCGCGGGAACCACCGCCGCCCCGCCGTCCGCGCGCCGCCTTCGCATCGTCCCGCGGCCGTTCCCGCGCCGCGCGCTCTTCATGCCGCCAGCCGTTTGAGGAACGTTCGTCAACCAGAGGTTCTCTGGGCTTTTCTTGGAAGGGGGCCTGATCTGCTACACTTATCGGTGCTTCTTTCGAGTCTGTAGTTGCGGAGGCGGCATGCCCGCTTCCAAGTCCAAGGCAGATGCGGTCGAAAGGATCCACGTAAGCGAGCGGGGCCGCCCGCCGTGAGCATGGCGTATCCTAGAGGTAAGTCGCACCGTCCGCACCCATTTCGCAGCCAGAGCCTGCGACGGACGAGAGGGCCGGTAGCGCAAGCGAAAGCCCCGGTGCGCGAGTGTGGGGTCAAAGACTAGGTCAGTCGGAAGAGGCATGCTTGAACGTATTGAGACGGAGGACGAAGTGAGAAGACGCATACTCGTCATGGCCGCCGCGGCGGCGCTCGCCTGCATGGCGCTCGCACTGTGCGGGTGCAACGGCTCGAACAACTACCAGCCCCCGCTGAAGGAGGCCACGGTGGCGCCGCCCGTGATCGGCGAGGAGGGCACGCTGCGCGTGGGCGTGAACACCGAGAATCCTCCGCTGGCCGGCATGGGAAGCGGCAAGATCATCGGCATCGACGTGGACATCGCCTCGGCCATCGCCGACGAGCTGGGCCTGAAGGTGTCCATCGTGGATGTGGGCAGCGACCCGGCCTCGTTCATCGCCGAGGGCAAGGTGGACGTCGTGCTGGGCATCGACGCCGCCAACGCCGATAGCGACTACTGGGTCTCGTCGTCCTACCTGCCTACGGGCATCGCGCTGTTCGCCCTGAGCCCCGATGCCGGTGTGCCCACGGCCGATTCCGGCGCCACTTTCGCCGCCCAGGTGTCCTCCAAGAGCGCATGGGCCGTGTCCAACGAGTTCGGCCAGGATTCCCTGACCTCCACGAACAGCCTGAGCGACGCCTTCGCCGCCTTGCAGGCCGGCACGGTGCAGTACGTGGCCGCCGATGCCATCATCGGCCTGTACGCGGCCCACGGCCAGGGCTTGGACGTGTCGGTGGTGGCCATGCTCATGAAGCCGAGCGGCTACTGCATGGCCGTGTCCGCCGAGAACGTCGATTTGCAGCAGGCCGCCGGCGACGTGCTGACGAACCTGGTGAGCAACGGCACCATCGACGTCATCGAGCGCAAGTGGCTCGGTGCCAGCGTGGCCCTCGACGGTCTCACCGTCATCGGCGACGGCAGCGCCCCGGCCGGCGACACCGGCGACCAGGCCACTGCCGACGACAACGGCGGCGATACCTCCGATGGTGACAACAGCGACGGCGACAGCACCAGCGACGGCGACAACGGCGACGGGGATTCCGACAATGGCGATTCGGGGAACGACAACTCCGACGGCGACGGCTCCGATGGGGATGGCGAGTAGCCCCATCTTCTCTGCCGACCTGTAGTGAACCGGCCCGCGAGCCTGTGCTTGCGGGCCGGTTTGTTGCTAAAGCGCGTACTGTGATCCTCGATTTCTCTCGATAGTGAGAATGGCTTGCGAGTTGGCTCGCTCATAGTCGTTCACAGCGGTATCGCCAAGAGCATCGAACTCTTCGGGGGTGTAGCGTGGCTCGTACCAACTCTGGCTTTCGAAGTACTCCCTGAGATCCTGGTTGTCGAATATGCGTCCGTGACGAGCGAAAATCTCGTTTCGCGCGACGTAGAGCTCCCAATCGCTCAGCGAGGTGAGTTCTGCTTCAGAGTAGTACCGGCTACCGCTTTCGGGAAGAAGATAATCAGAGGCAGTTAGTTCGCTTTCGAGGGCAGTGCCCGGCGACTGCTCGGCGGTTGAGTCGGCGGCGGCCTGCCCCTTTGCGCTATCTGGAGAGTCCGCCGCACGCTGCCCTTCATCAGCGTCGCTGCCGGGTATTGCCTCGTCTTCTTGTTGAGCGTCGCTGCTTTCGCCAGCGGTCTCGCTTTGGGCGGTTTCTCCGGTGCGGTTGGCATCCTCGGAGTGCTGGGTCGTTGTGACGGCGTATGCGATGGCCGCCCCTATGAGGAGAATGGCGACTGCGCTTGCAATGATGATCGGGAGGTAGGGCTTAAGGGCCGACTTCCAGTGCGAGTGGTCCACGGATGCGGAGGCGAGGAACCGTCTGCTTGATGAGGCATTGGAGGAAACGACCGTCACGCGTGTCGGAGGGATGCTGTTGAGCGCACCGTCCGGCTTGTCGACAGGTTGTCCGCAATGCTCGCAAAAGAGGCTTTCGTCCAAAAGAGATCTTCCGCAATGGGCGCAGAACACAATACGACTCCTTTTCGGGGTGGCAAGGTGGATTTTCGGATCTACAGGGGCATGCCGAGGAGGCGCAGGGAGTTGTCGGCGCCGATCATCATCGAGACGCAACCGAAGAAGGCCATCGCGTTAAAGAGGGCGAACGAGGCGAAGCAGAGGCCCACGATAGCCGGTGCGCGGGACGTGCCCTCCTCTTTCTTTTGGAGACTTACGAGGCAGAGCACCAAAGCGGCGATGGCCGGCAGGACGGCTTGGGGACCCGCAACAAAGAGGAGCACGCAAGATAGAATGCCGATGATGAGCCCGAGAATGCCCAGCGTCGATCCTGAGGGCGTCGCTTCTGCGGAGGCGTTGGTGGTATGCGGTGTCGGAGAGGGGTTGGGAGTCGGCGCCGGGGCGCCGGCCGGTCCAGCCGGGGGAGTGACAGTCGCATTGGCTGCCGGCGCGGGATTCGATGTGGAGGTGCCGTTGGCGGTATCGGCGTTTTTAGTTGGATAGGCGCAGTGGGGGCAGAATCGCGCGTCGTCGTTGAGCTGTTTGCCGCAATTAGTGCAGTACATGGGGCCTCCTCTAGTTTCCTGATTCCTTCTTCATGACAAATGCGTCGTGGGGGTAGGTAAACATATTTGCATCGCTATAGAATGAATACACCGTTACGCTGATTCCGCTCTTTCGATCGAGTTCTATGCGGAAATCGCAGGGCTGCTCTCCTCGATAGTCTCCCAGATGGTCCGAGTCGATATCCAGGTTGACCAGAGCGTTTTCCACAGCGACAACTTCATCGCCCGAATAGCTTTCTACGGGATTGTCCGATGCTCCGGGTTTGTGGTCGTGCACGAGAATCGTGAAATCAATCCGAGCGGTCTTCGACAGAGCATCAACGCTCTGTATGGTCATTCTGGCGGGGGTGTATCGTCCGGCGTAGCAATTGAAGCTGCTTGAGCTATCCTCCACATATTCGCCTACCCAAGTTCCGATCAGGCTCGAATAGTCTGCCTTGTAGGCGCCTTCGGTGGCGTGGCAGTCGACGATTTCCCAGTCGGTACCGGTCCATTCAAGCGTCGCTTTGATCTGACCTCTGTAGGAGGTAAAGCCATCGGTAGCGGCGATGTTGATCGTGGCGTAAGCATCCCCATCGTCTATATAGAACTCTGTGCTCTCGATGGTCGGTTGGAAATTGTCGCGGTATAGATCAGTGAGCTCGAGGGCATTGTCATCGGAGTCGTAAGTAGGATGGCTCTCGTCGGCAATCTGCATCATTGAGGGAGCATGGTCGATCACGACTGCTTCGCTCGGCGCGGTTTTGGGCGAGACGCACCGTGATGTCTCGAGAAAATCGACGACTACCCATGCTCCGTCAATTTTTTCGTAGTCCACCATAACGGTGCTTTCAGTAGTGAGATCGTCTGACTCGTACACGGCCGTGACGGTGTATTCCTTCATGTCCGCTTCGTCGTAGGTCAGTTCCAGTTCGGAAGTATGACTGAGGGTCGGTTCTTGGGGGGCGTACCAATCGCCCTCGTAAGATAAGGTGCTGGCGGCGCTTTCGAGGTCGAGATCGCTCAATATCTGTTCCTCGGAGGGCCCGTCGTAGAAGAGGCCAGAAGTGGCGCCCGTGTCGGAGAGACTCGCGCTGAATGCGCCCATGTTGGCGGCAGTGACAATGCCGATGCTGATGATGAGCGCCGCGCACCCGATTCCCAGGCTCACCTTCTTTGGCGTGCTCAGCATCGCTGGCGCCTTAGGAGAGGCGGCCGGCACTGGTTTAACGGGCGTTTTGTTCGAATCAGCAGGGGATGGAGTCTCTGGGGCGGGGACGGTGGGCTCGTCGTCAGGTGCAGAATCCTCCTTACGATCCTCGGAGCTTGCCGCTTCTTCCGCTGATTGAGTCGATGTGTCTCTGTCAATAGGTGCTGCGCATTGAGCGCAGAACGACGCCCCTTCCTCAAGCGGGGCGCCGCAATGGGCACAGTACATAGCCGGAGTCCTCTCTCGCCAGGGCGCGGAATGGCTCATGCTCATTCCCGGGCTAACCGAACGAACGATAGCGTTAACAATGGGGTGGAAACAACGACTCTGACATTGTTGGTTTGCCTGCTGTCACATTTTGCAGCGGTTGCTTGAGTTCTCAGAATGGCGCGCTTCGTGTTTCCTTAAGGAGGGAGGGGCCTCTTGCGCGCCGTTGTCGTTATCGATGACACTCTGCGTCAGACTGACGTTTCCTCAACGCCGCCAACCAAAAGCGGTCCGCGAGTTTGTGCTCGCGGACCGCTTTGCTTTTACGAGGAGGGACGAATTAGGCGATGCTCGCTCGAGCCTCGTCCATCAGTTGCTGGGGCGTGACGGAGAGGTTCTCATCATTCTCCACGTAATGGTGCCCACCTCGGCCTTCAAACGACCCCGGGAATCATAGGCGTAGAACTCGTAGAGGGGCCCCTTGGAGGTGTCGTCGAAGATGATTCTCGCCGTGGGCCTGCCGCTCCGCTCTCATCGTATTCGGTGACCTTTTCCATGGCCCCGTGCTCGCTCCATTCGTAAGTGCACTTCGGGATATCCCTCATCATGGGTTTGCCTTGGGAAGGATCGCCGGTTTGCTCGCCGGTTTCGGGGTTGATGTAAACGGGCGACACCGTTTCGGGCCGGGCGCTTTCTCGTCTCGGCCGATGGGTATAAACATCACTAAGTTAGAAGAAGACCGAGCGGCTCACAACGCTCTTGGAATCTCTGGTTTCCCTAACGTAACAACTTTCATTAAGCGTGCGGCTGCCCTCTGATTATATGGCGCGGGAGATAGGCCTCGTCGAAATAGGGCGTGCCCTCCATGTCTTGGTAGAGCGTGGTGGGGCTTGTGACGAAGTAGAGGCATCCGTCTTGCGTCCAGCTATCGAGCTGTGCGCTGTCGCCGGCCTCGTAGTACATGCTGACCGTGAGGGAGGCGGGATCGGCTTCGGCGAGGATGCCTTCCAGGGGAAGGCATACCGTGTAGCGCGCTTCGGCGAATTGGGGATCGAAGGCGGGGGTGTGACCGGCGGAATCGACGAGGGCCATGTCGATAACTGCGAGGGTCTCCAGGGACATGAAAGAGTTGGGATCGTTTTCGAGCGCGCGGCGTTCCGCCTCCTGCTGGTTTTCGTTGAGCGATGCTTCCGTTATGGCCAGCGACAACCCGTTATCGCGGACGAATGCGCTCACCTGGTCGGTCGAGGGGCAGAGGGTGCCCGCTAGAAAGGACGCCGGCGTGGTACGGCACAGGGGCTCACCGGGAACCTCTATGATCACCTCCATGCTGTCGGTTTTCATCCGCTCGCCGTTGCCGTCCCGATGGTAAAGCAGCAACGTGGTGGTGCCCGGCTGGCGGAACTCTTCGACGCTGAGGGCATCTCCCACTGCGAAGGTGGCCGAATCTTGGGAGAATCGCAGGGTGGGATAGGCTGCGGCACCGTCCGTATTTAAGGAGCGGGGCTCTTTGGGAGCACATCCGTCGAGGAGGACGGTCGAAGCAAGTAAGAGCGTCGCGGCAAAAAGAAAACCGATGCGAAAAGGCAGTGGATGGCTCATGGCACCTCAATCTCGCGGAAGAATACGACAAGTATCACGGTAGCGCACTTGCCTCGCGAGGGGAATGCCGAATATGACACCAAGCATGCCAATGGTTACCGCAAATCGCGGGCATCTACGAGGCATCGGGGTTTCTTCGAAGAGGCCGTGGGGAGCGTTGGGGCGTGCCGCTCGCGCCTCAGTGCGTAAAGGGAAGTACGAACCGTTACATTAAAACGACTGAGTATGACATTGGTTGCGGCGATCATTCGGGTTTTGGGATAATGGACGCTGCATTTTCTCAAAGGGAGGGGACCTCGTGTACACCGTTGCCATTGTCGATAACGATCCGCGCCAGTGCGATATTCTGGGCGAGCTCGTGCGCATTTCGCCTTTGGCCTCGCTGTTCGAGATAGCCTGCTTCACCTCTATCGATTCCCTCGTGCATCATCAGGAAGCCCGCGGCCCCGCGGATATTTGCGTGATGGACGTCGAAATGGGCCACGGGGGGGGGGTCTGCTCTCTGACGGCATTCAAGCGGTCGCCGCGCTGTATCCGAAAGGCGCCCCCACACAGGTGATCTATGTGGCTGGTTCTGTCGAGTATTGCACGCGGGTGTACGAGACACCGCACATGTCCTTTCTCTTGAGACCCGTGCAGACCGAGCAGATGCACGGGGCTTTGACACGCGCGGTGGCGAATTTACGCGAGCGAGAGGCCGACTGTCTGCCGGTGGTCGTATCCGGCGCGGTGATGCGGTTGCCGGCTTCCCAAATCATCTTCTTGGAGAGTCGGCGTCGCAAGGTGCATATCGTTATGACCGACCGCACGGTGATAACGTACGGCAAGCTATCGGATATAGCCGCGCAGTTGCCGACTTCTTTCGTGCGCACCCACGTGAGCTTTCTCGTGAACATGGACTATCTCGATTGCGTTGACAGGAGAGCGGCGCACCTTTCTACGGGTGGGGTGGTGCCAGTCAGTCGCCAACGCAGCGCTGTTGCGCGTGAGACGTTTCTGCACTATCTGAAAACTCGATAGAAGGCGCATGGGCTTGCCGGCGGCTCTGAGGGCCGTTTTATATTCCGTTGCCTATGGGTTTCGCGCCTAAGAGTGATAGGTTTGGGATCGGTGGCGGGCGGGGCGGTGCGCTACCATGGGGAAAGGAGCGGGGGCTGCGCGCGGCGCGCCGACGGGGCAGCCTTGCCGGCGTCGATGAAAGGACGGACCTCATGAGAACCGCACTCTGTGACATTTTAGGCATCGAGTATCCCATCATCCAAGGGGGCATGGCCCACATCTCCGACGGCGCCTTCGCGGCCACGGTGAGCGAGGGCGGCGGCCTGGGGGTGATCCAGTCGGGCTTCGACGCGCCCGAGGTGGTGCGCGAGCAGATTCGCATCGCCCGTCGTATGACCGACAAGCCCTTCGCCGTGAACCTCATCATGGAGTCGAAGTGTGTCGAAGAGGTGACTCAGGTGGTCATCGAGGAGCAGGTGCCCGCAGTGACCGTGAGCGCCGGCAACCCGGCCCGCATCATCCCGCCGCTCGTGGAGGCCGGTATTATCACCATGTGCCTGGTGCCCCACGCCCGCGCGGCGAAGAAGATGCAGGACCTGGGCGCGGCAGTGATCATCGCCGAGGGCATGGAGGGCGGCGGCCACATCGGCCGTCAGACTACGCTGCCCATGGTGCGCCAGATCGTGGAGGCCGTGGACATCCCTGTGGTGGCCGCCGGCGGCATCGCCGACGGCGCGGGTTTCCTGGCGGCCCTGGCCCTGGGGGCCGTGGGCGTGCAGATGGGCACGGCCTTCCTCGTGGCCGAGGAGTGCCCTGTGGACATCCACTACAAGCAGCTCATCATCGAGGCCGACGACACCTCTACCACGCTGACCGGCGAGCCGGGCAAGAAACAGGTGCGCTGCCTGCAGAACCCCTTCACCCGCGGCTACTGGGAGCTCTACGACAACGGCGCCACGAGCGAGGAATTGGACGCCTACTGCACCGGGTCCATCAGCCGCGCCCAGGCCGGCGACGTGGAGCGCGGCGCCTTCTCGGCGGGCATGATCTCGGGGCTCATCAAGGAAGTGAAGCCCGCGGCCGCCATCATTCGCGATGTGATGACTGAGGCCGACGAGGCCTACGCGCAGTTGAAGCGGGTGTACGGGTAGAAGGCGAGGGGACGGGCGGCTTGAAGGCCGCCCCTGCGGGAGAACGGCGGAAGAGCGGGGCGACGTTGCTGCGGGCGGGCTAAAGCCCGCCCCTACGGAGGGGCAGCGAAGGGGTAGAGGGCGTTGCTGGAGACGGGTCGAAGGCCGCCCCTACGGAAGAGTCCCGACAACGAAGAGGGGCCCGGCGCTGGTGGTGCGGGCCCCCTCGCATTCTCAATGGACGGCAGCGTCTAGCTCAAAAAGTCGTCCAGGATCTCGGCCTCGGCCTCTTCCTCGGTGAGCCCCAGCGTCATGAGCTTCACGATCTGGTCGCCGGCGATCTTGCCGATGGCGGCCTCGTGCACGAGCATGGCGTCCTCGCTGGCCGCCTCGATGCCGGGGATGGCCT
>CANSES010000005.1 GCA_947645965.1 uncultured Enterorhabdus sp. | reverse complement strand
TGAACGAGGCCTGCTCCTCGGGCTGCGGCAGCTTCATCGAGTCCTTCGCGAGCGGCCTGAACCTGGACGTGGCCGAGTTCGCCGCCACGGCCATCTCCGCCGAGAACCCCGTGGATCTGGGCAGCCGCTGTACCGTGTTCATGAACAGCCGCGTGAAGCAGGCCCAGAAGGAGGGGGCCACCGTGGGCGATATCGCCGCGGGCCTGGCCATCTCCGTTATCAAGAACGCCCTGTTCAAGGTCATCAAGATTCGCGATCCCCACGACGTGGGCACCCAGGTCATCGTCCAGGGCGGCACCTTCCTGAACGACGCGGTGCTGCGGGCCTTCGAGCAGCTCTCCGAGGTGAACGCCGTGCGCCCCGATATCGCCGGCAACATGGGCGCCTTCGGCGCGGCCCTGCTCGCCCGCGATCGCTACGAGGACAAGCGCCGCCATACCGAGTCCGTGCCCCTCTCGCCGGATATGGGCCCGAAGGTGTTCACGAGCGGGCTTTTGTCTCTCGCTGAGATCGAGGCTCTGGCCCCCACCCATAAGACCGTGCGCTGCAAGGGCTGCTCCAACGCCTGCCTGCTCACGGTGAACGACTTCGGCCGCGATCCGGCCACGGGTGTGCGCCGCCGCTTCATCACCGGCAACCGCTGCGAGAAGGGGGAGAGCCTCGGCACCGGCACCGAGAAGTCCGCCGTGCCGAACCTCTTCGAGTACAAGGCCGAGCGCACCTTCGGCTACGAGCCCCTGAGCGAGGAAGAGGCCTACCGCGGCACCGTGGGCATTCCGCGGGCCCTGAACATGTACGAGAACTACCCGTTCTGGTTCACCTTCTTCACGAGCCTCGGCTACCGGGTGGTGCTGTCCGATCCCTCCACGAAGAAGACCTACGAGGCGGGCATCGAGTCCATGCCGTCCGAAAGCGTGTGCTACCCGGCCAAGCTCTCCCACGGCCACATCATGAACCTGCTGGAGAAGGCCCCCGACTTCATCTGGATGCCCTGCTCCAAGTGGGAGCGCCAGGAGGACGAGACCGCCGGCAACCACTTCAACTGCCCCATCGTGGCGAGCTATCCCGAGGCCCTGCGCCTGAACATCGACGAGCTGCGCGAATCGCCCGTGGCCTTCGTGGCCCCCTGGCTTCCCTACGACCACAAGGAGAAGCTGAAGCGCCGCCTGTACACGGAGCTCACCGGCACCTTCCGCGATGAGGTGGGGGCGCACGCGCACCCCATCACCCAGAAGGAGATCGACGCGGCCGTGGATGCCGCCTGGGCCGAGGACGAGGCCTTCAAGCGCGACATTCGCACGAAGGGCGTGGAAACCCTCGCCTGGATGGAGGAGACCGGCACCCGGGGCATTGTGCTGGCGGGACGGCCCTACCACCAGGACCCGGAGATCAACCATGCCATTCCCGAGCTGCTCACGAGCTTCGGCCTGGCCGTGCTCACGGAAGACTCCGTGGCGCACCTGGGCCAGCTGGAGCGTCCCATCCGCGTGGTGGACCAGTGGATGTACCACACGCGCCTCTACGCGGCGGCCAAGGTGGTCACCCAGCGGCGCGACCTGGACCTCATCCAGCTGAACTCCTTCGGCTGCGGCCTGGATGCCCTCACCACCGACCAGGTGCAGGAGGTGCTCGAGGCGGCCGGCAAGGTGTACACGGTGCTCAAGATCGACGAGGTGTCGAACCTGGGCGCCGCCCGCATCCGCGTGCGCAGCCTGCTCGCAGCTTTGAAGGACCAGGCGGACCGTGAGGCGGAGGCCCTTTCCGACGCCCGCGCCGAGGGGCGCGCCTGCCCTGCCGCCTCCATCAAGCTGGAGGACGTGGACAAGCTGGTACCGGAATCTTTCACCGAGAAAGCCGACGGCGTGACCGCCGCCGCCGAGGTGGAGCAGCGCGAGGGCGCCTCCACCGAGTTTGAGCGCGTGCAGTTCACCGAGGAAATGCGCGACGCGGGCTACACCATCTTAGCGCCCCAAATGGCCCCCTACCATTTCGAGCTTTTGGTGCCCATCTTCAAGCGTGCCGGCTACAACGCGGTGCTGCTGCCCTCGGTGGACCACGGCGCGGTGGACGCGGGCCTGAAGTACGTGAACAACGACATCTGCTACCCGTCCATCCTGGTCACGGGCCAGATCATGGAGGCGGTGCTGTCGGGCAAGTACGACACCGACAAGCTGGCCGTGCTCATCACCCAGACCGGCGGCGGCTGCCGCGCCACCAACTACATCTCGCTCATCCGCAAGGCGCTGAAATCGGTGGGGCTCGGACATATCCCCGTCATTGCCATTTCGTTCAAGGACTTAGGCGAGGAGAATCCCGGCTTCAAGATCACGCCGAAGATGCTCTACCAGGCCATCTACGCGCTGCAGTACGGCGACTTGCTCATGATGTGCCTGTACCGCACGCGCCCCTACGAGGTGGAGCCCGGCAGCGCCAACCGCCTGTTCGACTATTGGATGGACGCCTGCAAGCACCAGCTCCAGCGCGGCGTGCGCCAGTCGGAGTTCCGCCGCACGGTGCGCCGCATCGTGGAGGACTTCGACACCCTGCCGCTGGCCGGCGAGGGCACCAAGCCCCGCGTGGGCGTGGTGGGCGAGATCCTCGTGAAGTTCCATCCCACGGCCAACAACCAGATCGTGGACGTCATCGAGCGCGAGGGCTGCGAGGCCGTGGTGCCCGGGCTCATCGAGTTCTTCCTGTTCGGCATCGCCGGCGGCATCTTCCAGCAGCCCATCGGCAAGTCGAAGAAGAGCGCGCTCGGCAGCCGCATCGGCCTGGCCGCCATTCGGAAGCTGCGCAAGCCCGTGAACGACGCCCTGGAGAAGTCGGCGCGCTTCCATCCGCCGGCGGACATCTACGAGCTGGCCGAGTACGCCGAGCAGATCCTGTCCCTGTGCAACTCCATGGGTGAGGGGTGGCTGCTCACCGCCGAGATGGTGGAGCTCATCCGGTCGGGCTGTCCCAACGTGGTGTGCACCCAGCCCTTCGCCTGCCTGCCGAACCACGTGGTGGGCAAGGCCACCATCAAGGAGCTGCGCCGCCGCTACCCCGAGAGCAACATCGTGGCCGTGGACTACGATCCCGGGGCAAGCGAGGTGAACCAGCTCAACCGCATCAAGCTCATGATCGCCGTGGCCAAGGCGAATTTGGCCGAGAAGGAGGCCGAGGCCCGCGCCGCCCGCGCCGTCGTGCGCGACGGCGCCCCCGAAGCCCCCGAGGCCGTGGCCGATGCCGTGGAGGTGGAAACCACCGAGGTGGAGAGATAGGGTCTCGCCCTTCGAGATATGCTGCAACGGGAGCGAACTTCTCATTAACAAATGTTAATGAGAAGTTCGCTTCTTTTTTTAGCGGGCAAGGAGCGCTTTCTCCGTTTAAGCCGCCGTTGGCAGCCCGCCGCCCGCTATTCTGCGCTGGTTTCGGCGACTTCGCGGGCGAGGGCTACCATGTTCTCGACGGCGCGGGTCATGAAGCGGCCTTTCACGTAGGCCAGGTAAATGGGGTGAAATCCCGCGGGTGCCTCGGTCAGGCGCACGGTGCGCAGCTGGGCGAAGGGGGCCAGGCCCAGGGTATCCAGCGACAGACCCACGAAGGCGGGGTCGGCGGCGATCACGCTGCCCAGGGTGATCTCGTCGTAGCAGTGCTGCCGCGCATTCAGCGGCGTGCCGGTGCGACGCAACAGGTCGTGCACCTCTTCCCCGATGGAGGAATCGGGCCAGTAGGTGACCAGCGGAAACGATGCCAGCTCATGGAGCGACACCTCGTCGCGGCCGGCCAGGGGCGAGTTCTCGTGCGCCACAGCAACTAGATTCTGGTGGGTGATGGGGATGAACTCCACCGCCGGGTGCCCCGTCACCCGCGAGCAGAACACCACGTCGTAGGTGCCCGCTTCCAGTCGTTCCACCAAATCGGCGGTGAGCCCCTGGTACAGCCGCGCGTCCACAGCCGTGCCGAAGCGCTCGCGGTAGCGCTGCAGAAGGCGCGGCAGGAAACCGGCCTGCACGGTGAAGATGGTGCCGATGTCGATGGAGCCCGACAGGCTGGAGGCGTGTTCCTGGGCGATCTGCGTGCCCTTGTCGATGGCGTGCAGCCCGGCGGTGATGTGGTCGCAGAACTCCTGGCCCCATTTGGTCAGGCGCACGTTGCGGCCCGTCTGCTCGAACAGGGGGATGCCCAGCTCCCGTTCCAGCTGCTTAATGGAGTTCGACAGCGCCGGCTGGGTGATGTAGAGCGCTTCGGCGGCTTTGGTGAAGTGCTCCACCTCGGCGAGCTTCTTGAAGTACCTCAGTTGGGCGAGATTCACCGGACCCCCTTGCGTCGTTGCCTGCGGGGCCATCATACCGAAAAGCCGCGCCGCTCCACAGCTTGGCAGGGCGGCGCGTCCATAGGTGTTTTCTATGAATGGAAGGAGGGGAAGGCCGCGGCATCGGCGTGTGCGGACCGATACCGCGGCCAGGGATGGAGGAGTCGGGAGACCCGTAGGGACAGCGCAGCAGGAAGACCTCGTAGGGGCGGCCTTCAGCCCGCCCGCAAGCCGCATTCAGCCCGCGGCCCGCGGGTCGTCGTTAATCCCGCTGGCTGGGGGTCTCGTCGTAGATATAGCTCAAACGGCCGTCGTGGTTCTCGCATTCACGGGCGATGGTGATGCGCTGCACGGTGGGAGCGCCCTCCTCCAGCCACATGGCGCGGCAGTCGCGGTACAGGCGCTCGGTCGGGCCGTAGGGGGAATCCTCGAAGTAGCCGTCGCCGCCGAAGATCTCCAGCATCTCGTCGGACACCAGCTTCACCGTGTCGATGGACAAAAGCTTGCAGATGGCGGCCTTCTCGTCGATGTCGGGCCCGTAGGGGTCGTGGTCGAAGTCGCGGGCGAAGTCGTAGATGGCGCAGCGCAGGGCGTGGATGGAGGCCTGCATGTTCGCGATCTTCATCTTGATGGCCTGGCGCGTGGCGATGGGCTTGCCGAAGGTGACGCGATCGCGGGCGCGGGCCAGCGACATTTCCAGCATGCGCTGGGCCATGCCCAGATTCGAGCAGGCGATGTGCACGCGCGACACCGACAGCGAGTGGATGGCCACTTCCATGCCCTGGCCCTCTTCGCCGAGCAGGTACATGGGGTCCAGCTTCACGTTGGTGAACTTCAGGCCCGCGTGCCCCGCGCCGCGGCAGCCCATCATGTGGGGCATGGGGATGGTCTCGAAGCCCTCGGCGTCCACGGGCACGAAAAAGGCCGACAGGCGCGTGTCCTTCGGATCGTCGGGGTTGGTCACGGCGATGACGTAGGTGAAATCTGAGCAGTCGGTGTGGGAGATCAGCCACTTCTCGCCGTTCAGGATGTAGTTGCCGTCCTCGTCCTTGATGGCCGTGGTGTGCAAATCGGCACCGGTGCCGCCGGTCTGCTCGGTGATGGCGAAGTTGCAGTAGATGGACTTGTCCTGGAACTTGTCCATGTAGCGGGCCTTCAGCTCGGGCTTGCCGTAGTCGTCCAGGATGCGCCAGTTCATGTCGGCGGCGTGGTGCAGGTGCATGCGCATGCCGCCCGGGCCGCGGGAGAACTCCTCCTGCACGCGCAGAATTTCCTGCTCGTTGAGGTTCCATCCGCCGTACTCGGCCGGCAGGTAGAAGCGGTACAGGTCGTTGGCGCGGGCCAGCTCGTAGAACTCGTCGGGGAACTTGTTCGTGATCTCGATCTCCTTCTGCATCTCCTCGAAGGGGCCCTCGGCCAGCTCGCGGATCTGCTTGAGATAGGCTTCGAATTCCTCGTCGGTAATGGTGGCATTCGGATTCATGGCTTCTCCTTTTGACGGTGCGGCGTGTTTCGCTGGGTATATCCTGCGCCTCGCCGCGGCCGAAATCCAATTAAACCGAGCGGTGATTTTCCGCGCAACCCATAAGCCGGGCGAATAGGAGGTACAATACCCGCCATGAATAGGACGGGAAAACTGGTGATCGTGCCCACTCCCATTGGGAATTTGGGGGACATGACCCTGCGCTCGCTGGACGCGCTGCGCGCCGCTGATGCGGTGTGCGCGGAAGATACGCGGGTGACGGGGAAATTGCTGGCGCACTTCGACATCCGCAAGCCTCTGGAGCGGCTCGACGAGGCGATGATCGGGTCGCGGGCCGCCGGCGTGATGGAGCGCGTGGCGGCCGGGGATGTGGTGGCCTACTGCTCGGACGCCGGCATGCCCGGGGTGTCCGACCCGGGGCTGCGCCTGGTGGCTGCTGCCCACGGGGCCGGCGTGCCCGTGGAAGTGCTGCCCGGCGCCTCGGCGGCGGCTGTGGCCTACGTAGCCTCGGGCACGGTGTGCCCGCGCTTCTACTTCGGGGGATTCTTCCCGCGCAAGGCGGGCGAGCAGCGCTCCGTGCTGGAGGAGCTGCGCGGGCTGGATGCGGCGCTCGTGTTCTACGAGAGCCCGAACCGGCTGGTGGCGGCCCTGGAGGTTGTCGCCGAGGTGCTGCCGTGGCGCTCGGTGGCCGTGTGCCGCGAGCTGACGAAGCTGCACGAGGAAGTGGCACGGGGCACGGCGGCCGAGCTGCGCGAGCAGTTCGCCGCCCGCGCTGCGGAGCCCGGCGGCATCCGCGGCGAGATCGCGCTTGTGATCGACGCGCCCGGTGCCGACGAAGCCGCTGCCGATGCCGATGCCGTGGCGGCCATCGCCGAGGCCCGGGCGGCCGAGTTGGTTGCTGAGGGGCTGCGCACCAAGGAGGTCGCTAAGCGCTTGGCCGCCGAGTTCGGCATCCCCCGCAACGACGCCTACGATCTGGCCATGGCCGCCGCCCGATGACCCTGGTGTCGTACTGAGCGAGCGAAGCGAGTCGAAGAATCCCATGGCAACGCGAGGAAAACGGTCTGCAAAGACGATGCCGCCCGAGATCGTTCCCATCGACGACCTGGAAATTGTGCTCACGCGCAAGGCTATCAAGAACGTGCATCTGCGGGTGAAGCCGCCCGAGGGTCGCATCGAGGTGTCGGCGCCGCTGCGGTTGCCGTTGGCCACCATTCGGGGGTTCGTGCGGGAGAAGCGCGCCTGGATCGAGGCCCAGCGGGAGGCCATCGCCGCGTCACCCCGGGCCGAGGCCGCTGCGGCCACGCCCGAGGAGGTGGCCCAGTGGCGCGCTGTGGTGCAGGCCTGTGTGCCCGCGCTCATCACGGCCTGGGAGCCCATCATGGGCGTGAAGGCCGGCAAGGTGGTCTACCGCAATATGAAGAGCCGTTGGGGGAGCTGCCAGCCGGCCACCGGCCGCATCTGCATCAACGTGCGCCTGGCGCTCTACCCGCCGGAATGTTTGGAATACGTGGTGGTCCACGAGCTGTGCCACCTGCTGGAACGCGGCCACGGCCCGCGCTTCCAATCCCTCATGACCCATTTCATGCCCGACTGGAAAACCCGTCGCGCCAAACTGCGCTAGACGGGGGGGAGAGGGCGGGCTAAAGCCCACCCCTACGGAGGGACTGCGAGTGGCAGCCGGCAGCGTCCCGCCGAGGATGCTCCGTAGAGAAGGACTTGTAGGGGAGGGCTTCAGCCCTTCCTCAACCGGGAACCACCTCTCAGGTCGCGGGCGGGCTAAAGCCCGCCCCTACGGCGTGCCGATCTTGGAGCTGAGTGCCAGGTCCGCATCGTAGGGGAGGGCTTCAGCCCTCCCGCGACCTGAAATTGCCTCCGCTACCGCGCCCGCTCGCGGCGGCGGCGCGCCGCGAGGGCCAGGCCGCCGGCGGCCAGGGCGGCTGCCAGGGGCAGGCCGGCCGCGGCGGCCAGGGCGTCGCCGGTCTGGGCGAGCCTGTGGGCGATGGTGGTGCGCGCCTTCTCGCGGGGCAGATCCTCGGCCACCACGCCGCCCAGCTTGTCGACCCCCGGCGGGTAGGACGGGTCAGATACCACCTTGTCCCGCCCGCGCTCCCAGGCGCCCCAGCCGCCGGGCGGGTCGAAGGGCGCGCCGGGCTCGGGATGGACGCCGTCGGGGTCCCACGCGCTCGGCGGCGTGCCGTAGCCCACCGCCACGTTGCCGACGTCGGCGCCCACGGCGGCCTCCGTCACCAGCGCGTCGAAGGAGAGGACGGCCCGCTGGCCCCCGTGGAGGTGCCCCGCGGCCACGGCCAGCACGCGGGTCTTCGGGTCGTAGGCCGCGTCGTCCACGGCGACCTCGCGGCCGTCGGGCAGCGTGAGCCGCAGCGTGCCCGCCACGGGCTCCAGCCCCTCGGGGACGTCGTCGCGGATCACGGCGTCCATCCAGCTCGTGCCCGCCCCCTCGTTGGAGAGCGCGATCTCGTAGCGCACCGTGTCGCCCACATGGGTGGTGCCGTCCCCGCGGGAGAGGTTCTCGGCGGTCTTGTCGATGGACAGGTCGCCCTCGGCCGGGTCGTCGCCCACGACGACGGGCGGGATCGCCGGCGGCGAGGAGGCCGCTGGGCCTCCTGTGGGCGGATCGGCCGGCTTGCCGGGCTCGGGGGCCTCGGGAAGCTCCTCCGCGCTCTGCGAGGGCACCCGCCCGTGGGCGAACGCCACGTTGGCCGCGTCGGCGCCCAGCGCCGCCTCACCCACCGTTGCCTGGAATGTCAGCGTGGCCCGCGAGCCGCCCCACACGTCGCCGCACGCCACGGCGACGGTGCGGCTGGCCCGGTCGTAGGCCTCGTCGGGCACGGCGGCCGGCTCCCCGCCGTCCACGGAAAGCCGCAGGGTGCCGGGCACGGGCTCCAGCCCCGCGGGCAGCGGGTCGGATATGGTTGCCGCCGCTAGGCAACTGTTCGCGGCACCGGCGTTCTCGAGCGTGATGGTGTAGCGCAGCACGTCGCCGACCCGCGTGACGGCCGCCCCCGGCGAGCTCGCGTTCTCCACCGCCTTGGACATGCGCGCGTCCGGGTCGGCCGGCAGCACCTCCTCGGGGCCCGGGGGCGCGGCGGGGTCGGACGGATCGGGATCCACCGGCCCCGCGTCGGGCCCGTCCGGGTCGTCGGGGTCGGGGCGCTTGCCGGTTGCCGAGGCGACGTTTTCCAGCGAGAGGTCCTCGGCCGGGGCCGCGGCGAAGTCGATGTCCCCGCGCACTGCGCACTCGATGGAGAGCACGGCTTCGCGCCCGCCGCCGATGTCGCCGACGGGGGCCGTCAGCGTGCGGCGCCCGTCGGCGCCCGGCGCCGAGAGGGCGTACTGCCCCGCTGCGGGCGCGGCCCCGGGCGCGGCGGCGGACAGCGGCCGCCTCACCCCGTCAGCGCCCATGAGCCCCACCGACGCCCCGGCCAGCTCCAGGCACGCCGGCAGCGGGTCGCTCACCACCACCTGGGTCCACAGCGATCCCGCCGCCGCGTTCGACGCCGTGATCGTGTAGCGGATGCGGTCGCCCGGCTGCGTGGGCCCGTGCGGGTGAGTCAGGTTCTCGGCCCTCTTCGCCAGCGCGGGCGCGGGCGCCACGGTCGCGTCGGGCCGTACCGTTACGCTGTAGATCCAGGTGCTGCCCGTGTAGGCCCCGTTGGGCTTCTGGGCGAAGGTCAGCTGTCCGGCGCCGATTGCCGTCGGGTCAATCACGAGAGTGTAGCATCCGTCGTCGTCCCTGACGGGAAACCCGTCGGCGTCCTTCTTGAACTCCGCCTCGAACACGCCGCCCTTCGCGTCGGTCACGCTGATGGGGCCCGACGACGGCGTCTTCACTTTCAGTATCACGCGCCCGGGGTGCGGGTCGGCGTCGCTCGCCTCGCCCCAGGTGGTCACGATGATGCCGCGGAACACCTTGTCGCCGGGCTTGCCCGGGTCGGCGCCCGGGTCGGCGGGCTGCCCCGGGCCCGTCTCCACCTTCGGCTCGGGCGCGTCGGGGTCGGCGCAGTCCGGGTCGGGCTCGGGCGTCACGGCAGGATTCGGGTCGATGGGGTCGATGGCCACCTCGGCCCGCGGCACGGTGCCGTCCTCGTCGGGGGCGGCGCTGGCCAGGTAGTTGGCCGGCTGCCCGGCGGCGGCCTGGGTGGCCGAGGGCGGCAGGAACCGCAGCGCGATCTCGTGGCGCCCCTGCTGGCCCTGGGTGGGCACGAGGAAGTCGGAGGCGGATGCCGTCCGGGCCAGCGAGAAGAGCGCGGTCGAGCCGCCCTGCCCGTTGTCGACCTTCTTGGCCGTCACGCGGGGGTCGCCCTCGGGGATGGGATTGCCCTCGGCGTCCAGGTCGCCCGCGTACACGAGGTTCACCGGCGCGCCCACGGGCTGGCCGTCCACGTAGATTTGCACCTGGCCCCGCGGCGCCTGGCAGGTGGGCTTGGTTTTCTCCGATCCGGCCTGACCGTCCACGGTGGGGGCGGCGCCGATGGTGGCGCTCACCCTGAGCACCTGGTCGGAGGGGTGGGCCACCGCCCCGGGATTCCCGTCGTCCACCCATTCGGCCGCGATGTCGCTCACTTGGGAGGCAATGGGCCAGATAGTGAACTGGCCGGTGGCGCGGTGCCCCCAGTAGCTCTCGGAGAAGCCGCCCTCGGTGTCGTCGGAGTACTGGGTGGACACGGCGGTGAACTTCATGGCGCCGACATCGGAGCCGTTGCCCGTCTCGGCGCCCACTGGGTTTCCGGCGCTATCGAGGTGCTGGTACTTGAAGGTGATCTTCTCGGCCTGGGTGAGATCGCGCCCGTCGGGCGTGCGCAGCGGCAGGGGGAACATGCCCGCGCCCTTGCCGTCGTAGTACTTGTCGAGCGACGCCAGGTAGTTGGCGTCCAGGGTGAAGTCGGCGTAGCGCCGCAGCTTGCCGTCGTTGGTGACCCCGGGCGGCAGCGAGCTGTCGGAGGGGCGGAACAGAGGCAGCGGCGTCACAGGGGTGGGGTTGCCGTTCGCGTCCAGCTTGTCGGTGTCAAGATAAGTGAACTCCACGGTCACCTCCGAGTTCTTCACGACGCGCTTGGGCAGCCACAGGTACAGGTGCCCCTTGTCGAACTCGGCTGGAGCGCCGTATTCGTAGGGCTCGCCGTCCACCTTGAGTTCCCATTCGGTGAGAGCGAAGGCGCTCTCACCCACATCCGAGGTGAGATCCACCTGAATCATTTCAATGGGCTCGCCCTTGGCGTTGGTGGCAGTGCCGTCGAAGATGAACGAGTCAGCACCCAGGCTGTTGCCGATGGAACCGCCTGTGATGGTGACCTTGGCGCCGGGGGCCCCGATATCGGCGGGGTAGTACTCGCGGCCGCCGGTGGGCAGCAACGTGCCACCAGTGAGGATGATCTGGTACTCGGAACTGTTATCGCCGTCGCAGCCGGTGCCGAAGCCTCGGCCATGAACGCCGCCGTTCGAGACAACGTAGCCGCCGTTGATGCGGATGTTGCCAGTTTTTCCTGCGGGGCCTCCTCCGATGCCTGGTCCGTGGTAGGCGCCTTGGGCGGTGACGCGGCCGCCGTTGATGGTGATCCACTCGTCGAGCCCTGTGCCGTTGCCGCCCGCGGGTCCTGCTGCGCCGATGCCGGCCGCGTAGTCGATGTAGCCACTACCGCCGCGATCCTCGCGACCTCCGATGGCCGTGATGATGCCGCCGTTGATGGTTATGTTGCCGCCCGCTTCACCGTAGGGCGCCCCGATGGCCGCCGCCATTCCGTTGGCGGCATTTTGGGCAAGTAGCGTCCCTGGATTCTCGCTGTCGAGTTTCGTGAGCGGATCACCCGCCCTCACTTCGGTGCTGTTGGCCAAAAGATAGGGGTTGGCTGCCGCGGGATCGCTGGGACTAAGGTCGGGATTTCTCGGCATGACGCCATCCTCGGGGATGACGGGTGTTCCCTTGGACGTGCGATTGGCGACTGAGTCATCGACGGAGATGGAAGAGCCCGTTCCGCAGTGAATGGCAGAATGGCTGCCGGTGGCAGAGGCGCTGGTGGGGTAGTTTGTCTTGAAACTGTTCTTGGTTCCGTCGGCTAGTACGAGGGAACATGAGGCGCCGGTTGCGAGATCCAGGGGTGCCGTGCTGAGGATGCCGACACCGGCCAGTGTGATGTGAGCGTCGCGGTCGGCGGGGATAACGATGGCCGCCGACGAATTCACAGCCAGGTAACCGTCGGAGTCCTTCGTCTGATCGGTGTTCTGGATGGCGAAGCGCTTGTCGGTATTCACCGTGAGGGTCTTGGCTCCGCTATCGTAGGCGAAGTCGGCGGCGGTCACGGTGTCGCCGTCGGTTCCCCAGATGGTGAAGTCGCCGAGCTGGAAGGCGCCGGGGCCGGGGGCGACGGTGCGGGGAGTGGCCGCGAACAACGGCAGCTCCGCGGCGGCCAGCTGGCCGGCGAGGTCGGCGCGGGGCGTGGACACGTCGCGGGGGGCGGCGTCGCCGGCCGCGGGGGAGTCGCCGTCGGGCGCCGGGATGGCGCCGGCTGCGGCGGCGTCGGCTACCGGCTCAGAAAACTCGATGGGGGGGGGGTCTCTTCAATTTGCCCCTCGCCGGCCAGGGCCGCCGCGGGCGTCATGCCGCAGGCGAGCGCCGCCGCCAATCCGAGGCGCAGAAGCGACCGTGAGCGCTTCTCTCTCATGATGGATCTCCTTCTCTCGCAGGTCGGCGCGTCCCTGCGGGAACATAGAGCTGCTGCCGACCTATCAGCGTACCGTGGCCGAATATACCCCTTCGGCCCGCTTTCCGCAACCCTGGGCGCCGCGGTCGGGGTTGGGGGGGGGCTCCGTCTTCGCAGGCGCTGCGTCTATTGCCGTGCTTCGAAGGAGAGGCGGTCGAGCTGCTTCAGATGGTTCTTCTTCAGTTTCCTGCGGCTCTCGAAGAAGATCTCTTCTGACCTGCTCAGCGGGAGGTGTCGCGACTCCTTCGCTTTCAGCAGTTCGAGCGTGCAGATGAGGTCGGCGCATTGGAAGAGTCGGTAGTCGCTGGGACGGACACGCCTTATCTCGACATCGAAGAATATCGCGCCGAAAACGGTGTTCACGATGTTCGTGACGATGGCCTGTCCGTTGTCGTAATAGGCGATCGCCCGGTCGAAGGAGGTGAAGTACCCCGTATGGGACTGGAAGAAAAGGGAGACTTCCCGGGCCAAACGCGCTTTGAGTTGGAAGGGATCCGGGTACTGCCGCTTATCTATGGTGAAGGTCTTGTAGGAGATGCCGCATTTTCGCGCAAATCCGAACAGCAGCGCAAACAGTTTGCGGCGTCGTTCGAGTGGTGCATCCCGGTACTCGTCCTCCTTGCGGACCATGGGGCCGGTGTGAAGGGCCCGCAAGGAGGATTCTCCCATGCTCTGCAGCTGGGCGGCTAAGGCATCTACCTGGGCATCGATGCTGCTGCGCTGGTCGTGGAATACGAGGGTCAGGAGGTAAAAGTCGGAGTTGGGCCCGTAATCGCCCGATTCGTCTATGAAAATACTGAGCTCAGACATAGCCCCCCCCCTGTGAAAATAAAAGGCGGGGGACTTCCCCCGCCGCTGGTGGACCCGGGTCTTTCAACCAGTCCATTGTCTGCAATGGTAGCACGGAAAAGCGGCGGGGGCAAGAAGATCGCGGGCGACGGGATTTGTCCGTGAGAAGCGACGAGGGCGGAGGCGAAGAGGGCTTATAGGGAAAGGGCCCGTAGGGGGCTTCATCCCTCCCCTACGGCCGCGATCGGGGGACTGTCTCGCCGTCTGGCGCCACGCCATTGTCGCGGGCGGCCTAAAGGCCGCCCCTATGGATCCCCGCTACCGCGCCCTCTCCCGGCGGCGGCGCGACGCGAGGACCAGCGCGCCGGCGGCCAGGGCGGCCGCCAGGGGCAGGCCGGCCGCGGCGGCCAGGGCGTCGCCGGTCTGGGCGAGCTTGTGGGCGATGGTGGTGCGGCGCTTGTCGCTCTCGTCGCCGGGCAGCACGCCGCCGAGCCCGTCCACTCCGGGCGGGTAGGCCGGGTCGCTCACCACCTTGTCCCGCCCGCGCTCCCAGGCGCCCCAGCCGCCGGGCGGGTCGAAGGGCGCGCCGGGCTCGGGATGGACGCCGTCGGGGTCCCACGCGCTCGGCGGCGTGCCGTAGCCCACCGCCACGTTGCCGACGTCGGCGCCCACGGCGGCCTCCGTCACCAGCGCGTCGAAGGAGAGGACGGCCCGCTGGCCCCCGTGGAGGTGCCCCGCGGCCACGGCCAGCACGCGGGTCTTCGGGTCGTAGGCCGCGTCGTCCACGGCGACCTCGCGGCCGTCGGGCAGCGTGAGCCGCAGCGTGCCCGCCACGGGCTCCAGCCCCTCGGGGACGTCGTCGCGGATCACGGCGTCCATCCAGCTCGTGCCCGCCCCCTCGTTGGAGAGCGCGATCTCGTAGCGCACCGTGTCGCCCACGCGGGTGGTGCCGTCCCCGCGCGAGATGTTCTCGGCGGTCTTCCCGATCGCGATGTCGCCCTCATCGGGGTCCTCGCCCACCAGGGTGGGAGGGACCGCCGGCGGCGTGAGGGCCTCGGGGTCGCCGGTCGGCGGCGCGGCGGGCTGGCCGGGCTCGGGGTCGGCCGGCGCGCCGGGGCCCTCGGAGGGCACGGTGCCGTGGACGGCGGCGATGTTGGCGTTGCCCGCGCCGAGGGCCGCCTCGCCCACGGTGACGTCGAAGGTGAGGGTGACGCGCTGCCCGCCCCACAGGTCGCCGGCGGTCACGGCGATGGTGCGCGCCCCCTCGTCGTAGGCGTCGTCGCCCACGGCTCGCTCGGTGCCGTCGGGCAGCGTCACGGCCAGCGTGCCGGCCACGGGCTCCAGCCCCGCGGGCAGCGGGTCGGAGATGATGGCCTCCATGAGGCAGCTGTCGGCCGGGCCGTCGTTGCGCAGCTCGACGGTGTAGCGCAGCGTATCGCCCACGCGGGTGACCTCCGCGCCGGGGGCGGTCAGGTTCTCCACGGCCTTCGCGACCTTGATCTCGGGGTCGGCCGGCGCCACGGTCCCGCCGCCGGGCGGTGTGGCGGGAGGCGTGTCGGGCGGCGCCACGGGCCCCACGTCGGGGCCGTCCGGGTCGTCGGGGTTCGGGCGCTTGCCCTCGGCCGAGGCGATGTTGGCCAGGTCGACGGCCCCCGCGTCGGAGAAGTCCAGGCCCCCGGCCACCGCGCACTCGAAGGTGAGGACGGCGCTGCGGCCGCCGCCGATGTCGCCGGCCGGCACGGTCAGCGTGCGGCGCCCGTCGGCGCCCGGCGCCGAGAGGGCGTACTGCCCCGCCGCGGGCGCGGCCCCCGGCGCGGCGGCGACGAGCTTGCGCGCCTTGCCGTCGGCCCCGGTGAGCTCGACCGACGCCCCGGCGAGCTCCAGGCACGTCGGCAGCGGGTCGCTCAGGACCACCTGGGTCCACAGCGACCCCGCCGCCGTGTTGGAGGCCGTCACGGTGTAGCGGACGCGGTCGCCGGGCTGGGTGGGGCCGTTCGGGTGCGTGAGGTTTTCGGCCTTCTTAGCGAGCGCGGGCGCCGGCGCGATCTTGGGCTGGGGACGCACCGTCACGGCGTAGTCGAACGTGGTGCCCGTGTAGGCGCCGTTGGGCTCCTGCCGGATGGTCAGCTCGGTCTTGCCCACGCTCTCGGGATCAACGCGCACGGTGATCTTGCCGTTCTCGTCGCGCACGGGATTCCCCTCGTCGTCGGTGACCACCTCGGCTTTGATAACGGTCCCGTCGGCGGTGGTCACGGTGATCGCGCCCGACGAGGGCGTGTCGAGCTTCAGCTCGATGCGACCGGGGTTCGTCCCGTCGGCGGCGGTCTCCTGGTAGACCAGATCCAGGGTGCCCTTGTAGGTCTTGTCACTGTACTTGTCGGCGGGATCGTCGCTGGTGGGGTGGTCGTAGTCGGTCTCCAGGGCGGGCGCATCGGTCGGGTCGAGGCCGGGGGTCGCGGGCAGCTCCACCTTCGGATTCGGGTCGATGGGCTCGATGGTCACCTCGGCCCGGGGCACCGAGGGGTCTTCCGTGGGATCCTGGCTGGCCAGGTAGTTGGCCGGCGACCCGGCCTTCTGCTGCGCCTCGGAGGGAGGCAGGAACCGCAGCGCGATCTCGTGGCGCCCCTCCTTGCCCTGGCTGGGCACGAGGAAGTCGGAGGTGGCGGCGGCCCGGGCCAGCGAGAAGCGCGTGACCGTGCCTCCCTCGCCGTTGTCCTCGACCCAGGCGTTGCGCGGCTCGACGACCGCGCCCGTCTCGTCCTTCCTGTCCTCGAACAGGAGGTCGACGGGGCCGCCCACCGGCTCGCCGTCGACGTAGATCTGGATTCGCCCCTGGGGCGCCTTGCAGGTGGGGGCCGTGGCGTTCGACTCGTCGGCGGCCAGCGGGGCTCCGTCCACCGTGGGCCCGCGGTCGATGACCGCGCTCACGCGCAGCACCTGGTCGGAGGGGTGCGCGACGTCGCCGGGCTTCTGGGCGGCGTCGGCCTCGTCGTCCCACTCGGCCCTGAGGTCGCGCACCTGGGAGGGGATGGGCTTGATGACGCACTGGCCCGTGGCGCGGTGGCCCCAGTAGCTCTCGGAGAACTTGCCCTCGGTGTCGTCGGAGTACTGGGTCGAGACGGCGGTGAACTTCATGGTGCCGACGTCGGAGGGCATCTGGCTCGCGCCGCTCGGGTCGTGGCTCTCCAATTCGGGGCCGATGGGGTTGCCGCTGGCGTCGAGTTTCTGGTACCTGTAGGTAATGGCGTCGCCATCGGTCAGGTTGCGGCCGTCGGGAGCCTCGAAGGGCAGCGGGAGAGAGGGGAAGGGTTTGCCGTCGTAGTACTTGTTGAGGCCGGCGAGATAGTCCTTGTCGAGTTCGAAGTCGACATAGCGCCGCAGCTTGCCATCGTTGGGCGCCCCAGCGGGCAGGTCATTGTCTCCGGGGCGGAACAGGTCCATGGGCGTGACGGGGGTAGGATTGCCGTTCTCGTCCAGCTTGTCGGTATTCAGGTAGGTGAACTTGACGGTGACCTCGCTGTTCTTCTTGACCTCTTCCGGAAGCCACAGGTACAAGTGCCCCTTGTCGAACTCGGCCGGCGCGCCGTAGTCGTAGGGCTCGCCGTCCACGAGTAGCTGCCAGTTGGTGATGGCGTAAGCGTTCTCGCCCACATCCGAGGTGAGATCCACCTGAATCATCTCGATGGGCTCGCCAGCGGCGTTGTGGGCGCTGCCTGCGAAGGAGAAGTCGCCGGGTTCGCGGCCGTTGCCGATGGAGCCGCCGGTGATGGTGGTATTGGCGTTGGGCGCTCCGATGTCGCCGCAACCGCTGGCTGGGGGTGTGACCGTCGAGGGAATGAGCGTGCCGCCCGTGAGGACGATCTTGAAGGCGGAGCTGTCGGCGGGAATGCAGGCGGCACCGAAACCACTGCCGTGGTCGCCGCCCTTGGAAATGACGTAGCCGCCGTTGATGCGGATATTCCCGCTGGCGCCTTGGTTTCCGCTGCCGATGCCTGCGCCATGGAAGGATCCTATGGCTGTGAGGCGGCCTCCGTTAATCGTGATCCAATCGGTGAGGGACGTGCCGTTTCCTCCCCAAGCACCCCCGCCCAGGCCGGCCGAGCAATACCATCCCCCGTAATTCCAATTCTGGGAGCTGCGGGCGGTGACGATGCCGCCTTCCATGGTGAAAGAGCCGCAGGCCTCGGCGCTGCCGCTCACAGTCAACGAAATATCGCCCAAGCCGCCGATACCAGCAGCGACGCCGAGGGTGCACATAGCGTAAAGCGATCCGGGGTTGCTGGAATCCATAACGGTGAGAGGGTCGCCCTCATGAATGTTCTTGCCGTTGGCCAATGTCATGTCCCCGGGGATGCATCCGCCTTCGGGGATGACGGGATTGCCGGCGATGTCCCTATTGGGCACGGAATCGTCGATGATGAGAGAAGCCCCGGTTGGGTTGTGGATACCGGCTCCGTTGGAAGCGGTGCCGATGAGGGAGTTGAACGTTCCGTCCGCGAGCACGAGGTGGCAGGTGGCACCAGGGGCGATGTCCAGGGCGCTGCGATTGTCTGGAGTGCTGGGAGTGCGTATTCCTACGCCTGCCAGGGTGATGTGGGCATCGCGGCCGGCGGGGATGACGATGCCCACATCGACAGGATTGACATGGGTGCCGGCAATGGCGCCCGCGGGGGAATCATCTGCCTCGGCAATGGTCTGGTCGCCCGTTTGCAGGGCAAAGCGCTTGTCGGTGTTCACCGTGAGGGTCTTGGCGGCCTCGTCGTAGGCGAAGTCGGCGGCGGTCACGGTGTCGCCGTCGGTACCCCAGATGGTGAAGTCGCCGATCTGGAAGGAGCCGGGGCCGGGGGCGACGGTGCGGGGAGTGGCCGCGAACAACGGCAGCTCCGCGGCGGCCAGCTGGCCGGCGAGGTCGGCGCGGGGCGTGGCCGCGTCGCAGGGGGCGCTGGCGTCGTCGGGCGTGGTGGAAGGGAAAGAAGAGGGAGAAGGGTCGCTCGCCGAGGGAGCCTCGTCGGCTTCGGCGGCTGCGCCGGTATCGACCGCGGCGGCATCGCCGGTTACGGGGGAATTGCCGTCGAGCGCGGGGACGGCGCCGGCTGCGGCGGTGTCGTCTACTGGCTCAGAAAACTCGATGGGGGGGTCTCTTCAATTTGCCCCTCGCTGGCCAGGGCCGCCGCGGGCATCATGCCGCAGGCGAGCGCCGCCGCCAGGCCGAGGCGCAGAAGCGACCGTGAGCGCTTCTCTCTCATGGTGGATCTCCTTCTCTCGGGCGTCTTGCTGACGCGAAATCAGCCCGAATATACCCCTAATGCCTTTTCCGTGCAAGGTGCAACGGGATTGGTGGCCTTGTTTCGGATTGAAGGAGACTCTCTGCTGGGTGACACATGATAACGAATTTCGAAATACGAGCGCATATCTGCTAAAATCAGAGCGTCGTCGGGGTCGTTACGGACGTAAGCCCAAGGGAGCTCCCAGGAGTTAGCATGAGGCACCCGACATTTTCCACATCGTCTTTATCTCCAACTTTCGCTTTCCTCTTTGAATGGTCACCAGGTAGATGGTGGAGTCCAGCGTCTTCTTGATGAGAAACTTTCGATTACCCAATTTGTCGGTATCAGTATGTTCGCAGGAGTCGAACTCATTGAGAACAGCCGGCACCCATGCGAAATCGCACGGCTTGATGTCCTGTTGTCCCCTTCGCGATTCTGAATGACCGTGGTTTTTCTTGATGTGGCGAATGTCGCTGTCTGTTATGAACGCCAATTCGAGAGGCTCTTCGAAATGAGGCTCCATGGCCTGTATGAGTTTTCGGCTAATAGAGATGCCGATGTTGACGGTCGCGGTGTTTCCTTCCCAGATGCTTTGCGCCGCACCTACCAGCAGCGAAGATTCCGGATACAGAAAAATGTAAACATATTCCGTAGTCTGGGGTCACGTCTCTTGCGCGGGCGGCCTGAAGGTCACCCCTGCGGGTGCGGTAAGAAGCGGCTTAGATCATGTCGGCGAGGGTCTTGCTCTTCAGGTAGGTGTTCACGGCATCTTGGAGGCCGCTCCAGACGTGGCGGCTCGGGCAGGCGTCGGCGCGCTCGCAGGCGAGCAGGTCGCTGGTGCAGGTCATCAGGTCGAGACCGTCTTCCGAGGCGGCGATGACGTCGGCCAGGGTGATCTGTGCGGGCGGCCTGGACAGCTGGTAGCCGCCCTGGTAGCCGCGGGTGACGGTAAGCAGGCCGGCCGCGGTCAGGGGCGCCACCACCTGTTCCAGATACTTCTTGGAAAGCCCTTGGCGCTCGGCCACGTCCTTCAGCGGCGTACAGCCCTCTTCGTAGCACGAGGCCAGGTCGAGCATGGCGCGCATGCCGTAGCGGGTCTTCGTCGATATCTTCACGGGGGCTCCTTCGGTGCAGGGGCAGCTGGGAAAGCGGGCGGTTCTCCCGATAGGATAGAGCCTGCGACCGCCGTAAAGCGCGTCCAGGCCGTGTTCCCATCGGGGTGACATTGTGATGTTGCGAAATGGTTCTTGACTTTCGCATTTTCCAGTTTATATTAAAACCTAGCAAATTACTAGACTTAGTTGGGACGACCGAAGGATGCTTTCGCGGGGGCAATGGATGGGCTCGCGCGCAGGCTGCCGCAAGCCGCCCCTTCTTGCGAAGCGAGGAACCGTGAGCCCCATGAAGCAAATCTATCTCGACCACGCCTCCACCACGCCGGTGCGTCCGGAGGTGGTCGAGGCCATGATGCCGTACTTTACCGAGCAGTTCGGCAACCCGTCGTCCATCTATCCGCTCGGCCAGGACGCCGCCGACGCCGTGGCCGATGCCCGCGAGGCCCTGGCCGCCCTCATCGGCGCCGCGCCTCGCGAGGTGTACTTCACGAGCGGCGGCACCGAGTCCGATAACTGGGCCATCAAGGGCTTTGCCCGGGCCAATGCTGCCAAGGGCAAGCACCTCATCACGAGTGCCATCGAGCACCACGCGGTGCTCCACGCCTGCGAGGCCCTGGAAAAGGAGGGCTTCGAGGTGACCTACCTGCCCGTGGACGAGCACGGCCTCGTGCGTCCCGCCGATTTCGAGGCGGCCATCCGCCCCGACACCATCCTGGCCTCCATTATGTTCGCCAACAATGAGATCGGCACTATCGAGCCTGTTGCCGCGTTGGCCGCCATCGCCCGCGAGCACGGTGTGGCCTTCCATACCGACGCGGTGCAGGCCTTCGGCCACGAGCCCATCGACGTGAAAGAGATGGGCATCGATATGCTGTCCGCCTCGTCCCACAAGATCTACGGGCCCAAGGGCGTGGGCCTGCTCTATATCCGCAAGGGCGTGAAGGTGGCAAACTTCATCGACGGCGGCCAGCAGGAGCGCGGGCGCCGCGGTTCCACGGAAAACGTGCCCGGTATCGTCGGCTTCGCCCGGGCCGCCGAGCTCGCGGCAGCCGACATGGCGGCCGAGCATGACCGGCAGATCGCCCTGCGCGACCACGCCATCCGCCGCATTCTGGATGAGATTCCCGCCGCCAAGCTGAACGGCAGCTGGGAGAGCCGCCTGGCCAACAACGTGAACTTCTCCTTCGAGTTCATCGAGGGCGAGGGCATGCTGCTGCAGCTGGCGGCCCGCGGCATCTGCGTGTCCTCGGGCTCCGCTTGCACTTCCGGATCCCTGGATCCGAGCCACGTGCTGCTGGCCATCGGGCTGCCCCACGAAATCGCCCACGGCAGCCTGCGCCTGACTCTGGGCCGTGCCACTACGCAGGAGGACGTGGACTTCGCCATCGATTCCCTGAAGACGACGCTGGCGAACCTGCGCATGATGAGCCCCCTGTACGAGGATTTCCAGCACGGCAAGGTGGCCTCGGTCATCGCGCGCCTGAAGGAAGACGGCTTCCCCTACGCGAGCTAACCCGACCGAGGGAGTCCGCCGGGCTGCGGGCGGCCTCAAGGCCGCCCCTACGGGACCATCGCGAGGATCATTTCGAGGGTCACTCTGCGGGCTCCACTTGATTTCAACGACGACCCTTTCAACGAAAAGAGGAACAACCATGGCAATGAACTATTCCGATAAGGTGATGGAGCACTTCACCAACCCCCAGAACGTGGGCGAGATCGAGAACGCGAGCGGCTGCGGCACCGTGGGCAACGCGGTGTGCGGCGACATCATGCGCGTGTATCTGGACATCGACGAGAACAACGTCATCCAGGATGCGAAGTTCAAGACCTTCGGCTGCGGGGCCGCCATCGCCACCAGCTCCATGGCCACGGTGCTCGTGAAGGGCAAGACCGTGCAGGAGGCCCTGGAGGTGACCAACAAGGCCGTGATGGACGCCCTGGACGGCCTGCCGCCGGTGAAGGTGCACTGCTCGCTTCTGGCCGAAGAGGCCATCCACGCGGCGCTGTGGGACTACGCCGAGAAGAACAACCTCGTCATCGAGGGGCTCGAGAAGCCGGTGACTGATATCGGCGAGCACGACCATCACCACGACCTGGTGGAGGACGAGGACTAGCATCGACGATGGCGCCGAAACCTGACGCTGCGGGCCATAGGGGCCCGATGGCGTGAATGGCAAGGCAGACGCCGAGCTTGCAGAAGCTGTCGCAGTGCAGGTGTCCGTTGGTGCCGGGGTGGCGTGCCCTCCCCCTTGCGGCCCTCGGGCCGATGCTCGCCACCCCTGTGGCTCTTCCAAGCGGCCGTCCCTTGCGGGGCGGCCGCTGTGCTCTTAAGCGGCCACGACGATGGTGTTGGTGGCACCGTCGCCCGTGCAGGTTTGCAGGATGAGGGATTCCCCGTAGCCGGTCACGCGCCCGGTGATGGTCTTCCAGGTGGCTGTGGCCTCAACGGTGAACACGTCGCGCACGGTGTAGGTGCGCGTTGCGCCTGCCGCGTCGCACAGCGTGACGGTGCTGCCACAGCCGAGGGACTTCACGGGGGCGAAGGGGCCGGGGTTGTGGCCGACGAAGTACCCCCAGCTACCGTCGGCGGTGCTGTCGGAGCCGAGCCAGAGCCCGGCGCCCCCGTCGGGGGTGGTGCCACCGCGCACGTCGCGGTAGGGGATGGCGGCCCCGCCGATGTACAGGGTGCGCGGGCTGGACGCAGGCGCTGCGGGCGCGGGCTCGGGCGCCGGCGCCGGCGCGTCGGCCTCGGGGGTTTCCGTTGAAGGGGCATCGCCCGGGGCGTCCGGCGGCTCGTCGCCTTCCGGTTCCCTCGCGGGCTCGCTTTCGGGGGAAGCGCCCACGGCTCGGCTCGCCGTTTCGCGAGGGGCGTTGGCGATCGGAGGTTCGGCTTCGGCCGTCTGCGATGGGGAGGCAACGGAGGGATCGGCGGCTGCTTGTGCGGAATCGACGGCTACGGCCTGGGCCCGCGCTGCGTTGCGCAGCGGGACTGCGCCGAGGATCGGGGATGGTACGGAGCCCGCCGCCGCGGCTTGAACGGTGTTGGCGACCGGGGCGGCCGGCTCGTCGCCCGCGGACGAGGCGTCGGGTGCCCCATAACCGGCCCAAGCTGCAGAGGCGACCCCCAGGCCCATGACCGCGCAGAGGCAGCTGGAAAGGATGATGGCGCGAGGTGCTTTCATGGTTCCTCCTTTCAACGATGCAGGCGAAGGGCGCACGAAGGAAAGGGTCGGTGACCTCCGCTTTTGCATCTCTATCGAATATTTGTTCGCATAATACCGCGCCGAATACGAAAAGTAAACCATCATTCGCACTGAATTCGATTTTATTTCGCCATGAAGTCGTGATAATATCGCATCATATTCGCATAAGATTCGTAGAAGATTCGTCCGACTGCCGCAAAAGTGCCAGAGCTTTCCTTGGAGCCTGCGCAAAGTCGGTGTGGGTTCCAACTTGTAACGGCGGGGAAGGCTTTCATCCCGTATCATAGAAACGATGGAGACAGGCGGCCCGAGGGGGTGCGTATGGAAGACGAGGGCAGGAAGTACTGGCTATCGGTGGTGGCCTTCGTCGTCGTGTTCGTGGCCGTGATCATCACGTTCTCCATGTTCATGCAGCAGACCTCCAACCGCATCGTGTCCCAGTCGAGCCAGTACGTGTCCGACGCCACGGACCAAACGGCCAAGCTGGTGTCCACGTTCATGGGCAACACCCAGCGCGATATCGAGACCATCGCCGCGCTGGCCTCCTCTTCATCGGATGCGGCTGCCGCAGCCACCAGCGAGGAGTGGCTGCTCAGCGTCGGCGAGATCGCCCCCTTCGACACCATCGACTTCGTGGATGCTGAGGGCATGCAGCATTCTCCCGGCCGCGATTCGGTGGACGTGAGCGATCGCGCCTACTATCAGAAGGCCATGGCCGGCCAATCGGGCATCGAGTGCGTGCTCAACACCCGACTCACCCACGAGAACCTGGTGTACTTCTACGCGCCGGTGCGCGACGGCGCCGACGGGCCCATCATCGGCTTGCTGTTGGCCCACTACGACGAGGAACGCCTCACGGGGCTTTTGCAGAACAGCTTCTTCGGCTACGAGTCCCACGTGCTGCTCTGCCTGTACGACGGCGAGGTGATCGCCGCTTCCAACGGCCAGTTCACGGGCAAGAACCTGCTCGAGGAGGCCGCCGCCCAGACTGCGGGCAATTCGGGTGCCCGTCAGCTGGAGCGGGCCTTCGAAACCCGCGAGGGGCTTACCTTCACCTACGACACTGCCGCCGGCGTGGGCTCGGCCTGTCTGAAGAGCGTGCCCGGCCTGGACTGGATGGTGCTGGAGACCTTCCCCGCTGCGGCCACCGAGCAGATGATCAACGCCGCCAACGAGGGTGGCTGGAGCGCGCTGTTCATCATCGTGCTCGTCTTCGTCGTGGTTATCGTGGGCATTATCGCCTTCAACAACCGCCGCCATCGCCGTCTGGCCCTGTCCATGAAGGATCGCATCGACGTGCAGACCGGCGTGGGCAAGCTGACCGAGCGGCTTGTGCTCATCGATTTCAACCAGGATCATTTCCGCTACATGAGCGGTCCGGTGACGCCGGATGACCCCTACGAATTGGAGGGCAGCTACGGCGAGATGGTGGCGCGCCTGACGCGGCTTGTGGTGGGCGATGAGGCCAAGCGCGAAGTGGCCGAGCAGTTCAACCGCGAGGCCGTCATCGCCGCCATGGTGCCCGGCGTGGACAATCTCGGCTTCGAGTATCGCCTCAACCGCTGTGGAACCCTGAAATGGGAGGACATCAACCTCATCTGCGTGGAGCGCAACGACGACGGCACGCCGGCGCGCGTGGTGTACACCACTCAGGACGTCACGGTGATGAAGACGCGCGAGAAGCAGTTACAGCAGGCCATGGAGGATTCCTACCGTGCCGCCATCGCCGCCAACAATGCCAAGAGCGACTTCCTCTCGCGCATGAGCCATGACATCCGCACCCCCATGAACGCCATCATCGGCATGACCGAGCTGGCCCGTATGAACGAGGGCGACTGGGAGCGTGTGGACGATTGCCTGGCGAAGATCACCCTGTCGAGCAATCATCTGCTAGGGCTGATCAACGAGGTGCTCGACCTGTCCATGATCGAGAACGGCCGCTTGGTGCTGAACATGGGCATGGTGGATCTGCGCGCCCTGGTAAACGAGATGGAGACCATGTTCGCCCAGCGCTGCGAAGTGGCCGGTATCCGCTTCTCGGCGAACGTGCAGCACCTGACCCATCCCATTGTGCAGTCCGATGCCCTGCGCCTTCAGCAGATCTTCACGAACATGCTGGGCAACGCCGTGAAGTTCACGCCCGCCGGGGGTTCCATCACCCTGCGCCTCATCGAGCATCCCGTGCGCATCGAGGGCTGCAGCGATTACGAGTTCATCTTCTCCGACACCGGCTGCGGCATGGATCCGGCCTTCGTCGAGCACGTTTTCGAGCCCTTCACCCGCGAGCACGACTCGCGCACCGAGCACGTGGAGGGCACTGGCCTGGGCCTGTCCATCGTGCAGAGCGTCGTGTCACTCATGAGCGGCACCATCGACGTGGAAAGCGAGCCGGGGTGCGGCACCACCTTCACCGTGCACCTGAATCTGCGCCACGCGGTCTCGGCGCGGAAGGGGGAGGTGACCCATGTGGAGCGCGCGGACGCGGAAGGCGCCGCCGAGGCGAGCCCGTCGGCAGCGCGGGTCACGGCCACAGCCGTCGCTGCGGAGACTTCCGCCGATGGGGGCGCCCCTGCCGACGGCGCCGCGCTTGCCGTCGATGTTCCGGCCTCCGAAACCGCTCCGGCCGTTCCCGTCGCCGACCCGCTGCCTGGGGCCCGCGCCCTACTGGTGGAAGACAACGAGCTGAACAGCGAGATTGCCGCGGCCCTGCTGGAATCCCTCGGCATGGCCGTGGAGTGCGCCTTCGACGGTCAGGAGGCTCTGACCATGCTGCAGGCCGCCGAGCCCGACCACTTCGCCGTGGTGCTCATGGACATCCAGATGCCGGTGATGAACGGCCTGGAGGCCACCCGCCGCATCCGTGCGAGCGAGCGCGCCGACCTGCGAGCACTGCCCATCGTGGTGCTGTCTGCCAACGCCTTTGCCGAGGACGTGCTGGAATCCAAGCGCGCCGGGGCCGACGACCACCTTTCCAAGCCCATCAGCGTTAAGGATCTGGCCGCCACCCTGCGCGGAATCCTCGGGTAGCGTGTCCCTTCCCAGTGTTAAGATAACCAGCACGTATATTCGAGGGAAGCGGCGGCGTCATTGGCCGCCCGTCTTCCGGATAGGAGCACCGATTCTGCATGGCTAAGGGAACCTTCGGCGTCACCACGCCCATCTACTACATCAACGCCGCGCCCCACCTGGGCACCGCCTACACCACCGTGGCGGCCGACACCATCGCGCGCTACCAGCGCATGAACGGCTACGATGTGTCGTTTGTCACCGGCACCGACGAGCACGGCCAGAAGATCGCCGAGACCGCCGAGAAGAACGGTATGACCCCCCAGGCCTGGTGCGATTCTCTGGCCCCGGCCTTCACCGACGCGTGGAAGACGCTGAACATCGACTACACCGACTTCGTGCGCACCACCGAGGATCGCCAGACCCGCGCGGTGCAGAAGTTCTGGTGCGCCCTGCACGACGCCGGCTGGCTGTACAAGAGCGCCTACGAGGGCTGGTACTGCGTCCACGAAGAGACCTACTACGCCGAGAGTGACCTGGAGAAGAACGACGAGGGCGAGTTCGTCTGCCCCGACTGCAAGCGCCCCGTGCGCTACGAGGCTTCCGGCGAGGAGAACTGGTTCTTCAAGCTGTCCGAGTTCCAGGATAAGCTGCTGGCCTTCTACGACGAGCACCCCGACTTCATCCGCCCCGTCACGCGCAAAAACGAGATCGTCTCCTTCGTGAAGGGCGGCCTGAACGACCTGTCCATTTCCCGTTCCAGCTTCGACTGGGGCATTCCCGTGCCCTTCGACGAGGGCCACGTGTTCTACGTGTGGGCCGATGCGCTCATCGCGTATCTCACCGGCAACGGCTACGACGATCCGGAGCGCGCTGGCGAGTTCGACCGCCGCTGGCCCATCCAGTACCACTTCGTGGGCAAGGACATCACCCGCTTCCACTGCGTGATCTGGCCCGCGATGCTCATGGCCGCCGGCATGCCCATCACTCACACGGTGTTCGGCCACGGCTTTTTGCTCACCAAGGGCGAGAAGATGTCGAAGTCCAAGGGCAACGGCCTTATGCCCGCCGACCTGGTGAAGGTCTTCGGCGTGGACGCCTACCGCTACTACTTCATGAGCGATGTGCAGTTCGGCCACGACGGCTCCATCTCCATGGAGCGCATGGTGCAGGTGTACAATGCTGATCTGGCCAACACCTGGGGCAACCTGGTTTCCCGCGTGACCAACATGACCACGAAGTACTTCGAGGGCCGCGTGCCGGAGGCACCGGCAGCGGCCGCCGAGAACCCCCTGCGCGAGATCGCGGATACGCTGTACGCGGACTACGACGCTGCCATGGCCGAGGTTGACTTCACCGGGGCGGCCGCGGCTGTGCAGAAGCTCGCGAGCCGCGTGAACCTCTATGTGGAGGAGAGCGCCCCGTGGGCCTTGGCCAAGGATCCCGCGAAGGCCGACGAGCTGGCCGGGGTGCTGTACAACTGCCTGGAGGCCATCCGCATCATCGCGCTGTACATGGCGCCGTTCATGCCCAACACCTCGGCCGAGGTGTTCCGTCGCCTGGGCTTGGGGGACATCCTGGCCGTTACCGACATTCAGGACGAGACGGCCTGGGGCCTTCTGCCCGCTGGCAATGCAGTGGAAGTGGGCGAGCCGCTGTTCCCGCGCCTGGACGTGGACAACCTTCCCGAACTGTAGGATTGCAGCACCTATTCGCCGAAGTCAGCTAGAGGAAACATGATGAGTGAAGAAGAGCCCTTATTCGAGGACGCGACGTTTTACCAGAAGCGGAAGCACGGGAAGTGGCGCGCCGTGGAGGCGCCGGTGATGGAGGGGCCCGTGGCCGATACCCACGCCCATCTCCAGATGATGCGCGATCCGGCCCTGTCCCTGGCCCGAGCCGGCGCGCACAACGTGGGCTTCGTGGAGACCATCGTGGATCCCACCGACGACGGCTTTGCCACCTTCGACGCCCTGCCGGGCTGGCTGATGGAGGCGGCCGGCGATCTGCGCCGCATCACGAGCGAGCCGGGCGAGGACGTGCACGGCTGCGTGGTGGCCCTGCCCCGGGTGCGCATCGCCACGGGCGTGCACCCGCACAACGCGAGCGCCTTTACGCCCGAGCTGGAAGCTGCCCTGGTGGCGCGCCTGGCCGACCGCCGCGTCAGCGCTGTGGGCGAGATCGGGCTCGACTACCATTACGACCTGTCGCCGCGCGAGGTGCAGCGCGAGGTGTTCCGCACCCAGCTGCGCCTGGCGAAGGCCGCGGGGCTGCCGGTCTGTCTGCACATGCGCGAGGCCCACGACGACGGGTTCGCTATTCTGTCCGAGGAGGGCTTCCCCGAGGCGGGCACCTTGCTGCACTGCTTCAACCTGGACGCGGTCGAGGTGGTCCGCTGGGTGGAGGCCGGCTGCTACATCGCCTTCGGCGGTCCGCTCACCTTTAAGAAGGCCGACGAGGTGCGCGAAGCGGCGCGCGTGGTGCCGGTCGATCGCCTGCTCACGGAAACCGACGCGCCCTACATGACGCCCGAGCCTCTGCGCGGCGCCCTGTGCGGGCCGGCCCACGTGATCTGGACGGCTGACGTGCTCTGCGAGGTGCTGGGCGCCGCCACGGCCGACGAGCGCCGCGCGCTGCTGGCCCAGCTGTACGCCAATGCCACGGGTCTGCTCAACCGCGAGCCCACGGCCTGGCAGCTGTCCGCCGCCTCCGAATCAGAAGAGAGGGCCCATGCATAGAGTCATCCTACACGGCTCGTGCCGCGCCGATGGTCGCAGCGCCGCTCTGGCCGACGAGCTGTTCAACGCCTGCATCGAGGAATGCCCCGACGACGGCGTGTCCATCGTGTCGGTGGCGAGCACGCCCATCCAGCCCTGCACCGGCTGCGACCAGTGCCGCGAGGAGGCCGACGAGCCCATCCACGTGTTCCAGGAGGGCGATCCGCTGCTGCCCTGCGAGACCGTGGTGGAATCTGGAGCGCTGTTCCATCCCTGCGTCATCGACGACGACATGAACGAGGTGCGCAAGCACCTGGATACGGCCGACGAGCTGATCGTGGTGTGCCCGGTGTACTTTGCCAGCGTGCCGGCCCAGATGAAGGCCCTGCTCGATCGCTTGCAGCCCTACTACTACACCGACCTGCGCACGAGCCCGAAGCGCCCCGCGGTCATCCACGTGGTGGGCGCGGGCGGCGACCCCCACGGTTTCGAGCCGCTCATCGGCACCCTGCGCTCGGCCCTGTCGGTCGCGGGCTTCTCGGTGGAGCTGGTGCTCGACTGGGTGGGGAAGATCCGCGCCAATGGTGAGATCACCGCCGAAGCCGAGGAATACCCCCTGCCCCCCATAGGCGGCTTCGGTGCCCTGGGTTGGGATGATGCCGAGGGAGATGCCGCCGACGACGGGGACAACTGGAGCGACGCCGGCGATTGGGATGACGGCGACGACTGGGGCGATGCCGGCGATGGGGATGACGCTCCCCGTAGGGGCGGGCTTCAGCCCGCCCGCGACAACGCCGACGCCTGGGATGACGCCGACGATTGGAATGACGCCCCCGCTTCCGACCGCCCCAAATCCCGCGCTAAGCTCTCGGTCAGCCAGTCCTCCTCCCCGAAGGACGCCCCCTCGGGCGACGGCGACGGTGCCGGTCAGGGCCAGGGCCGCAAGCCCGGCTCCCGCAACAACCGCAAATCGGGAGGCAAGGGCGGCCCCGCCTACGGCAAGAAGAACACCAAGAAGAAGGGCAACGGCCGTGGCGGCCACCGCTAGCGGCTTTGGCCCCGAGGGCCGTGCTGGCGACGACGGTCGCCTCTCGCCCCTTTCCACTCCCAGCGCCACGCGGCTCGTGCTGGAGGCCCACGGCATCGGCACCAAATACACCCTGGGCCAGAACTTCCTCGTGAACGACGACGTGCTGAAGAAGATCGTCGCTCTGGCCGAGGTAGGCGAGGCCGACCGCATCCTGGAGGTGGGTCCCGGCATCGGCACCCTCACCATCGCGCTTCTGAAGCACGCCGCCAACGTTGTGGCCGTCGAACGCGATCCCGACCTGCCCGCGGTGTTGGCCGACACCCTGTACCCTTGGCGCGATCGCTTCACCCTCATTGAGAAGGACGCCCTCGACCTGACCGCCGCCGACCTGGTCGCGCCCTGGCCGAATAAGCTCGTGTCGAACCTGCCCTACGCCGTGGCCGCCACGGTGGTGCTCGACTATTTCCAGCAGTTCCCCTTCGTGGATTCCGCCACCGTTATGGTGCAGAAGGAAGTGGCCGACCGCATGGCCGCCGAGCGCGGCACGAAGAACTACGGCGCCTACACGGTGAAGCTCGGTCTGTACGCCGAGCCCGCCGGGCGCTTCACCGTGGGGCCGGGCAACTTCTTCCCGCCGCCGCGCGTGGATTCTGCGGTCATCCGCCTGAACCGCCGTGTGCCGCTGATGGCCGATGGCAGCCCGGCGTCCCCGGCGGTCATCGCCGCCGCCGGCCTCATGGCCGATGCCGCCTTCGCCAATCGCCGCAAGACCTTGGCGAACTCCTGCAAGACGTTCTTCGCTGGCCGCGGTGCCATTGGGCTGTCCCTGCCGGCCGAGGGCGTTACGGCCTCCGCTTCCGCGAGCGATTCCGAGGCTGCCTCATCGGCCGCCCCAGCAACGCCAGCCGCCTCCGCCTCCGCCACCGTCGACGGCGCCGTTGCGGCAACCCAGCTGCCGGCGCTCTTCGAGGCGGCGGCCATCGACCCGAAGAGGCGCGGCGAAACCCTCAGCCAGCAGGAGTTTCTCAGCTTGGGCGCCGCGCTTCTCGCCAGCGACGCCATGGTATACAATGTCAGGCTCAACTAAACGCAGCCGAAGCGCCCGCGGCGCTTCGGATCACGGGACCGCCTTCGCAACGGTTCGGTCCCTATAGAGAAGGGCGGTGCCTATGGCCGCGCAGGTGGGGAAGAAGAGGCGCACGAAGCGCTTGGTGATCGCAGGTGTGGCCCTGGCGGCCCTCGTGGCGGCCGGTGTGGGTCTCGCCATTGTGGCGACGAGTCAGTCCGAGGCGCCCGACTACGGTGCCGGCATGGCCGTAGAAGCCGAGCCCACCCGTCCCCAGCAGCCCAAGCCCGAGGCCGAGAAGCCCGCGACGACCCCCGAGCCCGAGGCCGAGGAGCTGGCCGAAGAGCCCGCCCGGCCCCTGGCCACACCCTCGGTCAACGGCGCGCTCGCGGTGCAGGGTTCCCAGCTGGTGGATGCCGCGGGCAACCCCGTGCAGCTGCGCGGCGTATCCACCCACGGCTTGGCATGGTTTCCCCAGTACGTGAACCAGCCGCTGTTCACCGAACTGCGCGAAGATTGGGGCGCCAACGTGGTGCGCCTGGCTCTGTACTCGGCTGAATCGGGCGGCTACGCCACCGATGGTGAACGCAGCAAGCTGCGCGATCTGGTGATGCGCGGCGTGGAGTACGCCACGGCCGCCGACATGTACGTGGTGGTGGACTGGCACACGCTATCCGACGCCAATCCCTGGACCAACGAATGGGTGGCCTCCGACTTCTTCGCCATTATGTCGCGTGACCTGGCCGGCTACAACAACGTGATCTATGAGATCTGCAACGAGCCCAACGGTGCCACCACCTGGGCCGACATCAAGTCCTACGCCGAAGCTATCATCCCGATCATCCGCGCCAACGATCCCGATGCCATCATCATCGTGGGCACGCCCACCTGGTCCCAGGACGTGGAGGCCGCCGCGGCCGACCCCCTGGCCGATCCCAACGTCATGTACGCCATGCACTTCTACGCCGCCACCCACCAGGACGACCTGCGCAACCGCCTGCGCACGGCCGTGGAGGGGGGTCTGCCGGTGTTCGTGTCCGAGTTCGGTATCTGCGAGGCCTCCGGCGACGGCGCCATCGACTACGATTCGGCCGACGCCTGGGTGCGCCTCATGGACGAGCTGAACGTCAGCTACATCTGCTGGAACCTGTCCAACAAGAGCGAGAAGTCAGCCCTGTTCAAGTCCGACGTGGCGAAGACGAGCGAGTTTTCGCTGGACGATCTGAGCGAAGAGGGCCTGTGGCTCGTGGACACCCTGCGCGGCCCCGGCTTCGATCGCAAGGAAGTGCAGCTGGCCCGCGCCGACAAGAAGCCCAACACCAAGGACTCGGCCATGATGGCCTTCGCCGAGGACACCATCCAGTGGCAGCTGAACGTGACCGACACCTGGGAGCAAGACGGCCGCACCTTCTTCAAGTACGAGATGACGGGCAACAACTACGGCGCCGGCACCGAGGCCTGGTCGGTCACCATTCCCTTCAGCGCCGATCTGACGCTGGAGGACAGCTGGAACTGCCAGGCGTCCGTCGACGCCAATGAGCTGACCGTGGCCAGCGACGCGAACAACGGCAAGGTGGCCGCCGGTGCCTACGTCCGCAACGTCGGCTTCATCGTCAGCGGCCCCGCCAACCTCGCCGTCGTGGATCTGTAGGGGTGTCGCACGCTGTTTTCCAATTGAAGGTGCTGAAAGTGGCACTGGATTTCGAAAAGTAAACCGCCTGGGCTTGGGAATGTCCCTCTGTTCGAAATCGCCCATCCGTGACCTGCGGAAACGCACGGCGGCCTATGGAGGTTGGCAGCAAAACGCGAAAAGTAACCGCGACGCGTAAACTTTTCGAAATCAAGCGCCACTTTTGGGGAACTTTTTTCTGAGGAGGCTTGCGCGTCGAGCCGAGCCGGGCTGCATGCACGATGCGCAAGCCCCTCTCCTTGGGCGTCACGAAGCGAGCACGGCGCGATAGGCTCTGCGTTTGCGTTGTGCCGATATCTGGACAATGCTCTAATTTCCTCGGCCGACGCTTGGCTCGCGCTGCAGACGCTTCTTTGTGAAAGAACGTCGTACTTTCGTGCCCCACTCGTTTGGCGACACCGCAAAGGCGGTGCGGCGATTTCTCCCAACACCAGGTCGCAGGCTCTTTTCCGAACGGTCTGCGCGCGGTGCGTCTCTCATGCGGTAAAAAAGCGGTCTGCCGACGACTTTTCAGCGGCAGGTTTTGCGACACGTCCCTGCTATAGTGCGCTTTTCTTTGACTAAGGGGAAAGGCGGATATTCATGCGGCTCGTTCTTTTCGGCGTTTCTGCCCTAGCGTATTGGCTTACGGCGAGCGCCCTGCCCGACCGCGGGAATGCGGCAGGCGGGAAATGCGTTGCTCGTTGTGCTCCCGCATCGTTGGCCTTGGATCACGTCTCGGCCTGCTTCCCGCAGATTCCCGAGCCTTATCATTGCTTGGTGCCGGGGGCGTGCCGTCCCTGTGGAGCCCGTGCCGTCACGCACATTTCGCGGCGCTCGTATGCCAAAGGATCGTTCTACCGCATCGCGGACGGCCTCTACGTTTCCTCGCCGGAACTGTGTTTCGTTCAAGTGGCTCAAGACGCATCGCTGCCCGAACTCGTTAAAGTGGGATCTGCTTTGTGCGGAACGTTTCGTCTCGATCCGGCGGAGAGGGGCGGTTTGGCGACGCGCCAACGCCTTACCACCCAAAAGCGATTGGCGGCCTTCGTGAGAAGCAACGGTGGCCTGAAAGGGGTCAAGATGGCCCGCCGAGCCCTCCCGCTGCTCGTCGAGAAGGCGGCCTCGCCTCCTGAGGTTTTCCTTCGGATGGTACTGGGGCTGCCGAGGCGATGCGGAGGCTACGAACTTGTAGGGAGCGACGTGAATCAGCGTATGGCGGTAAGCAAGAAGGCGCGAGTGATGTCCGATAGAGGTACCCTCGTTCCCGATCTGCTTTGGCCCGATCACCGCGTAGCGGTGGAGTACGACTCGAATTCCGAGCATCTCACGAGTTCGCAAGTTGCTCGCGATGCGAAGAAGCGGCTCGCCCTCGCCCATGACGGCTTCAAAGTTTTTACGGTCACGCTGCAACAACTGCGTGATCCTCGCAGCATGAGGCACGTGGCGGAAGAGATCGCGCGGGAAATCGGGCGCCCATTGCGCATTCGCGGTCAGCAATTTCCCGCCAAGCACGCTGCGCTCTATCGGACGGGGTGGTCGCTCAATCGCTATTGTCGCGACCACTGGCTCGCGGGTGACTAGGCGCTTCGGGGCCTTGATCGAAATGCTCGTTGGGGTGCCAGCGCGATGCAATGCGGTGAAACACGGTGAAGACGGCGCATGGTCGCGGGCAAGACTCGCACGGCTCGATGTGGCCGCAGCTTTATGAGGCGTGCTGGCGAGCTCGGGTGGGGGAGGACTGCAACGGGGGAAGAGGATGTCGTATGTGCAACAGTCTGGTAGGTTTTTAAATTGAACCCACTGAAAATGGCACTGGATTTCGAAAAGTTGACAAGGTGCGCGTACTTTTCGAAATCTAGCGCCATTTGCCGTATGAGCTGGAGCTGTTTCCCCTGGTGGAGGCATCCGGGCCGGGAAGGGCATCGAGGATTCCGGGCAATCGCTGCGTACTTTTCGAAATCCAGCGCCACTTTCAAAGACATTTTTTGAAATAGGGCGAGAAGATGGATAGGGGAAGAGTGGGCGTGGCTCCGTGAGGCGTGGCAACGCAGCGGTTTTGCGACACGGCGATCTGGCGATCCGGCGATGCATTGGCGTCATTGAGGCATCGGCCTCCCCGATAAAGTGCGGAAAAGGTGCGGGGCGGGATGAGGCGGGGCGCGTGCATTCTGTGTCGTGCTAGCATGATGGGGTCAATTCAACGGGAAGGGGATGGTCGTGGATCGAGATACTAGCATGGCCGCGTCGGCCCTATCGTCGGGGCAACCGGGCGTCGCTGACGCGGTCGCTGTACAGCCCCCATCAGCGGCAGTCGACATGGCGGTTGACACGGCGGTGCCTACGTTAACGGCGCCCGTGTCGACACCCGTGGCGGCCGGCGCGGCGGGAGTGCGGGTGCGGTTGGCGACGGTGGCCGACGGGGCGGGGGTGCTTGCGGTGTACGCGCCCTATATCGAGGACACGGCCATCACCTTCGAAACGACGGTGCCCTCGGCAGCGGAGTTTGAAGCACGCATGGCGGGCATCGTCGGTGACTATCCCTATCTGGTGGTGGAGGAGGCCGGCGTCATTCTCGGCTATGCCTACGCCCACCGCATCGGCGAGCGCGCGGCCTACGCGTGGAACGCCGAGGTGTCCATCTACTTCGCTCCCGCCTGCACCGGCCGCGGTTGGGGCAGCGCTTTACTGCGGGCGCTGCTGGACTTGCTGGCGCTGCAAGGGGTGCGCACGGCCTACAGTCTCATCACGGTGCCCAACGAGGCCAGCCTGCGCCTCCACGAGAAGCAGGGCTTCACCACCATGGGCATCCAAGCCCGCGCCGGTTTCAAGCACGGCGCCTGGCACGACGTCGCCTGGCTCCACAAACCCCTCGGCTCCTTCGAGGGCACCCCCGCCCCGGTGACCCCCTTCACCCAGCTGGAGACCGCCGCAGTAGCCGAAATCCTCGCCCAGGCCCAAGCCGCCCTCGGTTAGGGGCTTAATTGTGTCGCCCTGTCGACCGCGCTCCACGGGCGGTCGCCCTCCTGCTTTCGGGGGTGGTGTACAATGGGTGGTATGGAACAGACGGGCATACATCCAGCGGTGATCGAGGCGATTCGTTTGAGCGCGCAGCGGTGCGGGTTGCGCGCCGTCACGTTGTTCGGCTCGCGGGCTCGCGGGGAACAGCGGTCGAAAAGCGACATCGATCTGGCCTTGTCGGGCGGTGATCAGGTGCGTTTCGCACTCGATGTGGAGGAAAGCGCCCCCACCTTGCTCTCGTTCGATTTCGTGAATCTCGACGGTCCCGTTCAGCAGGAACTGCGCGAGACGGTTGCGCGGGAAGGGCAGCTCATCTATGAAGAAGTACGATAATTTCACCAGCCATCTCGCCGTGCTCGCCCGGGCCGGCGAGGAGGATACTCGCAACGAGTTCGTGGTGAGCGGCATCATCAACAAGTTCTCGCTCCAATTCGAGCTTGCTTGGAAGCTGCTCAAGGAAACGCTCGCCTACGAGGGGAATGCCGTGGCCGCCTCGGGCTCGCCTCGCGAGATACTGAAAGCCGCCTTCGCTACGTACGATTGCATTGACGAGGGCATTTGGCTGGAAATGCTGAAGGCTCGCAACGATCTTGCTCACGTGTACAACGGCGATGCCGCGCAGGCCATGGTCGTCCGCATCATCGATGCTTACGTCCCCGCCTTTGAAGCATTGCAGGCTGAACTTGATGCCCGCTATGGCGGGATTCTTTTCGGTGCGTCGGAGGCGGGCGAATCAGCGTCCACGCTCTAGGTCCGTTTTGCGCCGTTTGAGATCACACCGCCCCGCGGGGCTTTTCTGCGGGATTCGAGGGGCCGTGGGGTGACCCGGCTGGGGTTCTCGTGTATCGTGGAAGGGATATCTATCGGCGGGGAATGCGAGGCGTTATGGCGTTCGTGGAGTTTCGCGATGTAAGCAAGGTGTACCAGATGGGCGAGGTGGAAGTGGCCGCGGTGCGCGACATGAACTTCCAGATCGAACAGGGCGAGTTTGTGGTGATCGTCGGGCCGTCGGGCGCGGGCAAGACCACGCTTTTGAATATGCTCGGCGGCATGGACAGCTGCACGTCGGGCACCATCCTGCTCGACGGCGCCGAGGTCAGCTCGTTTTCCCGCAAGCAGCTGACGAAGTATCGCCGCTACGACATCGGCTTCGTCTTCCAGTTCTACAACCTGGTGTCGAATCTGTCGGCTCGCGAGAACGTGGAGTTGGCCTCGCAGATCTGCAAGAACCCCCTGCCCGCCGACGAGGTGCTGACCGCCGTGGGCCTCGAGGCGCGCGTGCGCAATTTCCCCGGGCAGCTGTCGGGCGGCGAGCAGCAGCGCGTCGCTATCGCCCGCGCCCTGGCGAAGAATCCCAAGCTGCTGTTGTGCGACGAGCCCACGGGCGCCCTGGACTACGAGACGGGCAAGGCCATCCTGAAGCTTTTGCAGGACACCTGCCGCGCCACGGGCCGCACCGTGGTGGTGGTCACGCACAATTCCGCGTTCTGCGCCATCGCCGACCGCGTCATCCACGTGCGCGAGGGGTCGGTGGCCGCGGTGGAGATCAACGAGGCGCCCCTGTCTGCCGAGGTGCTGGAATGGTAGGGGTCCGCGTCCCCGCCCGCATTGCGCCGAGGGCGGTGCGCCGATGAAGGCCTTCAACAAGGATATCGCGCGGTCGATTCGCCACTCGCTCGGCCGCTTCATCGCCATCGCCGCCATCGTGGCCCTGGGCACGGGCTTCTACGCGGGCCTGCGCATGACGGCCCCCGACATGAAGATGGCCGCCGACGCCTATTACGACGGCACCTCGCTCATGGACATCCGCGTGGTGTCCACTCTGGGCCTTACCGACGAGGACATCGAGGCGCTGCGCCAGGTGGACGGCGTGGCCCACGTGATGGCCGCCTACTCGGCCGACGTGCTGGCCAGCTTGAACGGCGACCAGTACGTGATGCGCGTCCATTCCCTGCCCGCTGCCGCGGCTTCGAGCCAGAAGGGCGACGGTGCGGCCATCATCTCCGACGACGGCGACTACCTCAACCGGCTCGATCTGGTGGAGGGTCGCTGGCCCGAGGCGCCGGGGGAGTGCGTGGTGTTCAACGACAAGGTGATGAGCGGCCCGTCTGCCCTGGGCGACACCATCATGGTGGATACGACCGTGGGCGACGTGGACGACACGCTGTCGCGCACCGAGTTCACCATCGTGGGGCGCGTGCATTCGCCGCTCTACGTCAGCTCCACCGCCATGGGCACCACTACCATCGGGTCGGGCACCATCCAGCAGTTCATGTACGTGCTGCCCGAGGACTTCAGCCCCGATCTGCCCTACGTGGAGGCCTACCTCACCGTGGATGGGGCCGCCGATCTGCCGGCCGACAGCGAGGCCTATGAGCAGCGCGTCGGGGAAGTGGTGGATGCCATCGAGGCCATTGCTCCGGCGCGCGAGGAAGCGCGCGTGGTCGGCTTGCAGGCCGAGGCCCAGGTGGAGCTGGACAAGGCCCGCGTGGAATACGAGAACGAAGAGCTGAAGGCCCAGACCGAGCTGGGCGACGCCCGCGCCCAGTTGGACGAGGCGAAGGCCGAGCTGGACGAGGGCCAGCGCAAGCTGGATGCCGCCGCGGCCACCTTGGGCCAGAACGAGCGCAAGATCAAAGACGGCGAGAAGGAGTACGTCCAGGGCGGCGAGGAGCTGAAGAACCGCCGCGCCGAGGCCGAGGCGCAGTTCGCCGAGGCCCAGGCCGCTATCGAGGCCAACGAGGCCAATCTGGCCGAAGCCCAGGCGGCCCTGCCCGGTTTGCAGGAATCCCTGGCCCAGGTGACGGCGGCTCTCGCGAACCCCAACCTGCCCACCGACCAGCGCGCGCAGCTTGAAGCCCAGAAAGCCGAGCTGGAAGCGGCCATCGCCGAGATCGAGCAGGCCGCTGTGGCCCTGGACGAGGCCAAGCAGAACATGGCCACCGAGCGCGCCCGGGCCGACGAGCAGTTCGCCGCCGCCCAGCGCCAGCTGGATACGGCCAAGCTGGACATCGAAGAGGGCAAGAAGCGCCTGGAAGAGGGCCGCACCGAATACGAGCAGGCCAAGGCCGACCTGGAGGCGGGCCGCGCCGAGTACGAGCAGGGCGTGGCCGACTACGACGCCGCGGCCACCGAGGCCAACGAGCAGCTGGACGCCGCTGAGCGCGAGCTGGCCGAGGCCCAGGAGAAGATCAACGACATCGAGCCGCCCGACTGGCTCGTCATGGACCGCACCAAGAACTTCGGGCTGGTCAGCTTCGAGAACGATACCGAGCGCGTGAACGCCATCGCGTCGTTTTTCCCGTTCATCTTCTTCTTGGTGGCGGCGCTCGTGGCCCTGACCACCATGACGCGCATGGTGGAGGAAGAGCGCATGCTCATTGGCACCTTCAAGGCCCTGGGCTACTCGCGCGGGCGCATCACGTCGAAGTACCTGCTGTACGCCGCCCTGGCCGCGGGTGTGGGCAGTGTGGTGGGCATCGCCGTGCTGTCGCAGGTGCTGCCCTGGGTGATCATGGAGGCCTACTCCATCGTGTACTATGTGCCCCGCGGCGCCATGCCCGTGGACGTCGGCATCGCGGCCGCCGCGGCCGGCTTCGGCGTGGGCATCACGTTGTTGGCCACCTGGGCCGCCGCCGCGGCCACCCTGCGGGAGAGCCCCGCGGCGCTGATGCGGCCGCCGGCGCCGAAGGCGGGCAAGCGCATTCTTTTGGAGCACATCGGGCCGGTGTGGCGCCGCCTATCGTTCTCGTGGAAGGTCACCTTCCGCAACATCTTCCGCTATAAGCGCCGCCTGTTCATGACCTGCGTGGGCATCGCCGGCTGCACGGCCCTGCTGCTGACGGGCCTGGGGCTGCAGAACTCCATCAACGACATCATCGACGTGCAGTACGGCGAGCTGGTGGACTACAACGTGGTCATTTCCGAGAAGGACGGCGCCGCCGAGTCGGAGCGGGCCGAGGCTGCCGCGCTCATGGATGACAAGGACGTGCTGCCCGTGAGCGTGCGGGCCACCGAGGAATCGATGATCGCCCAGGGCGCCGACGGCACCGAGGCCATGACCACCATCGTGGCCCCCGCCGACTCGCTGGCCTTCGAGGACCTGTGGACCTTCCGTACCCGCGAGGGCCACGAGGCGGTGCCGCTGACCAACGACGGCGCCGTGGTCACCGAGAAGCTGGCGTCGAAGCTGGGCCTTGCCGTGGGCGGCACGCTCACCTTCGCCGAGCAGGACGATCTGGGCAACGCCACGGCGAAGACCTTCGAGGTGCCCGTGGCGGGCATCATCGAGAACTACATCGGCGACTATGCCTTCATGACTCCGGCCACCTTCGAGCGCGTCTTCGGGAAGGAGCCGACGAACCTGACGGTGTACGCCCAGGCCACAAACGACGAGGGGCAGCGCCAGGCGCTGAGCGACGCCCTGCGGGCCACGGGTGCCGTGGACACGGTGGCCTACAACGACGAGATCATCGCCTCCTATAAGCAGATGCTGCGATCAGTGAACATGGTCGTGGTGGTGCTCGTGGTGGCCGCGGCGGCGCTCGCGTTCATCGTGCTGTACAACCTCACGAACATCAATATCACCGAGCGGGCGCGCGAGATCGCCACGCTGAAGGTGCTGGGATTTACGCCTCACGAGGTGAACGCCTACATCTTCCGCGAGATCGTGCTGCTGACGATACTGGGAGCCGTGGTGGGCCTAGGGCTTGGCGTGGTGCTGGAGGGCTTCGTCGTCGTGACGGCCGAGGTGGACCAGGTGATGTTCGGGCGCACCATCCACTGGCCCAGCTACGTGATCGCTTTTGCGCTGACCATGGTGTTCACGGCCATCGTGATGCTGGTAATGCGCCCCAAGCTGGCCAAGATCGACATGGTGGAGAGCTTGAAGTCCAACGAATAGAGAATGGGGTCCTCGGGTCTGTTGCGGAAAGGGTTTCGGGCTGGTGGTCTCGCGCGTCCCTCCGGCCCGTTTCGCGGGGAGGGGGCGCCGTGCTCGGACAGTCCTCGCTTGGGAGAACAGGACAGTTAGTCCGGTTATCGGCGGTGGGGGATCGGCGGGCGGACCCCCACCCCCCCAAACGGGCCGGCCCAGCCGGGGCGCGGGGTGGGGGCGCCGTGCGCGGACCGTCCGCGCGGGGGAGACCCGGCCGTTTCGGCCTGGTCTCGGCGCGGCGGAACCGGCGCGCGGCCCCCCCCCCCGCGAAACGGGCCTGCCCTGCCGTGGTTGACGGGCGGGCTGAAGCCCGCCCCTACGGGGATGCTTGGGGAGTAGACTCGGCTACAATGGGGATGGGCTTCGTAGGGGCGGGCTTCAGCCCGCCCGCGACCGGCGCGGACTCCCCTACTTCGTGATCTTTCCCTGCTCGACCCACTGACGGATGCGGTAGGTCACGCCCAGTTCGTCGCAGAGGGTTTGGCAGGCGGCCTCTTCCTCGGGGGTGAGGGTGGTCTCCACGGTGGTCATGGTCACCTCGGGCACGTATTGGCGCACCTCCCGGGCGAAATCCAGCATGGCGGGGAAGGCTTCCTCGCCGAAACGGCTGCGGGCCAGCTCGGCGTAGCGCTCGGGGTTGGGGGTGTTCAGCGAGATGGACACCGCGTCGATGATCCCGGCGCACTCCGGCGCGATGTCGCGGCCGCAGATCAGCGAGCCCTGGCCGTTGGTATTCACGCGCACGGGCAGGCCGTAGGTCTCCTTCACGTAGGCTGCCACCGCGCGCAGGGTGTCCCACGCCTCGGTGGGCTCGCCGAAGCCGCAGAACACTACCTCGTCGTATGCCCCCATGTCGAACTTCGCGAACTCGTCGCGCACTTCCTCGAAGGTGGGCTCGTACTCGAGCCACAGGCTGTCCGACCCGCAGACCGACTCGCCCTGGCTGCGCAGACAGAACGTGCAGCGGCTCGAGCAGCGGTTCGTTAGGTTCACGTACAGGCCGTTGTAAACCTCGTACAGTATGGTCATGGCTTTCGACACGGCGTGCCCTTTCTCGCTTGTGCTTCTAATCCAGTTCCCGAATGACTTCCTCGAAGGCCACCCCGTCGGTGACGGGAATGCCCATCGCGGCCGAGCGCTCGATGCAGCGCCCGATGAACGCGGCCGCCCGTTCGACCGAGGTGCGGAAGGGCAGGCCGTTCACCGCGTCGGCGGCGATGATGGCCGCGAACACGTCGCCGGTACCCGAGCGGTCGCCGCCCTGCTGAGGTGTGCGCACGGTGAAGGAGCCCCCGTCGCGCTCGTAGCCCACGTTCGCCACGGCACCGTCGCGCACGACGCCGGTGATCACCACGGAGCGCGGCCCCATGGCGGCCACCCGTTCGGCCATGGCCGCCACGGCATCGAGCGAGCTGTCGGCGGGGTAGGGCTCGCCGAGCAGCAGCGCCGCCTCGGTCAGGTTGGGCGTGACGATATCGGCGGCGGCCACCAGACGTCCCATAGAGGCGCACATGGCCGGCGTGTAGGTGGTGTAGGGGCGTCCGTAGTCGCCCATCACGGGGTCGACCACCACCACGGTTTCGGGGGTGGCGAATTCGCGGATGAAGTTCTCCACGATGGCGATCTGATCGGCCGACCCGAGAAAGCCCGTGCAGATGCCCGCGAATTGAAGCTGCAGCTTGCGCCACTCAGCGATGTGCTCTTCCATGTGCGCGGTGAAATCCTGGAAGCTGAAGCTGTCGAACATGGTGTGGTTCGACAGCACCGCCGTGGGCAGCGGGCAGCACTGCACGCGCAGGTGCGAGATGATCGGCAGCTGCACGGCCACCGAGCAGCGCCCGAACCCGGTGTAGTCGTTCACGAGCGCGATCTTCTTCTGTCGGTTGTGCGGCACGGAGCCTCCCTTCGGGGCGATGCCCTTTTCTGCTCTCTTGCGGGGTGCTTCCCATCATAGGCCTCGATGTTGCCCCCAGGTTTCGAAATTCTGCGGCGTTGGAAGGCCGTCCGTCAACGGCAGAGGCGAGGGTGCCGCGTGACTGGTTGGCGGGGAAGGGGTAGGTCCCGTAGGGGCGGGCTTCAGCCCGCCCGCACAGTCACGATTGACGGGCGGCCTAAAGGCTGCCCCTACGAAGGGTCTCCCTCAGTTGATGGGTGTTCCGCATCCGATGACTCTTCTTAATAATTCGGAAAGATTCTCCTAAGGAAAACTAAGGATTCCGAGTATGGTGATTAATCTTTGGGTTTCATAGGCTATGGTTAGGCCTCAAAAGGGCTGCTCCTAGGGGGAATGTCAACAACAAAAGAGGAGGGCAAGCTATGACGAGCTATCTCGAAAAAGCGCGCGAAGCATCGGCGATGAGCCGCCGCAACTTCATGAAGGCGAGCGCTGCGGCCACGGCTGCGCTCGCAGCGACCGGTCTTGCGGGTTGTTCGAACCAGGTGAAAACGGCCGACACGGGCGAGGCTGACCCGAACGTGGGCTCAGACGGCCGCAACCTGGTGGACGGCACCTGGGTGAGCGCTGCGTGCTGGCACAACTGCGGTGGTCGCTGCGTGAACAAGGTGCTCGTACAGGACGGCGTGGTGGTGCGCCAGAAGACCGACGACACTCACGAGGACAGCTACGACCATCCCCAGATCCGCAGTTGCGGACGCGGACGTTCCCAGCGCCAGCAGGTGTTCTCAGCCGACCGCCTGAAGTACCCCATGAAGCGCAAGCACTGGGAGCCGCTGACCGGCGGCGACAAGAGCCTGCGCGGTATCGACGAATGGGAGCGCATCAGCTGGGATGAGGCCCTCACCTACGTGGCCGACGAGATCAAGCACGTGATGGACGCCTACGGCCCGCGCGCCATCTACTGCCCCGGTGGTGATGACATCTTTCGCACGCTTGCACTGAACGGCGGCTACACCTACTCCCACTCCACGAGTTCGGTGGGCAACTGGGCGTGGTTGCACAACTACGGCTATAGCTTCATTGGCTTAGAGGGCAACGATCGCTATGACCTGTTCAACAGCGACTATGTGGTCATGTTCGGCAGCAATCCCGCATGGAGCTCGGCGGGCAATCCCAGCTGGTTCTACAAGCACCTCAAGGATGCCGGTGTGAAGTTCATCGCCATAGACCCCTTCTTCAACGACAGCTACGACTTGCTGGACGCCGAATGGATTCCCGTCTATCCCGGTTCGGATGCGGCGCTTCTGCTCGGCGTGGCCCATACCATGCTGACAGAGGATGGCGAGAAGGGCCTTATCGATTGGGACTTTCTGCACACCTACGCGTCGGGTTTCGATGCGGAATCGATGCCCGAGGGGGCCGATCCCAAGGAGAACTTCATGGATTACGTCCTGGGTACCTACGACGGGGTTCCCAAGACGGCCGAATGGGCGGCCGAGCATTGCGGGGCCGCGCCTGAGGCCATCCGCAAGCTCGCCGAAGTGATGGGCAAGGCCAATAACGTCAATCTGTTCTCGGCTTTCGCGCCCGGGCGCATTATCAACGCCGAGTACTTCCCGGCTATCTTCGCCACGGTGGGACTCATGGGCGGTCATATCGGCAAGCCGGGTAACAGCGTGACAACCTCCTCTAATTCATGGGCGGCCAACTCGCGCACCGATATGTTCGTGGCGGGGCAAACGGGACTTGAGCCGTTGCCGAATCCCATTGACGACATGATCAACGACGTGGACGCATGGGACGCCATTTTGGAAGGGAAGTACTTGCACACGGGCATGACCTATCTCTTCCAGCCTGGCGAGGTGCGCGACATCGACATCCACATCATCTACCACGGGGGCCTGAATGGCGGCAGCGTCGGCACCGAGGTGTGCAGTTTGCAGACGAAACCGAACCTAAACAAGGGCATCGAAGTGCACCGCAAGGTCGATTTCATTGTCACTCAGGCCTACACTTACAACACCGATGCGCGCTATTCCGACATCGTGCTGCCGGTGACCACGGAATGGGAACGCGAGGGGCGTCTGTTCAACTATCAGAAAGAGGCGATGATCGCCTACGGGAAGGTGTGCGAGCCCCTCTTCGAGGCGAAGAGCGACCAGCAGGTGGCTCGCGAATTGGCGGAGAAGCTGGGTCTGAATCCCAACGACGCCTTCCCCATCAGCGAGAAGCAGCAGTACTTCAATCAGCTGGCCACGGCCGCGCTGCTGGACGAAACGGGCACGCCGCAGCCCGTGGCCACGATCACCCAGGAGGATATCGATGCCTGGGGCGTGGAAGGGACGCCGCAAGAAGGGCTGATTCCTCTTCAGCAATGGATTGACCAGGGCGTGTTCTCGGTGCCGCGCTCTAAGGACGACGCCTACGCCGCCTGCATCGGCTATGCCGCGTTCATCGAAGATCCCGTGGCCAATCCGCGTCCTACGGCGAGCGGCAAGTTCGAGATCTACTCGCCGACGGTGCGCGATATGTTCGCGAGTACGACGCGGGAGAACGGCGTCGCCTCGGCCACGCCGGTGTGGCAGCCCATTCTTGATGGCTATGAAGGCTCCTTCTCCAATTGGGAAACGAAGGAAAAGGGCCAGTACCCCTACATCGTGTACAACCCCCACTATCTGCGCCGCTCCCATTCCACCTTCGACAACGTGGGCTGGCTGCGCAACGCATGGGCCCATCCAGTGTACATCAGCGCCCAGGATGCCCGGCAGAAGGGCATTGCCGATGGCGACACGGTGATTTTGTGGAACGACAACGGCAAGACCCTGCGTCCTGCTTGCGTGACCGAGCGCTTGATGCCCGGCGTGGTGGGGCTGCCCCACGGCGGCTGGGTCGACATCGACGAGGAGACGGGCATCGACCGCGGTGGTGCCGACAACATCCTGTGCGGCTCGCATACCAGCGTGTCGGGCGTTATCGGTTGGAACTCCTGCCTGATCGATTTCGCGAAGTACGATGGCGAGCCTTTGATGGCCGACATCGAAAAGCCGCAGACGGTTATCTTCTAAGAAGGGGTGAGCATACATGCGACAGGGCTTTTACTATAACGAGGAGAACTGCACGGGGTGCCGCGCCTGCCAGATAGCGTGCTGCGACAAGAACGATCTGAACGCCGATGTGACGTTTCGTCAGGTGAGCAGCTTCGAGACGGGCGCGTTTCCCCAGGCGCGCGGCTTCCACTACTCGCTGACCTGCAACCATTGCGAGAGCCCCGCCTGCGTTGAGGTATGTCCCAACGAGGCCATGTACATCGATGGGGAAGACGGCACGGTGCAGCACGACGACAGCAAGTGCATCGGGTGCCAGTACTGCGTGAACGCCTGTCCTTACGGGGTGCCACGCTACATCGAGGAGATTTCTCTGACTCACAAATGCGACGGCTGCATCACGCTGCGCCGCAACGGCGAGCAGCCGGCGTGCGTGGCCATCTGCCCCATGCGGGCGCTGGAATTCGGCGACATCGACGAGCTGCGGGCGGCCCATCCCGACGGGGTGGACAAGATCAGCGTGCTGCCCGATCCGGCCCAGACGACACCGTCGATCGTGATCACGCCGCGCAAGGCCGCGCTGGAGGATGACTATCGCACCGTCGTGCTGTAGCGGGCGCGTTCAACGAAGGAAAACGCTGCGGCGCCGCCATCGGCGCCGCAGCTGGTAGAGGGGGTATGAACGATGCATAACGACGAAGCGATGAAAGCCCTGCTCCAAAACCGTCGGTTTCTGTACGAGCTGTTGTTTCGCGTGTTCGCCACTGAGCCTGACGAGGCGCTGCTTGCTGTGCTGCGCGATGATCACGTGGTGGGGGAGTGCGCTTATTTGGATGATACAGCGGGTGAGGAGACTGGCGCAGATGGGGCCGCGGCGGCCGGCGCCGCCTGCGGCATGGCCCTGGTCGAGGCTGCCCGTGCGGTGGCCGTCGACGACCTGCGCAGCGAGTACACGCGCCAGTTCATCGGTCCGGCGTCGCTGCCCGCGCCGCCGTGGGAGTCGGTCTTCCGCGCTCAGAAGCCCGTGCTGTTCCAAGAAAGCACCCTGGCGGTGCGCGCCGCCTACCGTGCAGCCGGCTTCAAAGCCGCGGGTTATCCCCATGAGGCCGACGACCATCTGGCCACTGAACTCAGCTTCATGGCCGCCTTGGCCGAGCAGATCTTGGACGCGGTAGGGGCCACTGATGACGCCCTGGCCGCCGATGGCGCCGCGATTGCCGCCGACGCCGCAGCCGAGACCAGCGCCGAGCGCTTCGCCGCCCTGGTGGATGCCCAGCGGCGTTTCCTGGACGAGCACCTGCTGGTTTGGATCGGCGAGTACGCTTCCCGCTTGACGGATGCCGCCGGGCCCCGTAGCGTATACGCTGCGGCGGCTTCGGTGGCCGCCCTCGTGTGCCGGCGCGACAGCGATCTGCTCGCAGAGCTGGCCGCGCTGGACTGACGGGGCTACCGGCGCGGCAGAGGGGGAAGCGCTATGGGGAATATCAAGCTGAAGACCAAGTTCACGGTGCTGATCGTGGCGTTGATCGCGGTGTCGCTGGTGGCGAACATCGGATGGACGTCGATGAACGCCCGGGCCCAGATGGAAAACGAACTGCGTGAGAAGGGCCAGGTGCTGGCCCAGCAGATGGACGCCGTGTGGGAGTTCATGGCCTCCAACCAAGAGCGTCTCGAGCAGATCTCCTACACGAGCGAGGGCGTCTACCAGGGCCTGCACTGCGCCATCGTGGGCCGCAGCATCGGCGCGCTGTTCACCTCGCAGTCCACCTATTCCACGAAGTTCGTCAACTTCAACCCACGCAACTCGGCCGACCAGCCCGACGAGTTCGAATCGGCGGCGCTCACCGCATTCAACGACGGCACCGCCACCGAGTTCTCCGAGATCGCGAAGGTGGACGGCAAGGAGGTCTTCCGCTACGTGGCCCCCATGCGCATCGAGGAGAATTGCCTCGACTGCCACGGCGAGCCGGCTGGCGAGATTGACGTGACGGGCTTTCCCAAGGAAGGGTGGAAGCTGGGCGATGTGGGCGGCGCCATCAGCATCGTCATGCCGCTGGACGTGTACATGGAAAGCGAGCGGGCCAGCGTGGTGCAGGACGTCATCTTCTTCTCGGGCATGCTGGTGGTGTGCCTTCTGGTGGTGTATCTGGCGCTGAAGTACCTGGTCACGCGCCCGCTTTCCCGTATTCGGGAAGGGGTGGAGAGCATCCAGCGCGGCAACCTGGACGTGCGCTTCGCCCACACCCAGTCGTCGCGGGAGATGAACGACCTCATGGGCCGGTTCAACGCCATGGCCTCCGATTTGTCCAACATCTACGACAATCTGGAAACCCAGGTGGCCGACCGCACGGCCCAGCTGGCCGCCGCCAACGAGGTGCTGAAGCGCCAGCGGGCTCAGCTGGAAGAGGCCAACGGGCGCCTGCGCGACGAGAATCGCTACAAGTCGGACTTCCTCGCTATGATGAGCCACGAGCTGCGCACGCCGCTCACGAGCATCATCGCCTTCACCGAGCTTCTGAACCGCGAGGGCGACTCTCTCAACGACGAGGAGCGGGAGACACGTCGCGAGATCGAGGCGAACAGCCACGCGCTGCTGCTGATGATCAACGACATCCTGGAAATGACGCGTCTTGACGCCGGGAGGACCGAATTGACCCGCGAAATAGTGGACCTGGGAGACGTGGCCGGCATGGTGTCCGACGTGGTGCGGTCGCTGGCCGAGCGCAACGGCGTCGCCTTCACCTGCGAGGTGGAGCCCGACGTGCCGCTTTTGCGCGCCGACTTCGAGAAGATACGCCACGTGGTGGAGAACCTCTGCGGCAACGCCCTGAAGTTCACCCCGGCCGGCGGCCGAGTGCGGCTCCATATCGCCGGCGCCCCCGAGGGCGACGGGGTGCTCATCAGCGTGGAAGACACGGGCATTGGCATCGCGCCGGCCGATCGGCAGCGCATTTTCGAGCGCTTCGTACAGGCCGACTCGTCGGTGTCGCGCAAGTACAGCGGCACAGGGCTCGGGCTGGCCCTGGCCCGGGAATACGTGGAAATGCACGGCGGCACCATCGCCGTTGAGAGCGAACTGGGGCGGGGCAGCATCTTCACCGTGCGCCTGCCCGTAACGGGGGAGGAGGACTGACATGGATCAGGCAACGGGGCGCCGGGGCGGGCGCAGCACGGCGAAGGTGATGCTGATCGACGATGATCGCAGCCTGCACGCCTACATGCGGCGTGTCATGAAGGAGGCCGGCTACGAGTTCTGCGGCGCCATGGACGGCCTGTCGGGGCTGGAGATGCTGGTTTCCGAGAAGCCGGATCTGCTGCTGTTGGACGTGATGATGCCGGGCATGAACGGCTTTGAGGTGTGCCGCACCATGCGTGAGAGCGGGCGGCGCATCCCGGTGATCTTCCTGTCGGCCAAAGGCGATATCGTGGACAAGTCCATCGGGTTCAACGCCGGGGGCGATGACTACGTGGTGAAGCCCTTCAGCTCCGATGAGCTGCTGCTGCGCGTGCAGGCGCACCTGCGGCGTCACCGCGACGATTTGGCCTTCGCCCGCGCCGTCAGCCGCGAGGGATCCCGCGTGACCGGCGAGCTGGAGATCCTGTTCAACCAGTACGAGGCCCGGCTGCGCGGCGAGCCGGTGAACCTGACGGCCAAGGAGTTCGAGATCCTGGCGCTTCTGGCGGCCAACCCGGGTCAGGTGTTCACCCGTGCCCAGATCTACGAGCACATCTGGGGCGAGGACGCCACTGTGGACGAGAGCACCATCACGGTGTTCATGCGCAAGATCCGCGAGAAGATCGAGGACAACCCCTCCCAGCCCCGCTACCTCCTCACCGTCTGGCGCGTCGGCTACAAGTTCGCCGAACAGGTAGGGTAGGGCCTGGCGGGCGAGGGGAGGCTTTTGTAGGACTGCTTCTTCCGTAGGGGCGGCCTTCAGGCCGCCTGCGACCGCGACCCTTCCACGGTTGCCCCTCAAGCAATGGTTCTCGATTGTGATATATGGCTGGAACTGTGCGGGTGCATAAGGGGCTGGGGGCGGCCTGTGCTACCATGGCGACCAAACTAGGGAAGGGCCTGCAGAAGAGCGGCCCTCGTTCGCCGAGAAGGGAATCCCACCGATGCGTGTTACCGAGAAGAAGCTGGCCGACGGCGTCATCCGCCTCGATTGCGAGGCTACGGCCCAAGAAGTGAACAACGCCCTGCGCGAGGCAGGTGAGGCCTTCGCCGCGCAAATGGGCATTCGCCCCCAGGCCGGCAAGACCATCGCCGAGGTGTGCCAGGAAACCATGGGCATCACCGATCTGGACAAGATCATCGAGCCCAATGCCATCGAAGTGCTGATGCCCCGCGCGCTTGATCGCCGCAACCTCGTGCCGGCTTTCCCGCCGAAGGTGACCCCCTCGGTGAAGTTTGAGCGCGGCAAGAAGTTCTCCTTCACCATGGACGTCACCGTGAAGCCCACCTACGAGCTGACCTCCTACGAGCCGGTGGAGGTCACCGTGCAGCCCTTCGTGTTCGACGAGTCGGTCATCGACCGCCAGCTGGAGGACATCGCGAAGAACTCGCTCGTCTACGAGGTGATCGACCCGCGCCCGCTGCAGGAGGGCGACGCCTGCTCGCTGGCCATGAAGTGCACCGACGAGGGCGAGGAGATCAAGGCGCTCACCACCGAGGACCGCACCTACGTGCTGGGCATGGGCTACATGCCCGAGGGCTTCGACGAGGCGCTGCTCGGCATGGATCCGGGCCAGACCAAGGAGTTCACCTTCGACGCCCCGCTCGGCATGGAGGACGGCAAGCCGGTCATGAAGCTGATCCAGTGCACCGTCACCGTGAATAACGTGCAAAAGGAAGTCGTGCCCGTGATCGACGACGCCTGGGTGAAGGCGAACATGCCGATGTTCGCCAGCCTTGAGGCCCTGCGCGACGACATGCGCCGCGTGTTCGAGGCGCAGCAGCGCGAGGCCTACGAGGGCTACGTGCAGCAGATGGCCGTGGGCAAGCTGACCAGCCGCTTCGAGGGCCGCATCGCCGACGAGATCTACGAGGCCACCCGCACCCACCTCATGCAGAACCTGCGCGCCGAGCTGCAGCAGCAGGGCATGACCTGGGAGCAGTTCGTGGCCGCCAACGGCGGCGAGCAGCAGTTCGGCATGATGCTGATGATGCAGACCCGCGAGGTGCTGGTGCAGGGCTTCTGCCTGGACGCCGTGTACCGCCACGAGCGCATGACGCTGACCGATAAGGACCTGGAAGACGCCTGCTACGGCATGAATCCCCAGGCCAACCCCAAGATGATGCGCCAGCAGCTGGAGGATTCGGGCCGCGGCTTCGCCCTGCGCGAGACCGCCGAGCGCCTGAAGGCCGCTCGCTTCGTCACCGCCCATGCCGTCATCACCACGGCCGAGACCTTGGAGAGCCCCGCGCCCCAGGAGACCATCGCCGAGGTGGAGGCCGACGAGAAGGCCGTCGAGAAGGCAGACGAGAACTAGTGGCACGGAAGCATACTCCGAAGCCGGCGCGCCCTCAGGCGGTGCCGGCTTCGGCCTTTTTGCCCACCACGCCGGCCGAGGTGGCCGCGCGCGGATGGGACCAGCTGGACTTCGTCTACGTCTGCGGCGACGCCTACGTGGACCATCCCTCTTTCGGCGCCGCCATCATCACGCGCGTGCTGGAATCCCATGGCTACAAGGTGGGCATCATCGCCCAGCCCGATTGGAACGACCCGGCCAGCGTGGCCTCACTTGGCGAGCCGCGCCTGGGCTTCCTCGTGTCGGCGGGCAACATGGACTCCATGGTGAACCACTACACGGTGAACAAGAAGCGCCGCCACGACGACGCCTATACGCCCGGCGGGGAAGGGGGGCGCCGTCCCAACCATGCGGCGGTGGTCTACTCCAACCTCATTCGCCGCACCTTCAAGAAGACCCCCATCATCCTGGGCGGCATCGAGGCCAGCCTGCGCCGCCTGGCCCATTACGACTACTGGTCCGATTCCCTGAAGCGGTCGATTCTGCTGGATTCCGGTGCCGATATTATCTCCTACGGTATGGGGGAGCGCTCCATCGTGGAGATCGCCGACGGGCTGGCTGCGGGGCTTTCCGTGGAAGACCTCACGTTCATCGACGGCACGGTGTTCCGCACCCGCTCGCTTGAGCACGTGGTGGACTACCAGATGCTGCCGAGTTGGGACGAGGTGTCCGCCGACAAGCGCGCCTTCGCCGCCAGCTTCGCTACCCAGTACCGCGAGAGCGATCCGGTGCGCGGCGGCCGCTTGGTGGAGACCTATCCCCACGACGTGTACGTGGTGCAGAACCCGCCGGCGCTGCCCCTGACCACGGCCGAGATGGATGCCGTCTACCGGTTGCCCTACACGCGCACCTGGCATCCCTCCTACGACGGGGCCGGCGGTGTGCCGGCCCTTTCCGAGGTGAAGTTCTCGCTCACCTCGTGCCGCGGCTGCTTCGGCGAGTGCTCCTTCTGCGCGCTCACCTTCCACCAGGGGCGCATCGTGACGGGGCGCTCCCACGAATCGCTGGTGGAAGAGGCCCGCGCCATGACCGAGGATGCCGATTTCAAGGGCTACATCCACGACGTGGGCGGCCCCACGGCGAACTTCCGCGCCCCGGCCTGCGCCAAGCAGCTGAAGGCCGGCGCCTGCGTGGATCGCCGCTGCCTGGGCACGAAGCCCTGCCCGGCCCTGAAGGCCGACCATAGCGATTACGTGGGGCTGCTGCGCAAGCTGCGGAAGCTACCTGGGGTGAAGAAGGTATTCGTGCGCAGCGGCATCCGCTTCGACTATGTGATGGCCGACCCCGATCCCGACCGCACGTTTCTGCGCGAGCTGACGGAACACCACGTGTCCGGCCAGCTGCGCGTGGCCCCCGAGCACGTGTCCGACCCGGTGCTGGCCGCCATGGGCAAGCCGCCGCGGGCCGTCTACGACGCCTTCTGCGAGGCCTTCGACGACCTCAACCGCGCGGCGGGCAAGAAGCAGTTCGTGGTGCCCTACCTCATGTCGTCGCATCCCGGCAGCACGCTGGCCGAGGCGGTGAAGCTCGCCGAGTACGTGCGCGACATGGGCTTCAACCCCGAGCAGGTGCAGGACTTCTACCCTACGCCCTCCACCATCTCCACCTGCATGTACTACACGGGCCTCAATCCGCTGACCATGGAGCCCATCTACGTGCCGCGCTCTTCGCGCGAGAAGGCCATGCAGCGGGCCCTCATCCAGTACCGTAACCCCGCCAACTACGATCTGGTGCGCGAGGCCCTCGTGAAGGCCGGCCGGCAGGATCTCATCGGCTGGGACGAAACGTGCCTCATCCGCCCCATTCGTCCCAAGAAGCGCGACGGGGAAGGGGAGGCGAGCCGCCATGGCAAGGGCGCCAAGGCGGGGAAGGCGGGCGCGGGGAAGGGAAGGCCGTCGAAACCCGATGCCGGCAGGCCCGACGCTCCGGGAAAGGGAGGCGGGCCCGGCACCGCCGGAAAGGGCGGCAAGGCCGGCAAGCCCGCTGCGGGCAAGCCCGGCGCATCGCCTCGGGCGGGGAAGTCCGGCGTGTCGCCCAGGGCGGAAAAGCCCGGTGCCGTCAGGGGCGCGCGGTCCGGCGCCGCCTCTGGGAAGCCAGGTAAGGGAAGGCCCCCGAAGGCCGCCGCTTCCGGTCGCCCCGCCCCCGCTGCGGCCCAGTGTGCCGGCAAGCCGCCCAAGGCCAACGGTCGTAAAGGCGGCATCCGCAAGGGCCGCTAACCTCGTCGCCAACCGCGCCCTTCGCCTAGGGAACCAAACCGCCCGTTTGTGACACCCCGCTGAAGTTTTCCGTCGCAAAATCGCGGTTTGGTTCCCAGGGCGCGAAGAAAGGCCAGGTTGGCAAAGGCCCGTCATCGCCCCGCGGGAACCAAACCGGGGTTTTGCGCCACCTTTTCTCCCCGCCATGACCCAAACGGGCGGTTTGGCTCCCGCCCCCCCATCTTCCCCGTATGTGCGGGAAATGTGACGGGAGCGCCGCCTGGGAAAAACTTCTTGAAACCCCTTTACCCCATGCCTATAATGCATCTTTGCGTCTGTGTGCCTATGGATACACCCGGGCGCGTGGTTAGACGGCGTCGCGGCCCAGAGCCTCCATCTGAGCCGATCGGCAATCGCCTGGCCACTTAAGTAAGGGAGCTTCCGGTGTGCGGAGAGGCGCGCGAGCGGAAGATCCGAAGTAAGGGGCGACTCGCCTTCGCTGCTGCCCTACCAGCCGCGAAGAGGGGAAGCCCGAAGTCAAGAAAGGTTGTTACTGTGGGAATCAAACAGTACAAGCCGACGAGCCCCGGCCGACGTTTCCAGACGGTCTCCGACTTTGCGGAGATCACCACGTCCAAGCCGGAGAAGTCTCTGCTGGCCCCGAAGCCGAAGAAGGCCGGTCGTAACTGCTACGGTCGCATCACCGTCCGTCACCAGGGCGGCGGCAACAAGCAGCGCTACCGCATCATCGACTTCAAGCGCAACAAGGACGGCGTGCCCGCCAAGGTTGCCACCATCGAGTACGATCCCAATCGTTCCGCTCGAATCGCGCTTTTGCACTACGTTGACGGTGAGAAGCGCTACATCATCCACCCGAAGGGCCTGAAGGTGGGCGATATCGTGGTGTCCGGCCCCGAGGCCGACATCAAGCCGGGCAACGCGCTGCCCCTGGCCAACATCCCCGTGGGTACGCTCATCCACAATGTTGAGCTGCAGCCGGGCAAGGGCGCGGCTATCGCCCGTTCCGCCGGCACCTCCATCCAGCTGATGGGCAAGGAGGGCGGCTACGCCATCCTGCGCATGCCCTCTTCTGAGATGCGCCGCGTGCTCATCACCTGCCGCGCCACCATCGGCGAGGTGGGCAATGCCGAGCACTCCAACATCAAGATCGGCAAGGCCGGCCGCAAGCGTTGGATGGGCGTCCGTCCCACCGTCCGCGGTACCGTCATGAACCCGGTCGACCACCCGCACGGCGGCGGCGAGGGCAAGAACAAGTCCGCCGGTCGTCACCCGGTCACCCCGTGGGGCGTGCCGACCAAGGGCCATCGCACCCGCAATCCGAAGAAGGCCTCGAGCCGTCTCATCATCCGTCGTCGCAAGAAGTAGCGGAAGAGAAGGAGTCTTAAGTGAGCAGAAGTTTGAAAAAGGGTCCTTTCGTAGAACCGCGCCTGCTTGCCCGCATCGAGGCAATGAACGCGGCTGGCGAAAAGAACGTCATCAAGACCTGGTCCCGCGCGAGCACCATCTTCCCGGAAATGGTGGGTCACACCATCGCCGTGTACGATGGCCGCAAGCACGTGCCGGTCTACATTACCGAGTCTATGGTTGGCCACAAGCTGGGCGAGTTCTCGCCGACCCGTACCTTCAAGGGTCACGCGGCCGACAAGAAGAAGCGATAGGGCATAGGTGAGAAGTTACATGGAAACTAAAGCAGTATCGCGTTACGTCCGTATCGCTCCCCGCAAGGCCCGCATCGTGGTCGACCTGGTTCGCGGCAAGTCCGTCGCCCAGGCCCGCGAGATCCTGGCCTTCTGCGAGCGTGCCGCCGCTGAGACCGTCGCCAAGACGCTGAACTCCGCCGTGGCCAACGCCGAGCACAACAACCACCTTCGCGCCGACAACCTGGTCGTGAAGACCGCGTTCGTCGACGAGGGTCCCACCCTGAAGCGCATTCGTCCCCGCGCCAAGGGCTCCGCGTCGCGCATCAACAAGCGCACGTGCCACATCACTATCGTCGTCGCACCCCGAGAGGAGGCATAAGGTAATGGGTCAGAAAGTCAGCCCTACCGGATTCCGCCTCGGTATTACCGAGGATTGGCGCAGCCGCTGGTACGCCGGCAAAGACTACGCCGCTACGCTTGAGAACGACATTGCCATCCGCAAGTTCCTGGATGCGCGTCTCGCCCGCGCCTCCGTCTCCAAGGTGGAGATCGAGCGTGCCGGTGACAAGATCAAGGTCACCATCACCACCGCCCGTCCCGGCGTGGTGATCGGCAAGAAGGGTGCCGAGATCGACGCCCTGCGCAAGGACCTGGAGAAGGTCGCCAACGGCCCGGTGTCCATCGACGTGGTCGAGGTGAAGCGTCCGGAGCTGGACGCCGCTCTCATCGCCCAGTCCGTAGCCGAGCAGCTCGAGGGCCGCGTGGCCTTCCGCCGTGCCATGCGCAAGGCCGTGCAGTCCGCCATGAAGTCCGGCGCCAAGGGTATCCGTATCCAGTGCTCCGGCCGTCTGGGCGGTGCCGAGATGAGCCGCCGCGAGTGGTACCGCGAGGGTCGCGTGCCGCTGCACACCCTCCGTGCGAAGATCGACTACGGCTTCGCCACCGCCGCCACCACCATGGGCTCCATCGGCGTGCAGGTGTGGGTGTATCACGGCGAGGTGCTGCCGGGCCAGAAGGCTCCCCAGCCCGCGCTCGAGGGCTCTTCCCGCCCGAACCGTTCCCGTCGTAACGATCGCCGCGAGAGGGGTGACAAGTAAATGCTCGTACCTAAGCGCGTCAAGCACCGCAAGGTGCAGCGTGGTTCCATGAAGGGCAAGGCCAAGGGTGGCACGCGCCTGAACCACGGTGAGTACGGTATCCAGGCCCTCGAGGCTCACTGGATCACCAACCGTCAGATCGAGGCTGCTCGTATCGCCATGACCCGCCACATGAAGCGTGGCGGCAAGGTGTGGATCACCATCTTCCCCGACAAGCCGATCACCTCCAAGCCCGCCGAGACCCGCATGGGTTCCGGCAAGGGCAACCCCGAGGGCTGGGTCGCCGTTGTGAAGCCGGGCCGCATCATGTTCGAGATCGCCGGTGTGGACGATGAGACCGCCCGCGAGGCTCTGCGCCTGGCCATCAACAAGCTGCCCATCAAGTGCAAGATCGTCACTCGTGAAACGGAGGGGCAGCAATAATGAAAGCAGCAGAGATTCGTGAACTTTCTGCCGAGGACCTGCAGGTGAAGTTGAAGGAGGCCAAGGCTGAGCTGTTCAACCTTCGCTTCCAGATGGCCACGAGCCAGCTTGACAACACCGCCCGCGTGAAGCAGGTTAAGAAGGACATCGCGCGCATCATGACTGAGATGCGGGCTCGCGAGCTGAGCGCGTAGATCAAGGAAGGTGCAAACAATGACTGAAGAGCGTAACCTGCGTAAGGTCCGTCAGGGCATCGTGGTCAGCGACGCCAACGACAAGACCATCGTGGTGGCCGTGGAGGAGCGCAAGCCCCACCCCATCTACAAGAAGATGATTACCTCCACCAAGAAGTTCCATGCCCATGACGAGAACAACGAGGCCGGCGTCGGCGACACCGTTCAGATCATGGAGACGCGCCCGCTGTCCAAGATGAAGCGCTGGCGTCTGCTGAAGATCGTCGAGAAGGCCAAATAGTTTTGGTGCCCTGGCACGAAAGCTATTGTTAAGGAAAGTAGGAACATCACATGATTCAGATGCAATCCATGCTCGCCGTGGCCGACAACTCCGGCGCTCGCAAGGTGCAGTGCATCAAGGTCCTGGGCGGCTCGAAGCGCCGCTATGCGGGCCTCGGTGACGTGATCATCTGCAGCGTCAAGGAAGCGATGCCCAACGGCAACGTCAAGAAGGGCGAGGTCGTGCGCTGCGTGATCGTGCGCGTGAAGAAGGAAGTCCGTCGCGCCGACGGCTCCTACATCCGCTTCGATCAGAACGCCGCCGTGCTGATCAACAACGACGGCTCCCCCCGCGGCACCCGTATCTTCGGGCCTGTGGCTCGCGAGCTGCGTGACAAGAAGTACATGAAGATCGTGTCTCTGGCACCGGAAACGCTGTAGGGGAGGTGTCAGAATGGCTCAGAACAAGATGACGATCCGCAAGGGCGACACCGTCAAGGTGATCACCGGCAAGGACCGCGGCAAGACCGGCAAGGTGCTGCGCTCCGTTCCCGAGAAGTCCCGCGTGGTGGTGGAGAAGGTGAACATGGTCAAGAAGGCCATGCGCCCCACCCAGGTGAATCCCCAGGGCGGCATTTCCACCATCGAGGCCCCCATTCACGTGTCCAACGTGATGCTGGTGTGCCCCAGCTGCGGCGAGGCCACCCGCGTGGCCCGTCGCCGCGACGAGGGCAAGCTCGTCCGCGTCTGCAAGAAGTGCGGCAAGGATATCCCCGCCGCCGAGTAGCAACCGCTTAAATCCGCTTCCTGTGAAGGAAGCGGATTTTTCCTTGGATAAAGGACCCCATTGTGGGACAATATCCAATCGCGCGCTCGCGCGCTATGGCCCCGGGAAGGTCCCGGGGACACGGGGTCGGAAATCCCGTGTTTAATCCATCGAAGAAAGGCAAAAGACTGATGGCTGAAACTCCTCGTCTGAAGGTCAAGTACACCACCGAGATCGTGCCGGCTCTCGTTGAGCAGCTCGGTATCAAGAACATCAACTGCGTGCCCCGCCTCGAGAAGATCGTGGTGAACATGGGCGTTGGCGCCGCCG
>CANSES010000004.1 GCA_947645965.1 uncultured Enterorhabdus sp. | reverse complement strand
CGGCCTTGTCGGCGATGAGGTACAGCTCGAAGGTGGCCATCTTGCTCTTGGCGAACAGGGGCGAGCCGGGGCCGAGCCATAGGTACCACAGCATGGCCAGGCCGCGCGCGCGCTCCTCGGCGTCGGTGGCGAGAAAGGCCGCGCGTACCGAGGCGTCCACCATGTCGTAGAGGGCCCGTCCCCGGTAGGTCTCGCCGAACAGGGTGACCTCCAGAAGCGACCCGTCGGCGGCCAGGGGTACGCAGGCGTGCAGCAGCAGGTTGCCGTTCTCGATCTTGTACAGGCTGCCGTGGTCGAGGAAGAAGGCCATGTGGCGTTGGAGACGCTCGCAATGGGTGAAGGCGGCGCAGAGCTGCTCGATGACCGCCGCCTCACCCTCGGTCAGGCGGTAGGGGTCGTCCCAGTCCACCGTGGGGAAAGTGGTGTCCAGCAGCTCGTATTCCACGCCGTCCACCACCACGGTGCCGCGCTCGCGGTTGATGCGGTGCAGTAGGTTGCGGTCGTCCAGGCCGAAGGAGGGGTTCGCGGCGATGAGGGCCGCCTCCACCTTGAACTGGATGACGGCCATGGCCTTCTGGATCTTCTCGGTCAGGCGCGTCTCGGCTTCGGAGAGGCCCGGGTTGCCCTTGAGGGCGAAGGCGGTGCAGGGGTCGTCGGCGTAGGCCTCGGCGGCGAAACTGGCCAAAGGGCGCAGGTTGATGCCGTAGGCGTCCTCCAGGATGGACAGGTTGCCGTAGCGGGCGCAGATGCGCACCACATTGGCCACGCTGCCGGGGCTGCCGGCGGCCGCACCCATCCACAGGATGTCGTGGTTGCCCCACTGCACGTCCACGGCGGGGTAGTCCAGCAGCTCGTCCATGATGAGGTGGGGGGCCGGGCCGCGATCGTACACGTCGCCGATGAGGTGCAGCTGGTCAACCACGAGGTGCTGGGTCAGCTCGGCCAGGGTGATGGCCAGGTTGACGCCGTAGCCGCCCTCGATGGCGGCCTCGATGAGGGCCGCGGCGGTGCCGGCCTTGGCAGGCACGCCCTGGGCGGCCAGAAGCGCGGCGGCCGCGGCGCCGAAGTCGGCGGGAATGAGGGCGTCCACCTCGGCCAGGCCATGGCGGCCGGCCGCAGCGTGGGCCAGGGCGGCCAAGCGGCTCAGAGTGGTGGCGAGCCAGGTGTCGGCGGCCTCGTCGCTGGCGGCATGGTCGAGGGCCCAGAGGGCCTTCTCTTCCGGATAGGCCACTACGGCGGCCACCTCGGCGGCCTCCTCGGCCGTCAGCGTGTCGCCGAACGTGTCGGCGATGAGGGCGCGCACGGCGCCCGAGCCGTTGCGCAGCAGGTGAGAGAAGGCGTTGTACTCGCCGTGAATGTCCGAGGCGAAGAGCTCCGTGCCCCGGGGCAGGGCCAGCACCCCTTCCAGCATCGCCGCCGCCTCGGCCGCCTCGCTGGCCGTGGGGTACAGCTCCGAGAGGGCTTCCAGATAGGTTGTTTCAAGCGCGTCCATAGATCATCCTCCTTGTTGGACCGCAGAGATTCCGTGGCCCCATTGTATCCGACCCCCGCCGCGCGCCCCCATTCCCCGCAGAAATTATGGAGCCGGCAACAGGCCGGAGCGTCCGTTTCGGGGAGGGCGCGTGTCCCGTATGGGACTCACGCCGAGTTGCCGGGTGCGCTTGCTGGCGCTTGCCAGCTAGGACCCGGCTTGCTCGATGATGTCGATGAGGGCCTGCTGGGAATGGACGCCGAGCTTCTTATATATATGATCGATATGGGTGCGCGTGGTGCCATCGGAGATGTACATCTGCTTCATGATGTAGGCGGCCGTACGCCCCTTCCCCAGGTAGGCCAGCACTTCGCCCTCGCGCTTGGTTAACGCGTAGGTGGCGATTACCCGGCGGCAGGCCTCCTCGTAGGTCAGGGGCGGCTCGGGGGCTCCGTCGGTCGCGGCCGGGGCCATGCCCTCGGCACCTCCCGCACCCCTGGGGCTCGGCGCACTGGCGCGCCTCTCGGCGGTACGCAGCATGCCGATGAGGAGAAAAGCGTCCACCGCGCCCAAAGCGAAAAAGAACCCGATGAGCAGGGCCGACCAGGGGCCGTTGCCGTACAAGGTGGGCAGGATCATGAAGAAGAGCACGCCGGCGGCCCAACCCATTTTCAGCACGAAGAACGACAGCACGAAGCGGTCGGACAGGCGCGTGGTGCCGCGGGGCGCAAGGCAGAGTAGCCAGAGGAAATAGTAGACGAGCCCGTACACGAAGCGATGGAAGAACACGAGCAGGCTGAGTACGGCGATGTTCTGGAACAGGGAGGTGGCGTAGAGGGCTACGAGCAGGACGGGCAGTACCAGCAGGTACACGAGGGCCAGGCGCGTCATGCCCGCGAAACGTCGGTGCAGCACGCTCAAGAGGACGGCCGCCGTGATGCCGCCCAGGCCGCTGAGCACCTGGATGGCCATGGAGTAGGCGCCGCCGTCTTGGTAGCCCATGCGCGTGGCGTGGGTGGAGATGAGCAAGGCTCCCATGAGGAAGAAGCTGGCCAGCAGCGCAAGGGTCTCGCTGCGCGACGAGCGCCAGCCGAACAGCTCGAAGGCGGCGGTGTCGGCGGCGGGGATGACCGTCGGGGCGGGGACGTCGGCGCCGGCGGCGGTCGCGGGAACGCCAGCACAGGCGGCCGTGGGGCCGGCGGACACGGTGCCTGCGGGTTCGCCAGCCGTTTCTTCTGCAGCTTCCTTCCTCCACGCCTTCACGAACAGGGCGAAGCATGCCAGGGCAGCCAGGGGGAACAGGCTGATCAGCGCCAGAGCCACCTCCCATTTCAGCAACGCGCAGGCCAGCTGCAAAAGTCCGCTGACCGCGAAGCCCGTCACGAACACCCGCATGGATCGCTCGCCGAACGCTCGGGCGGCGGCCACGGCGATCACCACGAGTCCGACCGTGTAGCTCTCGCCCCAGGGCGCGCACCATCCCAGCGCGGCGCTGGGCAGCAGGCCCGCTGCCTGGGCGCTCTGGGCCGCTACGGCCACTTCTTGCAGCAGGGTCAGCGCGGCGAAGAGCGCCACGAGCGGTCGGCCGGTGCCCTCGCGGCGCAGCAGGGGAAAGGCCGCGGCGAACAGAAGAGCGCACACGGCCACATTCAGCAGCATGGCCTCGAGGGTGAGGCCGGGGTAGTTGTAGACGGCGGTGTAGAGCCGCGTTTCGCGCGCGGCCAGGCACAGCCCCACCGCAAGGGCGGCTCCCAAAGGTGCCATTCGTTTCGACATACGGACTCCCTCCCGTGTTTTCCCAGGTGAGCGTTGTCTATCAGACGCACAATCTGATGGCTTCCCGCAGAAATCAGATTCCGTTTTCGATGACGAAACGCCTCCCGACGACTAAAAATAGCAGGGTATTCGACGCGCCGCAAGGGCGGCTCCGGCCGCCGCGAAGCGTCACGAAACTTCAAGGAAGGGGAGTCAATCATGAGGGAAATCACTACGTGCAGTCGTCGCAATTTCGTGCGGGGCGCCGCCCTGGGCGCCGCCGGTTTGGCTGCGGTGGGGCTGACCGCCTGTGCGCAACCGGCGGCGAAGGACTCTATGGCCGACACGGGTGACGACGCCGCGCCCGAGCTGACGCCGGCCGACGAGACCTGGGAGGCCGACGTGCTCGTCATCGGTCTGGGGGCCTCGGGCCTGCAGGCGGCCCTGGGGGCTGCGGCCCAAGGTGTGGGCGTGCTGGCCATCGACCAGGCGCCGGACATGGTGGGCACCACCAACATCACCACCTCGGGGTATCTGTGCGTGGGCGACAAGCTGCAGATGGCGCAGCCCTATCACTACGAGGTGCGCGAGGTGTTCGACAAGCTGAACGAGTACTCCAACTACTGCTTCAACACCCAGGTGCTGAAGGCCATCCTGGACGCGTCGTCGCGCTCATCGAACAACCTCATCGACGCGGGACTGCCGGTGAAGGTGGTGGAGCTGCCCGAGCGCAAGGAACTGACCGGCCCCACCCTCGGCCAGATCTGCGGTCACGCCTACGACTGCAAGGGCCAGGAGCGCGCCGACATTTTCCAGGCCGCCTTGGACAAGGCCGGGGTGGATTCGCGCTACGGGGTCACGGCCGAGCAGCTTATTTTCAATGGCGATGAGATCGTCGGTGTGCGCTGCACTCAGGACGGGAAGGCCGTCGACGTCAACGCGAAGGCCATCTGCCTGTGCACTGGCGGCTTTCTCGGCAACGAGGACATGGTGGCCCAGTACTTCGCCGGATCGCGCGTGGTGCCCATGGGCAACCCGGCCTGCAAGGGCGCGGGCATCAATATGGCGCTCTCGGCGAAGGGCCAGATGGGCAAGGCGTTCTCGCTGAGCAGCAACGAGTACGGCGGCGCCAACTTCGACGCGTCGCCCATGTTCGCCTTCCGTCCCGACAGCGGGTCGAACGAGGCGCTGCGCCTGGTGCTGCTGGGCAGTATCATCGTGGATTCCATGGGCAACCGCTTCGTAAGCGAGGAGATCGCCAACAAGGAGGCCATGCACTGCGCCGAGCCGTTCATTCGCGCCAAGACCTATTACACGGTGGTTGACCAGGACTTTATCGACTACGTGAAGTCGAAGCCCCTGGGCGAGACCATGGGCGACGGCCGTATGAAGAAGATGTTCGCCGACGTGATGATCGAGACTCTGGACGACGATCTGGAGGCGGCGGTGGCCGAGGGCTGGGTGGCGAAGGGCGACACCATCGCCGAGCTGGCCGCGGCCTACGATCTGCCCGATCTGGAGAGCACCATCGAGACCTACAACGGCTACTGTGAGACGGGGGTGGACGAGCAGTTCTACAACGCGCCCGAGTTCCTGCACAAGGTGGCCACGCCGCCCTTCTACATCGTGCAGTCGTTCCCGGCCGGCTGGCTCACCCTGGGCGGCGTGAAATGCGATGCCAGCTGCCAGGTGGTGGACGCTGACAACAAGCCCGTGGAAAAGCTGTTCATCGCCGGTGCCGATGCCGACCTGTTCTGCGCTCCCTATATCGCCGGCGGCAGCGCTAACGGCTTCGCCCAGGCCTCGGGCCTCATCGCCGGCGAATCCGCCGCGGCCCTGGCGAAGGCTTCCTAGAGCGGAGAGCCCCGCGGTCGCGGTGCCACGCGAGCCGGGGTATCTTAGCTGTTGCGGCAGCCAGGCTGCGCCTGTTGGCTGCTGCGGCATCAAACACACGAAAGCCCGCGACCGGGTCTCGAGGAGGAAAGGGGCTGGGTCGCGGGCTGAGGGGAGGGCGGCGAGTTGGCGTTTACGCGCCCGCGGCGGCGTTCTTGCCGGCGATGTAGCCGAAGGTCATGGCCAGAGCGACGCTGTGGCCCTGCAGCACTTCGGGGTAGATCACGCTGAAGCGGTTGCCCTGCACGTTGCCGGCGGCGTACAGGCCGGGAATCACGTCGAGCGCTTCGTCGTACACGTGGCACGCCTCGTCACTTTCCAGGCCCGACATGGTCACCAGATGGCCCACGCCGCGTGACGAGCCGTCGCCGGCGTAGCGGTCGCAGTAGAACGGCGGCGTGGCCACGGGGATCATGCGCTTCGCCACCTTCCCGAAGTCCTGGTCGTCTCCCTTGGCGCACAGCTCGTTGTAGCGCTCGATGCTGGCCAGGGCCTGCTCCTTGTCGATGTCCAGCTGGTCGAGCAGCCCCTCCAGGGTGTCGGCGGTGAACAACTTGCCCTCGGCCGCCTCGGCCTGGATGGTCTCCAGCTTCACCTCGGGATGCTTGCCGTGGCCGTAGGGCATGTCGGCCATGTGGTCGAAGAAACCGGTGTCGAAGATCTGGAAGACCACGGCGTCCTTCTGCCCCCAGACGCGCTCGGCGAACTGCTGGCCCTGAACGTCCTCATTCATGTAGCGCTTGCCCTGCTTGTTCAGCAGCAGAGCGGGCAGCGTGCCCATGACGTAGGTGGAGCCGCCGATAGCATGGCTCATGTTGCAGCCGTCCAGCTGCATCTTCGCGCCGGCCCAGATGCCCATGCGGTGGCCGTCGCCCTGGTTGCACTTCTCGCCCTGGGCGTCCAGCACCGAGTACAGGTTCTCGGCGCCGTCGGGGAAGCGCCGCGACAGGTGGGCGTTGATCATCGGCGTGTTGCTGAAGAAGTCGCCGGTGGCCAGCACCACGCCGGAGCGGGCGCGGGCGCGGTAGAAGGCGCCGTCGGCATCTTGGGCCACCACGCCCACCACCCGGTCGCCCTCCTTGAGCAGCTTGATGACGGGGGTGGTGCGATAGATGGTCAGCTGGTCGCCCGCGGCTGCGGCGGCTTTGTCCATGTTGGCCTGGAAGAAGGGCTCGGCGCTCGGGGTGAGCGATGCCGTTCCGGGGAAACAGGGCCAGTACTCCTCGGCGGGGTCGTAGTTCTCCGGGTAGGGCCAGGAGGTCTCGCGGATGCCCACGGCGTCCTTGGGCACGGCGGGGTTGTCGGCCGAGGCGAACGTGACGGTGCCGGTGTCCAGGGCGGCCTGGAAGAACCAGTCGAATACCTCGCCGTTGCGGTTCAGCCATTCGCTTTGGATGGCATCGCTGTTGCGGTTGAGACAGCCCTGGGTCACTTCGTTCAGGATGGCCGTGCGATCCCAGAAGCGCTCGCTTTGCGGGAAGTGCTCGAGCCACAGCTGGCTGCCGAAGGCGTGGACGCCCTTCGAGGTGAGGCCGAAGTTCGACCCCTTCTCGAACACGGCCACGCTGGCGCCCTCCTCGCAGGCGGCGCGGGTGGCGCAGACACCGGCCCAGCCGAGACCGCAGACCACGACGTCCACCTCGATGTCCTCTTTGAAGGTGTCGGGGGTGGCGGGCTCGGTGCCCAGCCAGCTGGTGTCGATGCCGTTGCCGTTCACAGGAGCGGTGGGCGCGCTTGCCGTGCCGTCGGCCGCCGGCTCGCTTGCTCCCGGGGCGGCGTCGCCCTTAGGCGCGCAGCCTGCCAGGGCGGCCAGGGCGATGGCGCCGCCGGCCATGGCTCCCTGGACGAAGTGGCGGCGCGTGCACCCGCGCGGCACGGCTTTGGTGCTTTCCATGGCCGAAGCGGCGGCGGTAGTTTCGTGTTTCATAGCAGTTCCCCTTCCTTGTTTCCGACTGCGAACACGGCCCTACGGTAGCCCTTATGGCCTGGGAAACTCCATCGCGCAAACATGGTGAGCGTGGGTGACCCATCACCCTTTCATGGTGAAAAACCCGATCACGGCCGTGAAGCGCGGCGTGGGGCGCGCTTTTTGCCTCGCAGGGCGGGCGAGTCTTATACAATGGTTCCGTTGGCTTTGAAGAGGGGCTGGCGAGGGAGACGGTTCCGCTGGGAGGGACCGTGCGCCGGCTTAAGGGGGAGGGAAGCTGTGCGTCATCCGTTGGTTTTCGCGCCGGTCTTTTTCGGGTACGGGCTCAACTTGGTGTGGAAGGCGCTCTCAACGCCTTTCGCGCCGGCGCTGCCATGGCTGGCCTTCGTGCAGGTGGCTCTGCCTTTGGCCGTGGTGCTGCTGTGGTGTTCGGGGCGCGTGAGGTTCAACCTGTTGCGTTTCGCATGGGTCGCGGGCTGGACGGGTGCGGCGGGAACGCTGGCGCTCGGCTTCGCGGCTTCGGGCGTGGCGGTGCCTGCGGTGCTTCAGGCCGCCGCGGCTCTGTTGATGGCGGTTTCCTCGGCCATGGCGCTGCTGTATTGGAGCGAGCTGTACGCGCGCATGGGCATGGCGAGCGCTGGCATTGCCATCGCCGGATCCTACGTGCTGGGTGCGGCCGCGTTTTTCGGCGCGGTGCCGCTATCGCCGGCGGTGGGGCTGGGGCTGTCGGTGCTGCTGCCCTTGGCGAGCTCAGGGGCGTTTGCGCTCGCCATGGCTCATGGGCGCCTGGAGGCTCGCCCCTCGGCGGTGATCGAGCCGCGGCAGGGCGGGTCGCGGTTCTCGGCGATCGGGGGCGGGGCCTTCCCGTGGCGCGTGATCGTGGTGGTGGCGGTTTACCAATGCGCGGCGGGCATGAGCCGCGTCGACAGCAATGCAGCGATCGATCTGGGATGCTGTGCCATTGCGGGTGCGGTGGCCGTGGCGTTTGTGCTGGTCACACTGCGGCCGAGTGTTCTGTTTAACGCCTATCAGGCACTGCGGTTGGTCTTCCCCTTGATGACAGTGAGTCTGATTGTGGGCATGATGCTGGGCCACGGCAGCTTGGCGTCGAAGTTGCTGATTGGCGTGAGCCAGACCATCGCCATCATCACGTTGATGATGCTACTGTGCGACAATGCTCGCCGCTTCGGCACTTCGGCCCTGCTTCTGGTGGCGGTGGCGCGCACTTGCACCCAGGCGGCGTTTCTGGCGGGCGACGGCGTGGGAAGCGCGGTGGTGGCGGCCCAGGCGGCACAGCTCATGCCGTTTCTCTACGGGGGTGCGGCGGCCGTTATCGTAATGGCAACGCTCTACTGGCTTTCGGGGCCGAGTCGCGATGCCCTCCTGCCGAAAGGCGATCCGATGGAGGGCGCGCCGGTACACGGCAGCGACGGTGCGCCGAGTGAGGCGGTGGCGGGTGGCGAGCCGAAGGCGATGGCAGCCGTTGGGGCGCCGGCCGGTGACGAGGCGGCTGTGGGTCACCAGGCGTCCCAGGCTCTGCAATCGCTGATCGAGCAGCGGTGCCGCGGGCTGGCGGAAGAGTACGGGCTTTCCAATCGCGAGAGCGAGGTGCTCGTGCTGCTCGCCTGGGGCAAGAGCGCGCGCCGCGTGGAAGAGCTGCTCGTGGTGTCGCCCAATACGGTGAAGACTCACGTGCGGCACATCTACGCGAAGCTGGGCATTCATTCCCGTGCCGAGTTGGACCTGCTGCTATTCGGCGAATCGATGCGTGCGAGTTAGAGGGCAAGTCGCTAGGACACATACCAGCTGGGGACCCAGGGGAGGCCCCAGGGGCCGCAGCCGGCGGTCCAGCCGATCATGAATATGAAGGCCGCGCCGACAGTGGACGAGGTGCGGGCGCCGCGTGGGGGATTTCCACCGCATGCAGCGCATTCGTTGATATCGGCGGCAGAGGGGTTGGCGCGAGGGCAGTCGGGATTCCGGCGCCTGTCTCCTCGTCGTCCGCCGCCTCGCTCGTGACAGCTCTGCGGCCAAGCAGCTCGTCCACGCTGGTGTCGTAGAGGTCGGCCAGGGCCAGCAGGTTCACCGTGTCGGGGAGGCAGTCGCCGCATTCCCACTTCGATACCGACTGGCGCGACAGGCCCAGGCGCGCGGCCAGCTCCTCCTGATTCCACCCGGCGTCTTTGCGCCGCCGCACGAGCTGCTCGGCCACCAGGGCGCACAACTCGTCGCTGCGGGGGTCGGGAAGGCGATGCTCGTTTTTGCCCATGGGAGACTCCTCTCGCTCGGGGGATGTCTCCACTTTAGGCCCTCGCCTTCCGCCATGCAACCAATCTCACTTGGAATCTCGCGCCACCCGCGCAACGCCCGGTTGCAAAACTGGGAAAGGCCCGCCAAGCGCCTGTTGCCAAGTCTGAGGGGAGGCGGTGGCAAGGGGGCGGCTTCGGAGATCGCGGGCCGATGGCAAAGGGCGCCAGCTAGTACTTCTCCCAGAGTTTCAGTTCCAGGTAGGAGGCGGTGACGCCGGCGATGAAGGCGGCGATGATGAGGGCGAAGACGACGTTGGCGGCCTTGGGGCTTAAGCGCGAGAAGCCCTCGCAGACCAAGGGGAAGATGACCCATACGTAGAGCATGGCGGCCAGGCCGATGAAGAAGTCGTTCACGAGCCACGCCTGGCCGAACACGTTGCCCGGCAGTTGCGAGTTGTCCCAGAAGGGGTACTCGCCGGTGGTGGGATCGGGTTGGTTGATGAGCCAGCCCATGACCAGTTCCAGCACCATGGCGATGACGATGGCGATGACGAGCGACTCCAGAAATGCGCCCCAGAGCGTCTTGCGGCGCAGGATCAGCCGTTCCTTCAACGGCTCGATGAGCAGGGTCATGAACACCGCGCCGAAGCCGTAGACCCAGTAGGGGTGGTACCACGGGTCGGTCCACACGGCGTAGTCGTCGGCCACGATGCCGAAGCACTGGTCCATCATCCAGCAGTAGGGCATCTCCAGCCAGTGACCCACCAAACAGCACAGGCAGAAGCACACGAGCACTGCCCGCCAAAACGGCCAGGTGAGCGGCGCGAAATAGCCGATTTCGTCTTTCTCGGTCAGCTTATGGAACTTGAGGATGGCCATGGAGGCTTCTTCTCTCGGACGGATGACAGGTTCAGATTACTCCCTGGCGCGTCGTTTCGCCGCGCCATACCCGAGCCTTTAACTCACCGTTGCCGCCATGTTGCCGAGGGGGTCATGGGGAAGGGGGCTGCCGCGCGTCCTCGCCGGTCGCCGCCGACGGGAAAAGCCGTGGGGAATGGGGGTGGCCTCTTCCGTCGGCGGCAGGGACCGTGGTACGCTGCTCGGCGAAGCAAACGTGCTGTGACTGACGGGTAATCGCGGGGAACCGCGGGGGAGCAGCATGTTCATTTCCGCCGACCGTCTGGGCAAGCTCACTCGCAGGGGTGGCTTGCCCTTTTTCATGGGCGGAATGCGGAAGAGGGCGGCGGCCGCAAGTGTGGACCGCGCAACATGAGAGAAAGGGAAGCCTATGCAGGACCTCGTCGAGTTGCTGGAGAACAACCCCTACCCGGGCCGCGGCATCGTGGTGGGCAAGGACGCCGTGTACTACTTCATCATGGGCCGCAGCCAGAACAGCCGCAACCGCATCTTCGCCGTGGAGCCCGACGGCATCCGCACCGAGGCCCACGACCCGGCCCTGCTGGAGGACCCGAGCCTCATCATCTACCATCCCGTGCGCACCATGGGCGACGCGCTCGTGGTCACCAACGGCGACCAGACCGACACCATCGTGGAGGCGGGCGACTTCCGCGCCGGCTGCATGGCCCGCGAGTACGAGCCCGATGCGCCGAACTTCACCCCGCGCATCTCGGCCATCGTGAACCCCGACGGCTCCTTCGAGATGTCCATCCTGAAGCACGGCGCCGGCGACCGCTGCATCCGCGAGTTCTTCGCCTACGAGGGCGCCGACGAGGGGTGCGGCTACTTCATCAGCACCTACCAGGGCGACGGCAACCCGCTGCCCACCTTCGCCGGCGAGCCCATCCCCGTCGCGCTGCCGACCGCTGACGCGCTGTGGGCGGCCCTGAACAACGAGAACAAGGTGAGCCTCTACGCCAACGTGAACGGTGACGTCACCCTCTACAACAAGAACCTCGGGGACTAAGCGGCGAATCCCGTTCGCTGCGTTTCAACAAAGGTTGAGCGCAGAGGGACGTGGGGTGGTGCTCACCAAGCGAGTTCCGCAGCGAACGAAACAGTCCAGTGGACTGTTTCGCCGAGCGAGGACTGTTTGAGCGACTGAGCATCGCGGCCCGACCCCGACGACTTGCGATAACGAAGGAGAGATCATGAACGAACTGGAACTGAAGTACGGCTGCAATCCCAATCAGAAGCCGTCGCGCATCTTCATGAAGGACGGCAGCGACCTGCCCATTGAGGTGCTGAACGGCAAGCCCGGCTTCATCAACTTCCTCGACGCCTTCAACTCCTGGCAGCTCGTGAAGGAGCTGAAGGAGGCCACGGGGCTGCCCGCCGCCGCCTCGTTCAAGCATGTGTCCCCGGCCGGCGCCGCCGTGGGGCATCCCCTGTCCGACACTGACCGCGCCATGTACTTCGTGGAAGAGGAGGGCGAGCTGTCGCCCATCGCCTGCGCCTACATCCGTGCCCGCGGTGCCGACCGTCTGTGCTCCTACGGCGACTGGGCTGCGCTGTCCGATGTGTGCGACGCCGATGTGGCCCGCTACCTGGCCGGCGAGGTGTCCGACGGCATCATCGCCCCGGGCTACACCGACGAGGCCCTGGAGATTCTGAAGACCAAGCGTAAGGGCTCCTTCAACGTGGTGCAGATCGACCCGGACTACGTGCCGGCCGAGACCGAGCTGAAGGACGTGTTCGGCATCACCTTCGAGCAGGGCCACAACAACTTCGAGATCAACGAGGCGCTGCTGGAGAACGTGGTGACCGAGAACAAGGAGATTCCCGAGTCCGCGAAGATCGACATGATCGTGGCCCTCATCACGCTGAAGTACACCCAGTCCAACTCCGTGTGCTATGTGAAGGACGGCCAGGCCATCGGCGTGGGCGCGGGCCAGCAGAGTCGCATCCACTGCACCCGTCTGGCCGGCAACAAGGCCGATAACTGGTGGCTGCGCCAGCATCCGCGCGTGCTGGGGCTGCCCTTCGTGGAGGGCATTCGCCGTCCCGACCGCGACAACGCCATCGACGTGTACATCTCCGACGAGTGGGAGGACGTGCTGGCCGACGGCGAGTGGCAGCGCGTGTTCACCGAGCGTCCCGAGCCGCTGACCCGCGAGGAGAAGAAGGCCTGGATCGCCGAGATGAGCGGCGTGACCGTGGGCTCGGACGCCTTCTTCCCCTTCGGCGACAACGTGGAGCGCGCCCGCAAGTCCGGCGTGGCCTACATCGCCGAGCCTGGCGGCTCCATCCGTGACGACAACGTGATCGAGGTGGCGAACAAGTACGGCATCGCCATGGCCTTCACGGGCATGCGCCTGTTCCACCACTAGGATGTTCCGCCGTTGCTGACGTGACGACGGGCAAGCTGGTGCTGCGGAACCTTGCTGGCTTCCTAGGGTGAACGGGGAGGGTTGCCGCAGCGGGCGGGGATGTCGGCGTCTTTCGCTTCCGTATATAACGAACGCGCATCTGATCGGCGCTCCGGGAGGTTTCCGGGGCGCCGATCTTGTATAACGGGGGAAGGCGGCTCGACGGCCGCGCGGGGCTCGCGGTTGCGGGCGGGGCTCGCGATGGCAGATGGGCTGCGGGCGGGCTGAAGGCCGCCCCTACGGAGGTCACCGGACTCTGCGGCCGTGCCGTGGGTTGGACGCCGTGACTGCGGATGGAAGGGAGGGGCGGTGAAGAAGCATTACTCGGCCATTATCGTGGCGTGCTGCTTTCTCATTATGTTCGTGAACCAGGGGCTGCCATCTACTTCCTTCAACGTGTGGCAATCCTATCTGGTGCGGGTGCCGGGCGTGGGCGATGGAGGCGTGGCGGCGGTGCTGCTGGTGCGCACGGCCGTGTCGTTTCTGGCCATCTTCGCGGTGACGCCCTACTACAAGCGGCTCGATCTGCGCTGGGGCGTGGCCACGGCCACCCTGCTCACCGTGGCCGGGTTCGTCCTGTACGGCCTGGCGGTCGATCGGCTGTGGCTGTACTGCGCGGGCAGCGTGCTGACCGGCGTGGGCTACGGGCTCGGCGGCGTGGTGGCCTCCACGGCGCTCATCGGGAACTGGTTCGCCGGCGATGTGGGCACGGCCGCGGGTATTGCCGGGGTGGGCAGCGGCGCGGCGGGCATGCTCGTGCCCCTGGCGGTGGCGCCGCTCGTGCGCTGCACGTCGTTGGCCGCCGCCTTCTTCGTCGTGGCGGCGGTGGCCGCGGGGCTGGGCCTTCTGGTGTTCGCCTTCGTGCGATCGACGCCCCAGCAGCTGGGCATGAAGCCTTTCCAGGTGACGAAGAAGCCCCCGCGCAGCAAAAGGCTAGCCGCTCGGGAGGCGGCGGCCCGGGCCTTCGAGGCCCCGGCGCCCCTGCCCGCGGCCCAGCGGCGGCTTATGTGGGTGGCCTTAGCCCTGCTGGGTGCCGACGCGGTGTCGGCCAGCGGGTACTTCTCGGTGCTGCTGTCCACCTCGGGCATCGACCTGTCCGCGGCAGCGACGGTGACGGCCCTGCTCGGGGCCTCTCTTGCCCTGGGCAAGTTCCTGTCGGGGAAGCTGTTCGACATCATCGGCACTCGGGCGGCCTCGGCCCTGTTCTTCGCGGCCCTCGTGGCCGGAGCGGCGCTCTGCGCCTTGGTGGGCATCGGCGGCGTGGCTGTGGCTTGCGCGGCGGCGGTGCTCTTCGGGGCTGGCTGCTCTCTTTCCACCACGGGACTGTCGGTGTGGTCGCTGGAGCTGTCGTCGCCGGCCGAGCAGATGGACAACGTGCGCGACTTCATGATCGCCTACGCCTTCGGCGGCTTCGTCTTCAACGCGCTGCCCGGGGCTCTGAAAGCGGTCACGGGCACCTACGAGGCGGCCTTCGCCGTGTTCGCCGCGGGCAGCCTCGTCAGCGCGGCCCTGGTGCTGTTCGTGCTCGGCCGCCGCAAGCGCGCGCAGCGGCGCGACGGGGGTGCGGCTTCCGCAGGTACTTCCGTGAAATGACCGTAATGACGATTATCAGAACCTCAAAGCCCCCAAGAGGCCTCAAAAGTGCGATTTTCAGAACTGAAGTGGCGGGAAAAGCCGATTTTTCATCACGAGGGTTCTGATAATCGCACTTTTGGCGCAGAAAAGCGTGATAACTGGTGGCGAGGTCGCCGCTACGCGTTTCGTCGCGGCCGGCTCTGCTACACTGAAGGCGACGGGAAGGCTTGGGCGTTAACTCGGGCATTGGTTCGGATCTAGCTCGGGCGGGAAGGGGGGTCCCATGCGTATCATCACCCGCGAGGATCAGCAGCAGCGCGAGCGGACGGCGCTGTCGGAGGATGCCGCGTTCGCCGAGGAGAGCGAGGGTCGGGCGCGTTCGAGCGATCCGGACGTACTGCGCACCGACTACCAGCGCGACCGCGACAAGATTCTGCACGCGAAGTCGTTTCGCCGGCTGTCCCACAAGACCCAGGTGTTCCTCGCTTCCGAGGGCGATCATTTCCGCACGCGGTTGACCCACACGCTGGAAGTGGCGCAGATCGCCCGCACCATCACGCGGGCCCTCGGGCTGAACGAGGACCTGACCGAGGCCATCTCCCTCGGCCACGACTTGGGCCATACCCCCTTTGGCCATACGGGCGAGGCGGCGCTCTCGGCAGCTCTGGCGCGCCATGCGGGCATCGATCCGGAAAGCTCGGCGGCCGCGGCGCTGTACCGCCACAACGAGCAGTCGGTGCGGGTGGTGGAGCGCATCGAGAACGGCGGCGCGGGCCTGAACCTCACCTTCGAGGTGCGCGACGGCATCCTGAACCACACTGGGGACCTGCGGGCGGAAACCCTGGAGGGCCGCATCGTGGGCACGGCCGACCGCATCGCCTACGTGAACCACGACATCGACGACGCCATCCGCGCGGGCATTCTGCGCGAGGCCGACCTGCCGGCCAGCACCCACGCGGTGCTCGGGACCGATCATTCCGCGCGCATCGAGACCCTGGTGCGCGACATGGTGGAAACCTCGGCGGCCGTCGGCGACATTCGCATGAGCGAGCCGGTATGGGACGCCATGATGGAGCTGCGCGCGTTTTTGTTCGCCAACGTGTACACCGCCGAGCCGGTGATGGCGGAAGTGGAGAAGGCGACGCACCTGATCGGAGACTTGTTCGACTACTACGTGGTCCATATCGAAGAGGTGCCCGAGGATTACCGCGCCATCTCCGAGGGCGACGACCTGCGCGCCGTGACCGATTACATCGCTGGCATGACCGACCGCTACGCCACGGCTACCTACCAGCGCCTGTTCATCCCCCACGCCCTGTCGTACTAGCTGGGGAAGGGGCGCGGGCGGGAGCGCCCGTAGGGGCGGGCTTCAGCCCGCCCGTCTTCGGTTCAGCAAGACCTATCTGGTTGCGGGCGGCCTCAAGGCCGTCCCTACGGGAGGCCAACGGTGCAGAAGGCGGCGGCGGAAGACCTTCGGGCTCTCACACTCCCACGGTCAGAGACAGCACATAGAACGGGACGCGCACACTTATGACGGCCCCGACGGCCAACGCGGTTGCCGCGGCGAGGTGGCATTGGACTGTCCGCGGTTGCTCGCTTACGCGGGGCGTTTGAGCGCGCAGGACCAAAGCGATAGAGGCTCCGGCCAGAAGAGCGAAGCCGCCCACGAACCACCAGAAGTGCGGCACGAGGGCATCGGCGCTGATAAGGGCGCTGCTGATGGGAGCGAGCGACCGGTGGAGCAGTGCCATGGCTCCCCATTCCGCCACGGTGCCGAGTGCCTGGACGCCCACGATGGCCCGCGCTGCCGGGCGCGGAAGCGGGGCTCCGGCGACACCCAAAGTGAGCAGGGCCAGGGGCGCTCCCAGCACGAGGGCCGAGAACCAGCAGAGCGCCGGCGAGATGGGCAGATTCCACACGGGCACTGTGGGAATGGAGTAGGCTACCGATACGGCGTATATCATGATGCAGGCGGCAACGCAGGTGACGGCGAGCCAGGCCTTTCCCACGACGAGGGGCAAACGGCGGGTGGCCAAGCTCAGCCAGAACAGCCAGGCGAGGGAGAGGAACGCCAAGGTGGCCGCCATTTCGTTGGAGAGCGGCGAGCGCCCCACGCCGAGCAGTACGTACAGCGCGTTGCGCGGCGTGCCCAGATGGGTGGCCGCGATCACGAGCCCCAGCATGCACAGGGCGATGGGAATAAGCAGACTGCGTTGGAGGCGGAACAGCCACGACGCGTCGCGCGGTGCGCTGAGGATGCGCAAGGCGACCAAGATGAAAGCCACGGCCCCTGCCGGCGAAAGAGCCGTGAACAAGAGCAGCTGAATGTGAAAGCCAGTGGGCACGGGCGCTACACCTCCTGGGGGTTGGCGACGAATCCCGCGCGGTCGTCGGGCGGCTGAGCGCAGGACGCGGGGCGAATGGCCAGATGGGGGTCAGTGAAGGTTTCCGCGGGCAGCGGAGCTACGGCACGGACGCAGCCTGCTTGGACGCTCAGCTTGTCAAAGGGGCCGAAGTCCAAGGCTCTCACAGGGCAGGCGGCCACGCACATCGGCGCCTTCCCCGCTTGAAGGCGGTCGTAGCAGCCGTCGCATTTCTCGCTCTGCTTGGTCTCGACGCTCACGTGGGGCGCGTGATAGGGGCAGGCGATCTCGCAGTAGCCGCAGCCGACGCAGACATGGTGGTCGACGCGTACGATCCCCTCGGGCTCTTTGTGCATGGCACCGGTGGGGCACACTTGCACGCAGATGGCCTCGCCGCAGTGGCAGCAAGACAGCGAAACGCTGTAGGCCCACGTATGATGGGCCACGCTGCCGTCGTCGCAGACGTCCCAGGTGCCTCCTTCGTAATCGTAGATGCGCCGATAGGTCAGGGAGGCGTCCAGGTCGTGGTAGTCCTTGCAGGCGGCCTCGCAGGTCTTGCATCCCGTGCAGCGCGTTCCGTCGAAGAAGAATCCGTACTCCATCGCCGCTCTCCCTTCATGACAAGGGGCCCCTCCGGGGAGGGGCCCTGAAAACATTGTCTTCTAGGCTACTTCGAGCGGGTTGGCCAAGAAGCCCGTATCGATGGACGGGGAATCCGCTGCCGTCGGCGGCTTGATGACCAGATTGGGGCCCGTCATCGCCGAGTCGGCCAGCGGGGCCAGATCGCTCAGGTCGCCATAGGCCGCGCGCAGCTCGTCGATGGTGCCGAAGTCGAGGGCGCGCACCGGGCAGGCGTCCACGCAGATAGGGCGGCCGCCGGCAAGCACGCGTTCCTTGCAACCGTCGCACTTCACGCAGCCCGAAGCCTCCTCGTCGAGCTTCGGGGCGCCGTAGGGGCAGGCTGTGGTGCAGCTTCCGCAGCCGATGCACGTGGCGGTATCCACGCCTACGAAGCCGGTCTCCTCGTCCTTGATGAGCGAGCCGGTGGGGCAGATCTCCACGCAGGCCGGGTTGTCGCAGTGGTTGCAGCCGTCGGACAGCGCGTAGCCGAAGGTGTCGGTGGTCCAGCACCCGTTGGCGTCCGACGTCCACGTTCCGCCCTCGAAGTCCATCACCTTGCGGAAGGCGATGTCGGGGCCCAGATCGTTGTAGTCCTTGCAAGCCAGCTCGCAGGTCTTGCATCCCGTGCAGCGCGAGCTGTCGATGTAAAAGCCATATTGCGTCATAGGGGTCTCCTTTGTTGGCTAAACACGGCTACAGCTTCGTAACCTGGCAGATGGCGGAATTGGAGCAGTTGTGCTTCGAGAGGGGCGAGGGATGGCTGTTGCACAGCACGTTGATGTTGCCGCCGCGGTCGATGCCGTCGCCGTCGAAGTCGATCTGCGCCCAGGCGCCCTCGGGCATGCCCACCTGGCCGGGGATGATACGCGGCGTCACGCGGGCCTCCACGTGCACTTCGCCCCGCTCGTTGGTCACGCTCACCATGTCGCCGTTCTTGATGCCGCGCGGCTCGGCGTCGGCCGGGTTGATGAGCAGCTGCTGGCGCGTGGCCTGGCGTAGGTTCTCCAGGTTGTGGAACGTGGAGTGGAAGCGCTGGCGCGGATGCCAGCCCGACAGGTACAGCGGGTAGTCCTCGGTGCAGGCCTCGTAGCTTTCGAAGCCGGGGGTGTAGATGGGGATGGGGCTGATGACGTCGGTGGGGTCGTCCAGCTCCCAGGTAGCGGCGATGTTGGCCAAGCGCTCGCAGTACACCTCGATCTTGCCCGACTCGGTGTCGAGGGGCGCCGCCTCGGGGTCGGCGAAGAAGTCCATCATCTTGCTGGTCACTTCGATCTCGCTCGTCCAGATGTGGTCCTTGCTGATCTCCTCCCAGGTGGGCATCGTCTCGTAGCCGGGCATCTGGGCGGCGTAGGGCTGGTACATCTCCCAGGAGAACTGCTGCCATTCCGCCCAGGTGCGGCCCTCGGTGTAGGCCTCTTCCACGCCGAGGATGCGGGCGATGTCGGTGCACACGTCGTACATGTTGCGGCATTCCTCAGGCGGCTGCACGATGGAGTCGATGTGCAGCTGGCCGACGAACTCGCCGGCCGTGGCCAGGGCGATGACCGATGCGCACTCGTTGCGGGTGATGCCGGGCAGGATGATGTCGGCATAGGAGGCGGTGAAGGTCATGAACATGTCCTGGGCCACGATGAACTCGCACTTGCTCTCGTCTTTCATGATCTCGTGGGAACGGCGCAAGTCACCGCGCTGGTTCAGCAGGTTGGTGCCGTCGAGCCAGAGGAACTTGATGTCGGTCGAGAGCTTGTCGGCGCCGGTCACGCCGTCGCGGGTGGCGGTCATGGTGTGGCCGTGGTCCACGGCGTCCACCACGCTGATGCAGGAGATCATGGTCTTGACGGGGTTCTCGCCGCCGGGGATGGTGGTGAACGGGTTCACGAGGCCCACCGACACGCCGTCGCGCATGCCGGTGTTGCAGCCGACGCGGCCGATGTTGCCGGTGATGATGGGCAGCATGGCGATGGCGCGGCAGGTGCTCTCGCCGTTGCCATGGCGCTGCGGGCCCCAGCCCTGGCTAATGTAGGCGGCCTTGGCGTTGGCCAGCTTGTGGGCCAGCTCGGTGATGCGCTCGGCGGAGATGAGCGTGATGGGGGCGGCCCATTCGGGGGTCTTCGGGATCATGTCGTAGCCCGTGCCCATGATGTAGTCCTTGTAGGACAGGTGCTTGCCGCGGGCGCTTTCGGGCATGGTGGACTCGTCGTAGCCGATGCAGTACTTGTTCACCCATGCCTCGTCAACGGCGCCCTCGCTGATGAGCACATAGGCCATGGCCGAGGCGAGGGCCGCGTCGGTGCCGGAGCGGATGGGCTGCCATTCCTCGGGATGCCCCACGCAGGAGTCGTTCATCCAGTAGTCGATGGTGATGATTTCGACACCCTTCTCGCGGGCGCGGGCGAGGTCGTAGTTGGCCGAAGCGCCGCCCATGCGGGTGGTGGCCGGGTTATTGCCGAACTGAATGACCAGATCGGAATACAGCGTGTTGGTCATCGAGGAGCCGTTGGGTCCGCCGGAACCCATCATGTAGGGCATGATGGTCTCGAGCTGGCCGCGGGAGTCGGATCCGTAGCCACCGAGGTAGCCGCCCAGGCAGTTCAGCAGGCGCTCGAGGGCCTGATCGTTGCGGATAGCGGTCACGCCTGAGTGGATGGCCTCGTTGCCGTAGGTGTCGATGGTGTACTTCAGCTTCTCGGCGATGGTCTGCACCGCCTCGTCCCAGCTGATGCGCTCGTACTGGCCGCTGCCGCGCGGACCGGTGCGCTTGAGGGGCCATTTCAGGCGGTCGGGGTGCTGGTGCCACTGGCGCATGGAGCGCCCGCGCAGACAGCAGCGGGCCTGCACGCCGCCGAACTCGCCGTCGCCGCGGTCATCGGCCTCGACCAGGGTGATGGCGCCGTCCTTCACGTGGTAGCGCAGAGGGCAGATCGTCTGCCCGCAGCCGTCGGATTTGCAGGTGCCCCAAAACACCTCGTCCTGCTCGGCTGGATGGGTGACGGTGGGAGCCGTCCCCGTCTCGCTCAGCGACTGCTCTGCCTCGGTCGCGCTGCAACCGTACAGCGCAGCGCCGCCGGCGCCGGCCAGAGCCGCCAGCGACGAGCCCTTCAGAAAGGTGCGTCGCGAAACGCCGCTCGTCTTCTCAATCGTCTCGGTCATATGTCCCCCTTCGTCTTCGTTGCGGAACCAATGGGGCCACTGTGCCACATTCCCCCCTTCGGCCAATACCGTGAAACGGGTGAACTGGGGGACTTTTTCTTGGGCGAGAACGCGAAAAGGGGACCTGTATCACAGAAAAGAGGGGTGACGGGCGCGCGAGAGGGATCGTCGGGGCGAAAGAGGGAGGGGATTTCACTCTAATCGGGTGAACGCCTTTGAGGGGCTTTGATACACTGAAGGGGCGAAGATGGCGAAGAGGCGGGGAGGACGGGCCATGGCACGGGGTATGTTTGCGCCGAACGTGGCGTCGTTCGGTTTCGGACTGTTTTTCGCCACCCATGCTATGTCGGTGTGGGGCGGCGCCTTTCCCTTGCTGCCCACCGATTTCCAAACCTATGACGTGCTCATCACGTTCTTCCTAGTGGAGTCACTCGCCTTCTGCGCCATGCTCGTTGCGGCCATGGGGCTGTCGTATTTTCGCCCGGCGCTTTTGCGGCACCGCTCCTCGGTGCTGGGAAGTCCGTTTATGACGGCGGGATCGCTCTGCCTGATCGCGCCTTTGTATGTCGAGCCCATCATGATGCTGTGCGTGGTGGTGGGCGGCGTGCTGCTCGGCGTCGGGTCGGCGCTGTTCTTTCTGTCGTGGCAGCGCTATTTCGCGTCGCGCGACGAGGAGCGCGGGGCCCTCGATCTCATCGTGGGCATGGGGCTGGCGGCGCCGCTGTACGCCTTGATGCACGTGATCCCCGGTGCCGTGGCGGCATTTTCCATCCCGCTTGTGTTCATCCCGCTTTCCGAGGTGTGCCTCATGGACGCCTCGCGGTCCATGAGCTTCGATCAGCCGATGTTCGCCGACGAGCCGCGCCGCCACCGCGGGGTGTACGTTCACGCGCTCGACGCCTCGCTTAAGAGCGCGCTGTGCGTCGGTGCCTTCGGATTCGCCAGCGGGGTGACGCGGGCCATTGCGGTGCGCGACCCGGCCATGGGCGCTATCGTGAACGGGACGGCCATGGCGGGCATGTTCGTGGCCTGCGTGGTCCTGGTCTGGTTGTGGCGGCGCCACTCGTTCTCCTTCGATACCTCGGCCCTGTTCCGCCTGGTATCGCCGGTGGTGGTCACGGCTTTTCTGCTGCTGCCCTACCTGAACGAGACCTACCTGCATTGGTTCTCGGGCATCATGTACATGGTATTCAGCTTTGCCGTGATGGTCATGATGGTGCAGTGCATGCAGGCGGCCCGCAACGGCGGCATCAGCCCCACGTTCATCTACGGGTTCTTCGCCGGCATCGTATACGGGTTGCAGGCTTGCGGATTCGTTCTGGGGTATTCGGCCGATGCCCTGTGGCTGCAGGCGTCGCCGCAGCTGGCGACGTTCGCCCTGGTGTCCACCTGGGTGTTCGTCATGGCGAGCGCTTTGGCGGCGCGCCCGTCGCGGGAAACGTCGCCGGCTCTGAGCCAGGCGGAGTTCGTGGCCTGGGAGCGACCGGCGGTCGCAGCGGCGGGGTCGGGTGCTGATGCCGGATTGGAAGAGGTGCCGGGCACCAATGCCGACGGAGCGGTCGCGGCCGCGGAGCGAGGAGCCGGGGCGGGGGCCGCGACCGAAAGGCATCGCGGCCATCGACGGCGCGGAGAGGTTGCGGCGCCGGCCATCAAGGATCGTGTCTCGAAGCAGTGCCAGGTGCTGACGAAGCGCTATCTGCTGACGACGCGCGAGTCAGAGGTGATGGAGCTGCTCGTGCGCGGAAATACCGCGGCCGATATCGCGAAGAAGCTCACTATTTCCGAGAACACGGCGAAAACCCACGTCAAGCGCCTGTATGCCAAGTTGGACGTGCACAAGCGCCGCGACCTGCTCGCCCTGTTCGAAGAACTCGACCATGAGAGCACCGGCTGACGCAGCGAAATCGGATGATCGGGGGATGCCCCGAGGCTAGGCCGACTCTGCGTCTCGCACGCCTTCGTAGGGGCGGCCTTCAGCCCGCCCGTCTTCGGCCCGGTAGGGCTTACCCAGCTGCGGGCGGCCTCAAGGCCGCCCCTACAGGGCGTTTTTGGGTAGCGGCTGCCCGCTCTTGCCCTTACGCTGCTGAGCCGGGGCCGCGGGGGATGTCGGGGGCGGGGCGGCGCCGACGGGCGAGGGCGTCCACGAGGAGGGCGGCGGCCAAGCCGGCCAGAGTGCCGACGATGGCGCCGGCCAGCACGTCGGTGGGGTAGTGCACGTAGCAGTACATGCGCGACAGCCCCATGAGCAGGGCGGCCACGGTCACGCCGAGGGTGAGCCCCCAGGGAGCCTTCGGGTTGCGGGCGAACCACAGCGCAGCGGCCGCGCCGAAGGCGGCGGTGGTGTGGCCCGAGGGGAACGACGAGCCATGGGGCCGCGGGATGAGCATGGCCACGGCGGTGTTCACGTCGCAGGGCCGCGGCCGCATGAGCAGCGGCTTGATCATAAGGTTCGTCACGATGGCGCCCAATACCAGCGCCACCAGCACCGCGACGCCCAGTTTGCGCGTGCGCCGCATACCCAGCAGCACCAGGCCCAGCACGATCCATAGCGCCCCGCTGTCGCCCATCCGGGTGAACGTCGCCACCACCGGGTCCAGCCACGGCCCGTGCAGTCCCTGCATCGCGTCCAAAATAACAAACTCGTTCACGGCGCTCCCTTCAACTCGCCTCCGAATCCTAACGGAACCACCCCGCGGCGGCAACCGCCCGCACGGTATCAGCGCACAGGGGGCGGCCCTGGGGCCGGGGTCGCGGCGTCCCCGGCGGCTCTCTGAGTTGGTGGGGTGCGGGGGTCGTGGTAGACTGACGGGGTTGTGTTCCGTTCGTCTTGCGAGGATGACCATGCGCATTGAGGCGTTGGCGTTGTTTCTTTCGGTGGCCCAGCATCGCTCGATCTCCCATGCCGCGCGCCAGCACTACATTTCCCAGCAGGGCGCCTCGGCGATGATCAAGAGCCTGGAGCAGGAACTGGAAGTGTCGTTGTTCGACCGCACGCCGACGGGGCTGCAGTTAACCGGGGCAGGGCAGGCCATCGCCAAGGAGGCCGCCGGGGTGTTGGCTGCCTATCGGCGCGTGCAGATTGCTGCGGCCCTGGGAGCCGAGGGGGCGCCAGTTGCTCCGCTGACTATCGTCACCATGCCCTTTGTGACCAATCGGCTGGACAGTTTGTTCTCGGAATACGAGTCCATGGTGCCCGGCGTGCGTTTGCGCATCGTGGAGCGCAGTCTGGCCGACATTATCGAAACTTCCGAGACCGACGACTCCGGCGCGCTGTACCTGATCGCGCTGCCCTCGTTCATGGATGCGGAGCAGTGCCGGGTGGGAGATCGCTTCAGGCCGCTCGTCTCTTGCGAGCTTATGGCGGCCTGCTCGCGGATGCACCCGTGGGCCGATCGCGATTTCGTGACCGCTGACGAGCTGTGCGAAACGGCTCTGGCCTGCTACAACGAGGAATTCCTTGGACGCATTCTGGGGCATATGACGCGCGGAGGCCGTCCGAACGTGCAGCTGCGCACGTCGAATCTGGCGATGATCGGCCGTGCGGTGGCCGCGGGCGAGATGGTCACCTTCACCGATTCTCTGTCGGTCTTCCTGGATCGACCGAATCCGGATACGGTGGTGGTGCCCATTCGCGACGGCGTGACGTTGAGCGTAGGCGTGCTGGGCGTTCCCGAGCAGGGCAGTCCGGCGGCGCGTTTCGCCCGCTTCTTCGAGCGCTACCTGGCGACATCCTGCGCGTCCTACATGGCGCGGCATTGGAGCGGTCGCGAGACGGCGATTGTTGGAGCGGGGGTGCCGGCATGAGGTTCGCGCGCTACGAGATACGGCCCGATCTGTGCCGCGCGTGCGGCGCCTGCGCGAAGGTGTGCCCCAAAGCGGCCATCGACCAGGACGACGAGCGCCGTTTCGTCATCATCCGGGAACGTTGCGACGGCTGCGGAACCTGCGCGGGATCCTGCAAGCTGCGTGCCGTCGTGAAGCGCAAGGGCCTGTTTCGCTGAGAATCCCCCCACAATTTTTTGTTGTGCCTCCTACCGTTCCTTGCTGTTTGCGTCGTGCTCGCGCCGGATGCACAATGGCGGGCAAGGGTATTGGCAAGGAAAGGAGGACGGATGGATTCGGTTATTCCGTTGCCCGATGGCGGCAAGATCGTCAAGACCAACTGCTTCGAGTGCCACGCGAAATGCGGCGTGCTGTGCGAAGTGGACAAGAACGGCGAGCTTGTCAGCGTCAAGGGCAATCCGGAGGATCCGCGCAGCGAGGGTCGCATGTGCGGCAAGGGGCTTTCGGCCACGAAGATCCTCTACGACCCCGATCGTCTGCGCTGGCCGCTGCGGCGCGTGGGCGAGCGCGGCGAGGGGAAGTGGGAGCGTATCACCTGGGACGAGGCGCTCGACTGGCTCCAGGAGCGGGTGGAGGCGCTGACCGCCGAGTACGGCGCCGAGACCATCGCCTACGGCCAGGGCACCGGCCGCGGCACCAACCAGTGGACGGGCCGGGCCGGCAACGCGGGCGGCCGGGTGCACCACAGTCTGTCGCCGGGCAACATCTGCCTGGTGCCCATGATGGTGCAGGCGTTCTTGCAGTACGGTATGTTCCCCACCTTCGACGGGTGCGATTTCGACAACGCCGACTGCATCGTGTTCTGGGGCGCCAACTCGGTGTGGACCGAGCCCACCTACACCTCGGGCCAGGTGGGCCGCAGCCGCGACCGCGGGGCCAAGCTCATCGTGATCGACCCGTTCTTCGAGCATCCGCTGGCGGCCAAGGCCGACCATTTCGTGGGGCTGCGGCCCGGGTCGGACCCCTATCTGGCCATGGCGTGGCTGAACGTCATCATGAACGAGGATCTGTACGACCACGAGTTCACTCAGAAGTTCACCAACGCCCCCATGCTGCTCATCGAAGGGGCGAACGTGCCGCTGAACGGGGCTTTGGTGGAAGAGGGCGGCAACCCCCAGAGCATGCTCGTGTTCGATAAGATCTCGGGCCAGTTCGTGGACATCCACACGCCCGGCATCGACGAGGACATGGACTACCACGGCCTGGTGCAACTCGCCGATGGCAGCCAGGCACCGGTCACCACGGTGTGGCGCGCCCTGAAGCAGCGCGTCGACGAGTGGACGCCCGAGCGCGCCAGCGAGATGTGCTGGGCGCCGGCCGAGGTGATCCGCCAGTCAGCCCGCACCTACGCGGCGGCCCCGGCGGCCACCATCAACGTGTTCCAGGGCATCGAGGAGCAGACCAACTGCAAGGACACGCTGCAGCTGGTGAACATCCTCATCGCCATCTGCGGCAACCTGGAGAAGAAGGGCGGCAACCTGTCCATGCCCTTCTGGAACCAGATGGGGCCGCTGACCGGCGCCGAGCCCGAGACGCAGAAAGAGCTGCGCATCGTGAACGACAAGGCCTCGGGCAGCGTCTACGGTATCTCGAACCCCACGGCGGTGTTCGAGGCCATGCGCACCGGAAAGCCCTATCCCGTGCGCGGCTACATCATGGTGCAGGGCAATCCGCTCTCATGGTCGGAGAACACGGCGCTCGTGAAGGAGTCGCTGCTCTGCCTCGATTTGCTGGTGTGCATGGACTACTACATGTCGCCCACCTGCGAGCTGGCCGACCTCGTGCTGCCCTCCACCCACTGGACCGAGCGGGACTATCTGGCCGACGAGGTGTGCAGCGAGTGGGTGTTCGGCCAGCAGAAGGCCGTGGAGCCGCTGTACGAGCGCAAGAGCGACGTGTGGTTCTGGCGCGAGTTCGGCCACCGCCTGAATCCGGAATGGTGGCCGTGGGAAACCGACGAGGAGTTGTTCGACTGGCAGCTTGAGCAGACCCATGCAGGCGTGACCTGGGAAGAGCTGAAGGGTAAGTGGATTCACCACGTGCCGCAGATGCCCTCGCGCGACTACCGCGAGCACGGGTTCCCCACGCCGTCGGGCCGTGCCGAGCTGTACGCGGTGGTGGAGCTGATCATGGGCGCCGATCCGCTGCCGGCGGCCAACGAGCCAAAGGAAAGCGTGTTCTCCACCCCCGAGATCGCTGCCGAGTATCCGCTGACGGGCATTACGGGGCGCCGCTATCCCATCTACTACCACTCGGCCTACCGCGGCATTCCGCATCTGCGCGAGATCGTGCCCGAGCCTCAGGTGATCTTCCATCGCTCCATCGCCGAAGAGCAGGGCATCGAGTACGGCGAATGGGTGTGGATCGAGTCGCCGACGGGGCGCATCACCATGAAGGCGCGCCCGACCGACGGCTTGGACCCCCGTGTCTGCGTCATTCCCCACGGCTGGTGGCAGGGCTGTGCGAAGCTGGGGCTGCCGGGGTATCCCGACGGCATGAGCAACGCGAACACGCTCACGAGCGATCGGGTGTACAACGACGAGTTCCTTACTCCCGGCCTGCGCAGCACGCTGTGCCGCATCGTGAAGAAGAAAGGCGGTGAGTAGCATGGACTCGACGTCGCAGAAGCGTTACGGCATGGTGATCGACCTGGACAAATGCACGGGATGCCAGGCGTGCGCCGTGGCGTGCAAGATGGAGAACGACGTGGATCTGGGCGTGTTCTGGGAGCGCGTGTACCGCATGGGCCCCATCGGCCAGTTCCCCGACCAGTTGGAGATGTTCTACTTCCCGAACCAGTGCATGCATTGCGAGAACCCCAGTTGCATCAGTGTGTGCCCTACCAAGGCCACCTACCAGACCGATGACGGCATCGTGCTGGTAGATGCGAACCTGTGCTTTGGTTGCCAGTACTGCATTTGGGCGTGCCCCTATGAGGCGCGCACGCTCAACCCCAACACCAAGACCGTGGAGAAGTGCATCTTGTGCGTGCATCGTTTGGAGCAGGGCGAGCAGCCCATGTGCGCCTACACCTGCACGACGGGCTGCCGCGTGGCCGGCGACATGAACGATCCCGACAGCGAGATCTCCCGTATCCTGGCCGCCAACGCCGACCGTGTGTTCCGCGTGCATCCCGAGTTCGGCAACCAGCCCTCGGTGGTGTACCTCCTGCCTCGGAAAGGAGCTGAGACCCTATGCAAATCCATTGGCCGCTCGTAGTATCCACCGCGTGCCAGCGTGTGGGGCTGGGCTTGTTCATCTGCGCTTTTGTGATGGGCTCGCCGGTACCGTTGGCCGTGGTGGCGGGGATTACCCTGGGCCTGCTCGCCGTGGGTGGCATCGCGTCCATCTTCCACTTGCAGCGCCCGCAGCGTTTCTTCAACGCGTTCTCGAACTTCAAGTCGCACCTGACCCAAGAGGCTTTCATTACGCCGTTTCTCGGTTTAGCGCTGCTGGCCTGCGGTCTGAACGGCGCCCTGTACGATCTGGGAGGCGCCACCTTTGTCGTGGGGCTCGTGACCATGGTGCTGGCTGCGGCGTTTCTCGTGTGCACCGGCCTGGCCTATCAGATGGGCTCGCGCCCGGCGTGGAACACCCCCTTCGTGCTGGCGCTGTTTTTGCTGACGGCGCTTGAGGCGGGGGCCATCGGCGTAGTGGTGCTGTGGCTGGCCGCGTGGGGGATCGTGCCGGTGGCGTACGTGGCGGTGGCGCTGGTGGCCACCGCGGCCTGCGCATCATGCCAGGGGGCCTACGTGCACCGCATGTGCTCGGTGGGCTACGGGGTGAACGTGAACGCCACCGAGGAGCCCTACCGGCCCGTGTTCATCACGTGGGTGGTCATGGGCGTGGCGCTGCCGCTGGCGGCGCTCGGGCTCATGTTTGCCGTGCCCGTCGCCGCGCTGCCGCTGGCGGCGCTGGCCTGGCTGTCCTGCGCCGGGGGCATCGCCGCCTGGACGGTGCTCTTCTTCAAGGGCGCTCACAAGGTGAAGCTGTTCCCCATGTATCCGGTCGACCTCAATTTGGATATGTAGGCCGGCGGCGGGACGGGCCGCCAACGGCGCTACGGGGGAGTAACGCGCGGTCGGTTGCGGCGGCACGGGGGCGCAGAAGCGCTATAGTGGGACCGTGTCTCGGAAGGGGCGGATGGTGGCGCTGCGTGCTGCGGATTCGCCGAACCTCTCGAGCGCGGTCCTTTTTGTTCAGTTTGATAGGGAAGGGGCGAATCGGTGGAGAGTCCTGTGATCGTCGGTGTGCTGGTGGCGCTGGTGGTGCCGTTTCTGGGGAACACCCTGGGGGCGGCTCTGGTGTTCCTTATGCGCCACGGCATGTCCGAGCGCTTCACCAAGGCGCTTCTGGGCTTCGCGGCCGGCGTCATGATCGCCGCCAGCGTGTGGAGCCTGATCACCCCGGCTTTGGAGGCGGCCGAGGGAGGGCCCGTGCCCGCCTGGGTGCCGGTGGCCGTGGGCTTTCTCGGCGGCATGGTGTTGCTGCTGGTCATCGATGAGGTCACGCCTCACTTGCATGTGGGCGCCGACGAGCCGGAAGGCCCGGCCTCCACGCTGAAGAAGCCCACCATGATGCTGGCGGCCCTGGCCATCCACAACCTGCCCGAGGGCATGGCCGTGGGCGTGGTGCTGGCGGGCTTTTTGGCGGGCGACCCCACCATCACCCTGGCCTCGGTGGCGGCCCTGTCCATCGGCATCGCCATCCAGAACGTGCCGGAGGGAGCCATCGTGTCCCTGCCGCTCACGAGCAACGGTCTATCGCGGCCCAAGGCGTTTCTGGCCGGCACCCTGTGCGGGGCCGTGGAGCCGGTGGGCGCGGTGCTCATGGTGGCCATCACGGGTTTGGTGACCCCGCTTCTGCCCTACGTGCTGGCCTTCGCCGCCGGGGCCATGATGTACGTGGTCACCGAGGAGCTGATCCCCCAGACTCAGCAGGGCCGCCACACCAACATCGGCACCATCGGCGTGGCTTTGGGCTTCGTGCTGATGATGGTGCTGGACGTGGCCCTGGAGTAGGGGCCGGCGAAGGACCGGCGGAACGCCGGGCCCTTCGGCTGTCGGTGCGGCCTCGCGGCTGGCGGAACACGGGCGTCAGCGAAGAAAGCCCGCCAGCGGGGAGGGGCGCTGGCGGGCTTCAGGGAGGGGAAGGCGGTTTGTGCGCGCGGTTCGCGCATTCCGCATGGTCGGCTTGGATCGCAAGCCGAGCGCAGAAAAGCTAGCTGTTCACGATGTTCTCAGCGGCAACGTAGCCCCAGGTCATGGCCGAACCGTGGCTGTTGCCGTTGATGAACACGGGGTAGTCCAGGGCGTAGCGGCCGCCCGAGGCGTTGCCGATGGCGTAGAGGCCCTCGATGGGCTCGTCGCCCTCGCCGAGCACCTGCAGCTTCTCGTTGATCTCCAGGCCGCCGGGCATAACGAGCAGCGACGGGCCGAACTTCAGCGCGTAGAACGGCGGCTCCTTGATGGCGGACAGCAGTTCCGCGCGCTTGTGGAACTGGGTGTCCTCGCCGGCGGCGTGCAGGGCGTTGTAGCTCTCCACCTCGGCGAGGAAGGTGGTCTCGTCCACGCCCATGGCCGCGGCGAGCTCTTCCAGCGTGTCGGCCGTCACGGCATTCCCGGCCTCCAGCGCTCCTTCGATCACCTTCGTGGCCGACGTGGGATTCCACTCGGCATCGGTGCGCGACATGTCGTCCCAGAACTGGCCGCCGGCCAGCGGGATGGAGCGGGCCACGTCGTCGGCCCAGTTCTTGTCGAACACGCTCCAGGCGAACTCGCCGCCGGGCTGCTCCATGATGCGGATGGACTTCGCCTGGATCCAGGTGTCCTCGTTCATGAAGCGCTTACCGTCCTGGTTGACGTACATGAAGCCGAAGCTGAGTCCGCAGTAGCGGATGAGGTGGATCATGGTGGGCACGGGGTATTCCTGCATGCGGCCGCCGACCCACATGCCCATCTTCTGGCCGTCGCCGGTGTTGGCGCCCTCGGGGGTGTAGGCGTTCACAACCGGCTTCAGGCCCAGCTTGTCGCCGTAGGCCTCGATCATCTCCGGGTCGCCGGAGATGTCGCCGGTGGCCAGGATGACAGCCTTGGTGCCCACGTACTTGGTGTAGCCGTCGGCGCCCTTGGCGATGACGGCGCACACGCGCTCGCCCTCCTTCACCAGCTGCTCGGCGGGGGTGTCGAACACGAAGGAGGCACCCTGGGACTCGGCCTGCTTCCACATGAAGTAGACCGGGGCGCTGATCTTATGCTCGTTGTCGGGGAAGTCGCCGCGGATGACGTGGGTGCCGAGGTGCTCGTAGTACTGCGGCCCGGCGTAGCGCGTGTAGATGGGGATGATGTTCAGCGCGTCGCCGGACAGGTCGTCCAGCCAGTCCATGACCTCGCTGGAGCGGTCCATGAACAGCCAGGCCAGCTCCTCCTTGGTGCGGTTGCCCGAGAAGCGCATCCAGTCGGCCACGATCTCGTCTTTGGGATCGTTGGTCATGCCGGCCTCGGTCATGGCGCGGCTCTGCCAGGCGGCGTAGTGGCCGCCGCGGCTGCTGGGGAAGGGCATCTTCTCGACCACGGTTACGCTGGCGCCCAGCTCGCTAGCGCGGCAGGCGGCCGTGACGCCGGCAAGGCCGGCCCCCACGATAACGATGTCGGACTCGACGGTGGCCACGATATCGGCGTCGGCGATAGGCGCGGGCGCCGTCTCCCACGACCAGCCGGTGGCCGCCGCCTCGCCGGTTTGGGCGAGGTTACCGCCGTTGCTCGCGGCTTGCGGGGCGGCCGGGGCGCAGCCGGCCAGCGCGCCGAAGGCGGCCAGGGCGCCCGTGGTGGCGGCGCCGGTCAGAAATCCCCGTCGGGTGAGATTGGTTTCCATGTTTCCTCCTTTGAGTGCTCCCTCATCGGCGGTCGTTCTGCTCCGCCGATCTCGGGGCCATCTTAGGGGCGGCACCGACGCGGCGGCGACGGGCGAAAGGGGCTATTTTTGCGCGGAGACCCCAAAATAGTACGAATGGTGCCATAGGTCTCACCTCGCTTTTTGTGCCATTTTGCTATGCTGGGGGAGAGAGTTTCGGGAGGGAACAACGCTATGGTACTTAGGTCAAGATCGTCGTCGGGCGTCTTCGGCATTCCGTTTCGCTTGGTGGGTTTCGGCTTCTGGCAAGCCTGGTGGATGCTGGCCATGTGCACCGATCTGCTGCTGCCGCAGCGGTCGGAATCGGGCACGCTGTTCAACAGCTTCTTCTGCGTCACGGTGCTCACTACGCTGGGCTATCTGGCGGCGGTGGGGGCGGGGCGGCGCTTCGGCTCGTTCAGCGCGTACCGCGGCAGCTACGCGGTGGCCGGCGGCTTGGCGGCCGCCGGGTCGCTCGGCCTGTTCGGGTTCAAGACGTTCTTCTATGCGGGAGCGGTGGCTCCGGGGTTCTTCGTGGGCGCGGTGCCCTTCGCCGTGGGCAATGCGCTGCTGCTGATCATGTGGGGCGAGCTGTGGTCCACGCTGGCGACGGGGCGCGTGGGGCGGTCACTGTACGCCTCCTACGCCTTCGCCTTCGTGGTGTACTTTGTGGTGGTGGCGCTACCCTCGGCGGTGGCGGGCGTGATCGCCTGCCTGTTGCCGCTGGTGGCCGCCGCGGCGCTCTGGGCTTGCCAGGGCGAGCCGAAGCGCAAGCCCTCCCAGATCGATTTCGAGATCGAGTCCGTCTCGGTGGTGCGCGTGGCCGTGGCCGTGGTGGCCATCGGCGCCGTGCACGGGTTCGTTCAGCGCTTTTTGAATGTGTCGGGTATTGCCACGTCGGCGACGCTGTCCTCCTCGTTGGTGGTGGCCGGGGTGGGCATGGTGCTGCTGGTGCTGTACCTGGTGCTGAAGCAGCCGGCGGTGGAGGTGCTTTCCCTGTACACGCCCATCGTGCCCCTCTTCGTGGTGGGTTTGGTGTTGCTGGCGGCGCTGCCGTCGGGCGAGGCGTTTATGGGCAACGGGCTGGTATTGCTGGCGGTGTACAGCACCGATATGCTCGTGATGATCGCGTCCACCGACATCGCCTTCCGCATGCGGCGCCCCGTGGCGCTGTGTTTCGGCCTGGCGCTGTTCGGCATGCGCTTCGGCACCACCCTGGCCTCTGGCGCGGTGTACGGGCTGATGATGGCGGGATGGTTGGACGGTGCGACCAGTTCGGTGGCCTATCTGGCGGACGTGGTGGTCGTGGTGCTGGTGGGCAGCGTGGTGTTCACGCCTGTGGACCTGGCGAAGTTATACAAGGCGCGCCCCTTGGAGGAGTCGGGCAGCGGCGCGGCCGACCGATGCGCGGCCCTGGCCCAGTCGTGCGGCCTGACGCCGCGCGAGACCGAGGTGCTGACACTTTTGGCCGAGGGCCGCAGCGCCCCGTACATCGCCGGCGAGCTGTGCATCGCGGAGAGCACGACCAAGCACCATATCAGCAGCATCTACCGCAAGATCGGCGTCTGCGACCGCCAAAGCCTCATGGACGTCATCGTGCGCGGCGTCGCGGGAAAGGGCGCCCTGCCCGCGAAGGGGTAGGCACGGTGCGGGCGGCTCGGGGCTTTCGGCTCGGATGCCCGTTGCCGAACGGTTTGGGGCGTTGGCGTGCGGGCGGGGTATGATGGGGGCATCTGCTGGAACGGAACCGACTGAGGTGATGGCGTGCCTTCGACCACTGACGACATACTGCGCGAGTCCCATGCCGAGGTGTCGGCGCGGCGGGTGTGGGGGCGCTTCATCGGCTATTACGGGCCCTACAAGGGGCTGTTCTTCGCCGATCTGGCCTGCGCCTGCGTGCTGGCGGCCATCGATCTGGCCTTTCCGCAGTTCCTGAACTTCTTCACCAAGGAATTCTTCCTGGAATCGCCCGAGCGCATTCTGGGCAGCCTGGGGCTGATTCTGGTGCTGTTCTTGGCGCTGTACGCTCTGCGCACGGGCTGCCAGTTCTTCATCACCTGCTGGGGCCACATCATGGGCGCCTACATGGAGGCCGATATGCGCCGCGACCTGTTCGCCCAGTTCCAGCGCCTGTCGTTCAGCTATTACGACCGCCACAACACCGGGGCCATGATGGCGAAGGTAACAAGCGACCTGTTCGACATCTCGGAACTGGCGCACCACGGGCCGGAGAATCTGTTCATCTGCACGCTGAAGATCATCGGGTCCTTCGCGCTTCTGTTCATGATCAACGTTCCCCTGACGGCCATCATGCTGCTGGCGACCGTCGTGATGGCAGCCCTGTCGTTCACGCTGAACTACCGGCGGCGCACGGTGTTTCGCGAGAACCGCGAACGCATGGCCGGCATCAACGCCACGGTGCAGGATTCCCTCGGCGGCATCCGCGTGGTGAAGTCCTTCGGTGGCGAGGCGGCCGAGCGCGAGAAGTTCCGCGGCGCCAACGAGGCCTTCCTGGACACGAAGAAGCGCTCCTACCGGTTCCTGGGCGCGTTTCATGCCATGAACTCGCTGTTCATGGGCGTGCTGTACACGGTGACCATCGTGGGCGGCGGCTACTTCGTGGCCCAGGGCACGCTGGCCGTGACCGACCTGGCCATCTATGCGCTCTACATCGGCATCTTCATCTCGCCCGTTGAGCAGCTGATCAACTTCACCGAGACGCTGCAGAAGGGCTACGCGGGCTTCCGCCGCTTCATGGAAGTGCTGGACGAGCATCCCGATGTGGCGAACCGTCCCGGAGCCGTAAGTCTGGCGGCGGCCGATCCCGCCGAGCGCGGCCATGTGGAATACCGCGATGTGCGGTTCGCCTACGACGCCGCCGATCCGGTGCTGCGCGGGCTGTCGCTCGACATTCCGGCGGGTACCACAGTGGCGCTTGTGGGACCGTCGGGCGGCGGCAAGACCACGACCTGCTCGCTTCTGCCCCGCTTCTACGACGTGAGCGGCGGCGCGGTGCTGATCGACGGGGTGGACGTGCGCGACGTGACGCTGGAATCGCTGCGGGAGGCCATCGGCATCGTGCAACAGGATGTGTACCTGTTCGGGGGCACCGTGCGTGACAACATCGCCTACGGGCGGCCCGGTGCCACCGACGCCGAGATCGTGGAAGCGGCGCGGCGCGCCAACGCGCTCGGCTTCATCGAGGCGCTGCCCCAGGGTTTCGACACGCGCGTGGGGGAGCGCGGCGCGCGGCTGTCGGGCGGCCAGAAGCAGCGCATCGCCATCGCCCGGGTGTTCTTGCGCGACCCGCGTATCCTCATTCTGGACGAGGCCACAAGTGCCCTGGACAACGAGAGCGAGCGGGCCATCCAATCGTCGCTCGACGAGCTGTCCCGCGGCCGCACCACGCTGATCATCGCCCATCGCCTGAGCACCATCCGGAGCGCCCAGCTGATCGCCGTGGTGGAAGAGGGCCGCGTGGTGGAGCAGGGCACCCACGACGAGCTGCTCGCCGCGAACGGCACCTACGCGCGCTACTACCGCATGCAGTTCGGGGAATAGGGGCGCTGGGGCTGGGGCTCGCGAGCGGCCGTTCGGCCGCCCGGGCGAGCAGCATTTCTCCGTCGGCTCGCTCGTGGGGCGCGATTGAACGTTGGGCGTCCGGCCCCGCCTGGGGAGGGACGGCGGGGCCGGACCCTATCGTCTCTAGGCGCTGGCAAGGGCCTTGCCGACGAGGCGACCATAGGTGGCCGAACGACCGGCGGCATTGCCGACGGCGAGGTTCGGGTAGGTGCCGTGGAAGAAACGGCCCATATCGTTTCCGATTACGTACAGGCCCTCAATGGGGTTGTTGTGCTCGTCGAGCGCCTGGGCCTTCTCATTGACGACAATGCCGTCGAGGGTGCACAGCAGAAGACCGCCGATCTTCGCCCCGTAGAAGGGCGGCGTCTTCATTTCCGACAGGCGGAACGCGTCCTTGCCGAAATCGTCGTCGACGCCCGCAGCGTACAGCTCGTTGTAGCGCTCGCAGGTGGCAGCGAACGTGGCGGCGTCAAGACCGAGGCCGTCGGCGAGTTCTTCCACCGTATCGGCCTTCACGACGGTGCCCGCCTCGATCATGGCCAGAATGTCCTGCTCTTCCATGTCGACGCCCAAGCCGCCGTCGCCGTTCGCGCCGTCCCAGTCGAACAGGCCCGAGCAGCCCGTGGTGTGGAAGCGCTCGGTGTCGGTCTTCCAGTTGCCGTCCCATACGACGTACCAGCCGCGGCCCGGCTGCGTCTGCGCGGCATGGAACACGTAGTCGTAGTTGCCGCCCTCGTTGCAGAAGCGTTCGCCGTTCTGATTCACCTTGAGGAAGGGCTGGCTGGCGAAGTGCCAATAGTAGCCGCTGCCCAGCCAGCCGCCTTGAATTTCCTCGGCGGCCGGAATAACGCCGCGATCGAACACGAGGGCCGTGTGGTCGTCTTCGAAGCGGGCGCCGGCCCAGATGCAGGCCTTGATGCCGTCGCCGAGTGCGTTGGGATCGATCTCCAGGCCGGAGAATCCGTTGGCGTGGGGCTGGAGGGCTTCCACCATTTCCTCGTTGCCGGCGTAGCCGCCCGTGGCCACAATAACGCCCTTGCTGGCATTGATGCGCACCGGCGAGCCGTTCTTGAGGGCGTAGATGCCCACCACGCGGTCGCCCTCTTTGATGAGCTCGGTCATGGCCGTGCCGAACGAAACGGTGCAGCCGTCGAAGGACTCGATGTAGTCCACCATGTGGTCGGGCATGCCGTCTTCCTCCACGCCGTTGACGATGCGCGCTTTAAAGCTCGTTCCGTGGGAAATGGGCCAATTCTTGCCCCGCGTCGGCTCGGTGGGCATGTTCCATTCGTAATAGAACACGTCCTCGGGGGAGTGCTCGGCGGCGAATGCCTCATACCAGTCCAGGGTCTCTCCCGAGTGGTCGGCCCAGACCTTCCACAGGCGCGCATCGGCATAGTTGCCCGATTGGGCCACAAGGTCGTTCACGATATCCATTTTGTCGATGACGATACCGCGCTCCTTCTGCAGCCGCGTGTTCACGGCGCCCAAGTCGCCTCGGATGCCGAAGCCCTTCTGCTCGCCCCTCTCGGCAACGAGCACCTTGGCGCCCGCCTCGGCCGCGGCACAGCCGGCAAACAGGCCGCTGTGGCCGCCGCCCACCACGAGCACCTCGCATTCGATGGTCTCGCCGCAGTCGGCATCGGTGGTTCCCGGGGCGCTGCCGAGCCAAGCGGGAACGTCGCTGGCTGCTTCCGCTCCCGTATCGCTCAGTCCGGCGTTGGTGTTGCTCGCGGCCGGGGCGCAACCGGTCAGTGCGGCTGCGGTGGCGGCGGTGAAAAGCCCGCTTCCGATGAGGAAGTGGCGGCGGCTGACGGCGGTGTTGTTCTCCGTAACGGACATCGAACCCTCCTTTGACTTGTGGGCCTTGCTGCGAAGGTCCAGCTGCTATCCAGACGGGTTGTACCCTAAGAGAGGCGGGGGCGCGAACAATCGCCCACAGAGGGCTAACTTGAGAAGAGCCTTGGGTTTTCCCGTATCGCCCATAGGGGGTTAGGTGGGTTTGATCTGGTAAAACGACAGATATCGCGATATCTGTCGAAGATCACTCCTGTACTTTGAGGAGTTCGAGAAGCTCTTTGCGCGAGGCGACACCCATCTTTTCGTAGATATGCCGGGTGTGGGTTTTCACGGTTCCGGGGGCGATGAACAGCTCCCGTGCAATATCGGGTCCGCCCTTTCCGGCAGCGTAGAGGCGGAGAACTTCCTCCTCGCGGGGGCTGAGGTGATAGCGGGCCGTCAGCTCGTCGCAGCGCTCTTCGAGACGCTTCCGACTCCAGCCGCCCTCGAGAAGCGTTTGGCTTTCAAGGAAGCGGATGCCCCATTTCGATTCAAGTTCTCGCTGGGGGAACAGGAAGACCGCGGATGCGATCATGAGTACCAGCACCAGGCCGACGCGGGCGATCTCGCGCAGTTCTTCGGGGGCGATGGCGCGGTCGACGAGGAGGGACGTGCCGGCGCCAGCCACCACGAAGATGCGCATGGCCTCTTGCAGCCCGAGGAGAACGATGGGGGAGAAGTTGAATCGCTTGCAGATATCGTAGAGGATGAGGGCGATAAGCACGTTCATGAGAGAGGCGGTGGCCGAGATGAGAAAACTTGATGCGACGTTGCCGAACAGGCTTTTCCACGGGACGAGCAGAAAACCGCACAGGATCAGAAGCGGGAGCGCTCGGCAGAGGTGGCCGAGGCTTATGCGGTCTGAGAAGAAATATACGGTCAGGAAGAGCGCCCCCATGGTCACGGCGGTGGAGGGGGTGGAGTGGGTGCCGATTTCTGCGGGGAAATTCGCTGCCTGCATGCCGTAGGCGTAGAAACACACGGCAATGAGCACGAAGAGTTTCCAAGGGGCGCTGAATTGACGGGAATGTACGGGGATGGCGTCTATGGACGGGCTGGCCCGATGGTAGGCAAGGCCGATACCTGTCATGGCAAACAGGGGCAGGGCGCACAGGGCTATGGCGGCGCGCTCATCGGAAAGACCGAGGGCCAAGTAGTTGAGAAAGGATGCGAGCACTTGGGGAGCGGTGGAAAACAGGGCGATGCGCACGAGGGTCAGTTGGACGAGCACCTGCACCTCGAGGGCTACAAAAGCCGCGAATCCTGCACCGCCGAGCATGGTTTGCAAACCGAGGGGAAGGGCCTCGTCCGCCGCATGGGGCATGACGGCGACCAGCGAAGAGCCCATAAGTCCTACCGAGGCAATGACGAACAAAGGGCCGAGGGGGAGGTTGCGCTTGGCTTGCAGCACGGCCACCACAATGATGAGCATGGCCGCGCAATGGATGATGTCGAAAATCTCATGGGCGCTCAGGGGGCCCGGGCTGCCGGACATGGGGCCGGCGAAGGAAAGGGTGAGCCATGTTTTCGAGCAGCCCTCAGCCAACATGAAGGCTCCGAGCCCCGTTAGCTGCCCCTGCTCGAATCGCTTGGTTTCAGTGCCTTCCGTTTCCATGGGCGCATTATAGCAGGCTTTCCGGCGATGCTGTCAAAGGCCTGATACTGCATGGGAGTCAGTTATGCCTGATCACAGGGGGTAAACCCTCGGGACGGCCGGTGGGTTTACGGAAAACCTACCCGCTGCTTCTCGGAAGGGGGATGACGCAAGGCGAAGAAGAGGGGCACGATGCCGTCGAAGGGGTGCACGGGGCGCCCCGGGGGATGCCTCTTTCGATCGCAAGGCCAGAGATGAGGCATTTCGATTCTCGCATCAACAGGGAAGGAAGTTGCCATGACCACGCTCGATTTTTCTCGCAGAAGCTTTATCAAAGGAACGGGTGCGATGGCGCTTGGCGCCCTTGCCGTCGGCGGTCTTTCCGGCTGCAGCGAGTCGGGCGCTCCGCTTTCCCGTACCTCCGATGACGACGGGGCGATTTCGAACAGCCCCGGTTTTCTGCGGGCTCCCGAGCCCATTACCGAATTCGCCGCAACGGAAGAATACGATGTGGTGGTGGTCGGCGCGGGCGAGGCGGGCTTGGCGGCCATTCACTCCGCCCTGGCCGCCGGGGCGTCCGTTGGATGTCTTCAGAAGCTGGACACGGTGCGCACCACGGGCAATATGGCGGCTGCTATCGACTTGTCCCAGACCGACGAGGCGGGCATAAACGCATGCGTCAGCTTTATCAACTGGAAGAGCAGCTATCGTTCCGACCGCAAGCTCGTGGAGGCCTGGGCGCGTAATTCTCAGGAGGCGCTTGCCTGGTGGGCCGATTGCGCGGCCCAAGGCGGGGTGGATTCGAAGCCTCATGACAGCGTGCTAACCCACAACGGCTACGACATTCACCTGCATGCCAATACGTATTTCCACGCCGAGGGCGGCCACAATGCGGCCGCTCAGGTGATTGGCGATCGTCTCGCTCAAGATGGCGCGGTCTTCCATTTCAATACGCCGTGCGTGCAGCTGCTGGTGGAAGAGGGGTCGGTTGTCGGCGCCATCGGCGAGCGGGAAGATGGCACGCATGTTTTGCTGAAGGCGGCGAAGGGGGTCATCTTGGCTACGGGCGACTATTCGGCCAATGCCGAGATGACCGCATACTATTGCCCCGACCTGAAGGGCTTCCCGCCGTTTATCGAGTGGCGCGATGGCTCTGGAATGTGCGCCGGTATGTGGGCCGGCGCCATGATGACGCCCCCGACCCATACGAAGATGATCCATGGCGATTTTGCTCCGACGCGCTTGGAGATGCCCTTTTTGTTCCTCGATGGCCATGGCCGCCGTTTCATGGATGAGACGTACTCGCGCATGGCCTATCTCAACAACTTCCATCGTCCCTACCTGGCCGAAGCGGGGTTCGATGACTGCCAGACTACGCGCTTCTTCACCATTGTCCCCGGTAATTGGGAGAGCTACTACAATGCGTGGAAAGCGAACGACCCCCAGGAGATTTCCATCTACAACTCTGACCGCAAGGTCGATCCGTCTCAGTGGATTTCCGGCAGCACGCCCGAAGAGCTCGCCGAGGCCATGGTCGCCTATGTGAAGGAGGGCGGATGGGATATCGACCTGTCGGCCGATGCGGTCGTGGAAAGCATCAAGCGCTACAACGAGTTGTGCGCGCAGGGCAGCGATGACGATTTCGGCAAGCGGGCCGACTATATGGTTCCCATCGAGGGGGAGGTCATCTACGCCGTCGACCGCGGATGCGCCGATGGATTGTCCGCCATTCTCGGCGGTTTGGTGGTGAACGAGAACCATCAGTGCTTGGGCGAGGACTTCCAGCCGCTTGCGGGGTTGTTCGCCGTGGGCAATGCCTCGGGCCAGTTCTTCGGCGGCGTGGACTACCCGATGGATATCGAAGGGCTTTCTATCGGACGGGCCATTACTTCGGGGTATGTGTGCGGCAGCTACGTTGCCCGCCAATAGCCCCTGCGGCCCGCGGCGGCCGGCGCAGCATCCCCTCCCTCTGCGCCGGCCGCCGCTGTTTTGCATTCACGTATAATGGGGAAGACAAGCGGGATGCGCGGCCTCGGCGTGCGCATCAATGAGAGGGGGCGCTGTGCGGCGGGTGCGCGTATCGATGCAGGACGGGCGGGCCTTTGCGGCCGTTTCGCTTTGCTGTACGGCGGTGTTTCTGTATAACGCCCTGCTCGTGCCCCCTTTGCGCCGCGTGTTCGATTTCGGTGGCGATGTGGCTGCGCTGGTGAGCATCGTGTTATTCGGGGCGCTGGCGCTCGTTGCGTACTTCCACTCCCGCGCCGTTCGCTACGGCTATGTGGCCGTTACGACCGTGGTGCTCTGTGCGGCCGGCCTTCCCCTGGCGTGGGTGGGGCTCCAGGCTGCGGATCCCCTTGCTCTTGTTGCATCGGCGGTCTTCTTCTATGTCGAGACGGAGTGCGGATTCCTGTTGGCGCTCATGAGCTGTTGCGAGGTTTCTTCCGAGAGGCGCGTTCCCGTGGTTACGGCGGCGGTAGCAGTTGCCTATGGGGCCTCGCTTGCGCTTACCGCCGCCCCGCTCCTCGGCGCGGTCGTGGTGGGGCTGTGCATGCCGGTGGCGAGTCTGTTCTTTTCTCAAGCGGCCGGCCGTCGCATTTTCGCCTTGGTCAACCAATCGGAGCCGGCGGCGACGGCGCGCATTGCCACGCCGAGCACCATGTTGCCCTTTGCCCACTCGCTTTTTATCGTGCTGCTGTTGTTCCAGTTTGCCTTCGGATACAGCATTACCATTGAGCACGAGGCGCTGGTCACGCCCTGGCCGCTGCTGCTCTTGGTTGCGCTGTTCGCGGCAGTGGCGCTTCGTGTTTGGCGGCCGCGGCTCGATGGGCTTCTGCGCATCGAGATACTGCTGGTCGTCATGGGTCTTGTCGCTCTTGGGTGGGCCGAGCCGCTCTTGGCCTCTGCAGCTTCCGTGTTTCTGGGGAGCGCGAACGGGGTTTACCTGGTTTTTCTCGTGGCATCCCTGTCTGCGGCGGCAGCGCGCAATCCTGCGACCTCTCTCATTGTGTTCGCCTGGGGCTGGTCGCTTTCGGAAGTGGGTATTGTGCTGGGCGCAAACGCCGCCGTGTGGACTCCCGCACAGCTGCAGCCATTCTGCGCCTTTGGGCTGATGGCCGTTTTCCTTGTTCTGGCGCTTTTCGGGTTGCGACGCTTCAGCGCAGATGACGCGGCGCAGGGGATTACAGCGCCCGCCATCAATGCCCAGGGAGGAGAAGCTGGGGAGGAGGCTGCGGCGGGTTCGTTGGAGACGCGGTGCGCCCATGCGGCCGCGCGATTCGGTCTTACTCCGCGGGAGGCCGAAATCGTGGCCTTGTTGGCCCAGGGCCGTAACGGTGTGCGTATTCAGGAGGCGCTGGTCATAACAAGGAATACGTACAAGACCCACGTCCGCCATATCTACGAGAAGATGGGCGTCCATGACCAGCAAGAGGTCATGGACCTGATCCAGAGTTTTGAAGGGCAGTCGGCTGATCGGGACTAACCGCAGGCAGGCGACGCTTTCCGCCGCCCTTTCCCAGCGTTCAGAGGGCTCGGCCCTCCAGGTTCCAGGCGGAGACCTTCTGCAGGCGCGGGATGGCGAAGGCCTCGAAGGCGGCCAGGGCCAGGGAGGGGCGGCCCGGCGGCACGGCGATGCCGATCTCCACGATGCGCGTGGGGGCCAGGGGCACCACGGCCACGCGCTCGCGGGCCGAGCGGGCGTAGATATCGTTCATGAGCGCGATGCCGAGCCCCGCCTCCACCAGCGCGAAGGCGGCGGAGGTGTCGTGGGCGGTGTAGGCGGCCCGCGGGCGGATGCCGGCGGCGGCCAGGGTGCGCGAATTGTCGCAGTCCTCGCCCGGATACAGCTCGATGAACGCCTCGCTGAGCAGGCGTTCAATGGGGAAGGCGTCGGCGTGGGCCAGGGCGTGGTCGGGCGGCACGACGGCCACCATGGCGTCTTGGGCCAGGGCGATCCAGCGGCAGTCGATCTCGCGGCGGCTCATGAGCGAGAAGTCGATGGCGCGCTGGGCCATGCCCGCCGCCAGGGTGGAGCTGTTCGCGTGCTCGATGCGCACTTGGATGCCGGGATGCTCGGCGCTGAAGGCGGCGATGGTGGCGGCCAGGGCGCGGTACAGCGGCCGGTAGGCGCTGCCCACGGTGAGCGAGCCCGCTTCCAGCCCGCGCACGGCGGCGGCTTCTTCCCGGCAGGCGCGCCCGAGGGTGGCCAGCTCGGCCAGGCGCGGGCGCAGGGCCTCGCACTCGGGGGTGGGGGTCACGCCGCCCTTGCTGCGCGTGAGCAGGGGAAGCCCCAGGTCGGCTTCGAGCGAGGCCACGAGTCGGCTGACGCCCGAGGGGGTGTAGCCCAAGGCCTCGGCGGCGCCCGACAGGCTGCCCTGGTCGATGGCGGTCAGCAGCACGGTGCATTTCTCGGTGTCCATGGCGTTCCCTATCTTTGCTCTTTTGTCATAACAGCATTGATGTATTCGCGCTTTTCGCAATGATAGTCGAGCGTTACCCTTGCGGCAAGGTGTTCCGATGAAGGGGGTCGTTATGACCATGCGGCAGGCGGAGATGCTTCTTGCGGGAATCATCGCGGCGCGGGCGACGTCGTTTCTGTTCAGCAAGATACTGTTGGCCGATATGGGCCCGTTCTCGCTTTTGGGGCTGCGGTTCCTGCTGGCCTTCGCCGTGCTGGCCGTGGTGTTTCATCGGCCGCTGATGCGGGCCTCGCGCCGTGCGCTGCGGGCCGGCTGCGTGCTGGGCGTCATCTTCTTCACGACGATGTCTTTGGAGCTGAATGCTCTGGTGACGGCCCCGTCGTCTACCGTGTCCTTCCTGGAGAACCTGGCCATCGTACTGGTGCCCGTGACCGGCGCGGTGCTGCTGCGCCGCCGGCCGTCGTGGCCGGTGATGCTGGCCGCGGTGATGGCGCTTGCGGGGGTGGCCGCGCTCACGCTGGGCCGCGGCGGCGTGGGGTCGTTCGGTGTGGGCGAGGCGCTGGCGCTGACGGCGGCCCTGTCGTACACGGCCTCTATTCTGGCGACGAAGCATTTCGTGGGCCAGGGCGATGCGCTGGCCATCGGCATCGTGGAGATCGGGGTCATGGGGGCGCTCGGTGCGGTGGCCGCCTTCGTGTTCGAGCAGCCGACGCTGCCGGCAAGCGATGCCCAGTGGGGTGCCCTGGCCGCGCTCGTGGTGGTGTGCACGGGCTTCGGCTTCACCTTGCAGCCCGTGGCTCAGCAGCATCTGTCCGCCGACCAGGCGGGGCTGTTCTGCGCGCTGACGCCGCTGGTGGCCGGTGGCCTGGGCATCGCGGTGCTCGGCGAGCCCTGTGACGAGTTCACGCTGGCGGGCATGGGACTCATCGTGGCGGCCATCGTGCTGGCGAGCGGCGTGATCCACGGCCCTCGCGGGCGCACCGAGCGCCGTTGGGGCCGCCACGGGGCGCACCGTCGTCCAGCCCCAGGCGCACAGTTCACGGCCTGGCTACGGCTTTCCTCGCGTTCCGTGACAAGGATGCGGCGTACGCGGTAAAGGGTTGCGGCGGCGGGTAGGCTCTGAAGCGTATTCGGCGCACCTTTCCAGGGGCGCTTTTCGCGACTAAGGAGCCCACCATGGCAGAGACAACCCCATCCTTTACCGTAACCATGAACGACGGCGCGAAGCCCGCACCCGCCCAGCCGGTGCCCGAGCCGGCCAGCAAGGCGATGACCTGGACGAACGGCAAGCAGACCGTCAAGTACACCACCACCGCCGAGCTGCTGCCGCTGCATACCGACGACGGCACCCTCATCGGGCACATGTTCGCTCTGTCCTACGTCACCGATGCGAAGGACAAGACCGATCGTCCCGTCACCTTCTGCTGGAACGGCGGCCCGGGCGGCTCGTCGGCCATGGTGAACATCGGCGGCCTCGGCCCGCGCCGCGTGCCCATCAACACCTTGAAGCAGCTGCCCTGCCCCACGGTGCCCGAGGATAACCCCTATTCGCTGCTGCCCACCACCGACCTGGTGTACCTGGACGCCATGGGCACCGGTTATTCCCAGGTGGCCAAGGACTACGACCCGAAGAAGGTCTGGGGCGTCGATGGAGACGCGGACGCCTTCATGCGCGGCATCGCCCAATGGCTCACCACCCACGAGCGCTGGAACACGCCGCTGTACCTGTACGGCGAGTCCTACGGCACCATGCGCAACTCGGTGCTCATGCGCGTGCTCGGCGAGCGCGGCATCGCGCTGACCGGCGTCATCGAGCAGTCCTCCATCCTGGACTACGCGCCCACTCTGGCCGGCAACGACCTGTATTACATGGGCATGCTGCCGGTGTACGCCGCCACGGCCAACTACTTCGGGAAGGCCGGCGCCGGCGTGGACCAGTTCGAGTGGTTTAACAAGGCGTGGAAGTTCGTGGACGAGAAGTACGGTCGCGCCCTCATCGCGAGCGATTCCATCACCCCGGCCGAGGAGCACGAGCTGGCCGTCGAGATGAGCGAGCTCATCGGCCTGCCCGTGGAGTTCATCGAGAAGCGCCACCTGCGCATCGAGCTGGACACCTTCCGCAAGAACATCATGGCCGACGAGGGCCTGTTCACGGGCCGCTACGACACCCGCTTCACCGAGCCGGCCTACATGGACGTGCAGGGCGACAACGAGTTCTTCGCCGGCGAGGACCCCTCCGGCGACGCCATCATGACCCCCGATCAGTCCGCGTGGATGAAGCTCGTGCAGGAAACCGGCTTCAAGGGCTCGTCCATCAATATGCTCTTGTCCATGAAGGTGAACGAGGAGTGGAGCTGGACCCACCAGGCTCCCGGCACCATGGGCAGCCCCGTGTGCCCGAACACCGCCTACGACATGGGCACGGCCCTGCGCCGCAACCCGTTCTGCCGCGTGCTGTTCTTCGGCGGCATCCACGATGCGGCCACGCCGTTCTGGAACGTGAAGCACTCCATCTCGAAGATGTTCATGCCCGCCTCCATCACGGACCGCATCGAGTACAAGGTGCACGAGAACGGACACATGGCCTACGAGGATTTGCCCACGCTGGAGAAGATGATTCCCGAGCTGGAGGCCTTCTACGAGAAGCGTCACGAGGCCTAAGGTATCCGCGCCGCTTTGCCCGCCGCGCGTCGTTCGCGTGGGCGCGGGATGGCGTTTGCGCGTAGCGGTATGAGAAGGGCCGCCGACCGGTGAAGAGGTCGGCGGCCCTTTTTTGCTGCGAGGGGGGGTGGGCGCGCGGGTTTGCAGGTGCGCGACCGGGTCTCGCGACGGTTCGGCCGCGGTTTCGGTTCCGCAGATGGCGAACGCTTTTTGCGGACCCTAGCGCTCGCAGGTCCAGCGCTCGCTCTCGTCGTACCAGATGAACAACTCGTAGACGCGCAGGCTGGGGGCCATGAGGTAGGTTTCGGGCGTGAAGCCGAAGGCGGGGCTCGTGCCGTTCATCACGGCGGTGCCCAACAGCATTTCGGCGTTGGCTTCGGTGAAGCCGTTCTCGGCGGCGATGCGGGCCGCCTCGGCGGGGTGCTCGTCCAGCCAGATCTCGGCCTGGGCCTCGATATGCGGCATCTCGCCTAATAGGGCTTCCTGGCGCAGGGCGCGCAGCTCGTCGATGCGATCGTAGTAGTCGGTGCGCACCCGCGGCGTGCGCACGCCTTCGGTGACGTAGAGGCGCACCAGCTCCATGGGCATACGCTGGGCCAGATCGTGCAGGGCTGCGCTGAACTCGCGAGATTTCCGCCAAGTAGAGCGGGCAAACGCCACTTCGGTGGTAATCATGGGGGCTCCTTGAGGGTCGTTTGAGCTGCGAATGAAGCCACCGCCACTATACCACGGCCCTCGCTCCCATGCCCCGGCCAAAATCGTAACGAAGAGGTAGCGGGGGACGTGAGATCACAGGCCGGCGAGGAGGTCGAGCCTCGGTGCGATGTCTGCTTCAATATCGTCGGCAATATAAGGCGCTGCAGCATAGCCCTCGTCTTCCAGGTGACTGCTTTCTTCGCGGAGAGCTGGGATTGCTCGGGCGGTGAATTGACGAATGATGTCGCGAAGCAGTCCCATGCCGACGCCGAGGTGTTCGGCGAGAATGCGGAAATCTGCGGGGACGACCTCGTCGATATCGATATGCTCGCCGATGGCCATGCCCATTTCGCGAGAGAATCGAGCGAAATAGGTTGTGCTCACCAGGTCGTAGGCCGGTGCCAAGATAAACGAACGCCAGTCGGGGGCATAGAGAATGGACATGTTCTTCAGATGATTGTCGCAGTTGCCCATGAGATAGTTGAACAGGATGAGGGCCGTGAAAGCGCGCAGGTCGCGGGCCGGCTGAGCGGAATGGCGACGAAGGAAATCAGCGATAGCCTGGATGCTGCTAGGCTGAAGTTCGCGGTATTTTGCGCTCGGCATGAGGCCGAAGGCCTGGGTGAGGTCTTCCTGATGTCGTCGTGCTGGCGCTGGCAGGTCGTCGATGGGCTCGGGCGCGGCGGTGAGCCGATCGTAGCGTTCGACGCAGATAATGGGCTGGGGCGGATTGATGAGTGAGGTGCGAGCCGCATTGAGACCGCACGCTGTTGCGCAAGCCATGGAGAGGTGCTCCACCTGCATCAGATCGCTCAGGTCTTCGCGGGCGAATTTGACGATATGATTCGAGGGCGCACCGCCGATGGGCTGATACCAGCCTTCGTCCATGGGCGCCTGGGGGTCGTGGAAGAGGCCGCACTTGTTTTGCGTGCCTGCGAGAGAAAGTCGGGCCGCCTCGATCGACTGGTCGATCTTCCCTGGTTTTCCAGCCATAGATTTTATATGAGCGAGGGAGATAGGCTCATAAGCGCGTGGTTCCGCATAGGCAGCGGGGTTGATAATGAGGTCACCGAGACAATCGAGGCCACAGACAGCGAGCAACCCGAAGTAGTCGTCGACGGCAATGCTCATGCTGCGACAGAGGTTTTCCAGGGCGGCTCCTTCGGGAAGAAGCCCTCGGAAATAAGGAGTCAGTTCCTGTTCACGGTAGGGTTCAGGGCGCAGAGGGAGCGAAAGAGAGAGCGCTGCGGCATAGGGTGAGGCGAGGTAGCCGTCATCGTAGCGGAAGGTAATCTCGCCCGCCGTTCGGGCGAGGGCGCCGAGGATAATGGGCCCGTCGGCGGTGTCGCGATAAATAGGCAGGTTCATGGTTACTCGCCTCGTTTCGCGACCATGAGGTCGAGGCCGAGGGTGTTGAGCACGCGGAGCGTTTTTTCCAGTTCGGTTGTCGCCTTGCCGTTTTCCAAATTGGAAATGAAGGAGAGGCTGACAGCGCACAAGTTGGCCAACTCGGTCTGAGTGAGTTTCTGGCGCTTGCGTTCGGCGCGAATGGCCGCTCCGATGTCCTTCGATGTGTAAACGGGGCTCATGGCGGTCTCCCTCTATTTCGACGTACGCCTCAATTTTGACAGAGAGAGAAGAAATTACTGCGTACGCCGAAAAAGTCCATGGAATAGCGATAATTCGTGCGTACGCAGTAATAGAACAGACTCGGAAGGTCAACTAATACCATAAATGCTTCTAGTATTTCTCCTGTTTTCGTACGGGAGGAAATACTAGAAGCATTTACAGTATTTCCTCCAGGGCTGCTGCAGCTGTTACGAGGCGATCTCGATGGGGTCGCCGGGGGCGATGGTGCCGCCGGCGATGACCTTGCAGAAGACGCCTTCGCGGGGCATGATGCAGTCGCCCACCTGGTGATAGATGGCGCAGTGGGTGTGGCACCGCTTGCCGATCTGGGTCAGTTCCAGCATCGCGTCGCCGCAGGTGAAGCGGGTACCGATGGGGAGACTCTTCAAGTCGAAGCCCTCAACGACGATGTTCTCGCCGAAGGAGCCGTGGTCCACGTCGGCTCCGCGGGCCTTGAAGGCCTCGACCTGCTCGGAGGACAGCAGGCTGACCTGGCGGTGCCACGGACCGCCGTGGGCGTCGCCCTCGATGCCCCAGTCGGCGCGCAGTTCGATGGAAGCCTGTTCGGATTTCTGGATGCCCTTGATGTCGCTTGTGCATACGGCCTTGATCACGCCCATGATGCACCTTTCTCGCTGGCGATGGGCCGTGCGCCACTCTCGACCCACCCGGTGCATTGGACAAATCCCCGGCCCGCTGCACGACGAGAAGGGGAATCATTCGGCGCAAAATAATTCTAGCAAACCCCTAGACTATCCGCAAGCGAGGATAATAGAGGACGCCTCGGCCCTTGGCGGCCCCGTAGGGGCGGGCTTCAGCCCGCCCGTTGCGGCAGGTCCCGCGTGCACCTACCAAGAGAACCCGCAAACCACAAGCAATACCACGAGAAAGGCCATGTTCAGCAGGGTGAACAGGCCGAGGAAGCGGGCAGTGGACAGCTCGGGCATCGCCCGCGTCTGGGGAAACACCTTCCGCACGCTGGTGAAATGCTGAAGGGTGATGAGGCTGGCCAGGGAACCCACCAAGGTGCCCGCACCGCCGATATTCACGCCGACGAGCAGGGGCTGCCAGGCGGCCGTGAAATGCGACAGCAGCACGGCGGCAGGCACGTTGCTGATGACCTGGCTCGCACCGGCGCTGATGATGAGGCCCTGCTCGTCCATGAGCGGGCCGAGCCAAGCGGCCAGTTCGGGGATGCGTGCCATGTTTCCCGCGAAGACGAAGAAGCAGGCGAAGGTGAGCAGCAGCGGATAGTCCACGGCGACGAGGGAGCGTCGGTCGAGGACGGCCAGGGTGAAAGCCACGGCAGCAACGGCTACGGCGATGGGCAGCACGTGGAACACCGCCAGCAAGGTGAGGACGAGCAGCGCGCCGTAGACGCCGAGGCGCCGTCGACTGAGCGGCATGGCGGGGATGGCGGTGGCTGGCGCAGAGAAAGTTGTCTGGGAATGATTGCCGCCGGCACTTGTGCGTCCTGCGAGCCACCAGGTGACAGCAACGACGCCGGCCGTGGACACGGCGAAGGGCAGCGCCATGGTGCTCAGGAAGTCGCCGAGGTGCAGGTCGTAATAGGAGTACAAATACAGGTTCTGCGGATTGCCGAAGGGCACGATCATGCCGCAGAGGTTCGCCGCCAGGCTCTGCATGATGAAGACCGCGGGCACGAGGCGCGCCTGCCCTGCGCCCACGAGGGTGGCGGCCGACAGGGGCAGCATCATGATGAGGGCCATGTCGTTGGTGGCCACGCAGGAGAGCGCCGCGGTGGTGAGTACGAGGGCCAGCGCGAGCGGCCGTGGGCTGCCGAATCGTGCGATGACGGCCCGGGCCGCGCGGTCGAAGGCACCCATGAGCCGCAGGGCGCTCGCCACGGCCAGCACGCAGAACAGGCAGCCGAGGGTCTTCCAGTCGAAGTACCCCAGATACGCCCCATCGGGCGGCACCGCCACCATGGAAGCCACCGCCGCCACGGCCGATACCGCAAGCACGGCGTGCTCGCGCAGGAAGGCGAAGGGAGCAGTGACGGTGGCGTGCAAGGGGGGCGCCCTTTCTCGAAATCGGCAATGCCCGTAGTGTACTCTAACGTTTTGCGAAAAAGAGCGCCGCCCCCATGACGGCGCGGCGCTGAGAGCCCAATAGTTGCCCCGCGGCCCCCGGGGCCCGTAGGGGCGGCCTTCAGGCCGCCCGCTCGGATGAGGTTGACGTTCGACGGTGGTTGACGGGCGGGCTCAAGCCCGCCCCTACGAAGGCGTCGCTGTGGGGTGTTGCGGCTTAGGAAAGTGCGGCGTACTCCTCGTCGGTGACGGGCTCGCACCACTCGTTCGCGCAGCCGACGCCCGGGGCCTCGAAGGCCACGTGGCTCATCCAGCTATCGGCCGCCGCGCCGTGCCAGTGTTTCACGTTGGCAGGGATGGTCACCACGTCGCCGGGCAGAAGCTTGCGGGCCGGCTGGCCCCATTCCCGGTGCCAGCCCTCGCCGTCGGTGACGAGCAGGATCTGGTCACCGCCCTCTTCCGCATGGTGGATGTGCCAGCTATTGCGGCAGCCGGGCTCGAAGGTGACGTTGGCAACGAATTGGGTCTGGGCCGGGTCGGTCAACGGGTTCAGATACGACTGCCCGGTGAAGTACTGCGCGTAGGCGTCGTTCGGCTCGCCCAGACCGAAGAGGGGGCTGCAGTTATTAGTTCGGTCGTCATTGGTCATGGTGACCTCCTTCTCTTTTTGGCACGGAGGGTCACCGTAAACCTTGAAGTTGGCTTTAAGTCAAGCGTGGCTTTTTTTGGGGAGGGGTTACCCAGCTGGCATGAGCGCGCGGGTCAGCATCTTGCCGGCCAAGACACCGACCACGCAGAGGGCGACGCTGGCCAGGGCGTAGGCGCCGGCGGCGAGCCATTGACCGCCTTCGATGAGCTCTAGGGTTTCCAGGGAGAAGGTGGAGAAGGTGGTGAAGCCGCCGCAGAGACCCACCTTCAAGAAGAGCACCGCCTCGCGGGGCAGGGCGTTCGGGGAGAGGGACGCCGCTTCCACGACCGCGCCGATGACCACGGAACCGACGAAGTTGATGAGCAGGGTCATGAGCGGCAGCTCGGACCCCAAGGGAATGAGGCCGAGGCCATAGCGGCTCACCGCGCCCACGAAACCGCCCGCCCCCACGCACAGCACGCTCATCATGATGTTGCCTTTCCCCGTTCGTTTCCGTTTCCGCCAGTATAGGCGATGGGCGGCCATGAGGGCGCCTGCGGGCGGTTGGCGGGGTCTACGGAGCGTAGGTTGCCAGGGCGGTCGCGAGCGCCCATAATCGGCGGCGTTCAACATTCAGAAGGAGGAGCACCCCATGACCTCATATATCAGCGGCGCGTCCATTCGCGCCCTGCGCGAGCGGGCGGGAATGACCCAGCGGCAGTTGGCCGATCGGCTCGGCATCACCGATAAGGCGGTGTCGAAGTGGGAGACGGACCGTGGACTGCCCGACATCACCCTGGTGGAGCCGTTGGCCTGCGCTCTCGGCGTGTCGGTGGCCGAGCTTCTGTCCGGCGAGCAGATCGTGAACGCCAACCGCGCGGGCAACCTGTTGCGGGCGAAGTTCTACGTGTGCCCGCTGTGCGGCAACGTCATCCATGCGACGGGGGAGGCGTCTATCAGCTGTTGTGGCATCGCGCTGCCGGTGCTGGAAGTGGAGAACGCCGAGGATGGGAAGATTCCCGCGGCCCCTGAGAATCCGACTGGGGTCGCCGCCGATCAGTCCGCCGACTCTTCCGAAAGCGCAGAGGCGACCGACCCGTCCGCCCACCTGCCCCGGGTGGAAGTGGCCGACGGCGAGGTGTATCTCACGATGGACCACCCCATGGGCAAGGACCATTTCATCAGCTTTATGGCCTACGTGACCACCGATCAGGTGTTCTTCCGCAAGCTGTACCCCGAGCAGACGGCCGATGCGCGCTTCCCCTACCGCGGTCTCGGCACCATCTTCGCCTATTGCAATCGCCACGGTCTGTTCGCCTGTCGCACGCCGCGCGTTCAGCGCAAGAGCACCGTGCGCCTCATGTAGAAGGGGCGCCGCCGATCGAGCACGCGGCCCGATACATGATATGAAATGCGACCGTCTCGTCTGACGGCGCCCTTCGCCGATCATACGCGCTCATTCGAAGAAAGAAAACTCTTGAATATACGGCCCCCTTCAGCCGCACGGCCGAAGGGGGCCGCTGCCGTCACGCGCCCGGGTGGTCCGCGTGCTCGGCTTCGTCGCGAGAGCTCGCGTTGATTTCAAGGCATTCGTTTGAGGCGCTTGACTCATCCGCGACGAGATAGGCGGTGCGCGCCTCATCCGCTTCCGTGTCGGGCTCGCGGTTCTCGTCGGCGACTATATTGCAGGCGGAGTCTTCTCGGGGGGTCTCCTCGATCCCGTCGATCTCCGCGTTGACGGCCTTGCCGTTCGCGGGGTTGTCGGTCTCGGTTGTGCCCTCGCGCCCTTGCGTCTCGACGAGGTCGGCGGCCTTGTCGTTGGCGGCCCGGGCCTCCAAGTCGCCCTCCCAGCGCTGTTCGACGTTCGCGTTTGCGGTTCCGTCCTCGGCGGCGCTGGCCTGGCTGATGCCGTAGAAGCCGAGCAGGGCCACAGCGGCCAGAGTTATGGCGCAGGCGCTGATGGCGTAGCGGTTCCGGCGAATGAATACTCTCATAGCTACTCCTTTTCTCTCCGACGGGACGCGGGGAGCGTCCCTTGGTAGGGGTAGCGTAGCGCGGCCACGCCCGGTCGGATGCGGCGACGACTCAAGATTAAGGTTCTGCTCAGCAAAACTTAAAGCTCGTTAAGGAATGGCCTCGATCTCATTGGCGGTGGTGCCCCTGCATCAGGGTGACGCTTGATGTGGGCGTCAGAAAATCTGAGGTGCTGCCAAGGGCGTATCGTCAACTCGGGGAGCGATTTGCTTGTGACTCCTATTTATGATATAAACCTCTATAAATAAGTTATTTATTTATAGAGGTGGTTTTCATGTCCGCTGCCCTTCCGCTTATCCGACCCATCAGCGACCTGCGTACCGATCTCAACGATGTGTGTGCTCAGGCCCAGGAAACCCGACAGCCCATATTCATGACGAAGAACGGGAAGGCGAGTCTCGTCGTCATCGACTGCGCTGCCTACGAGGAGCAGCGCCAGCACGAGCGCTATGTCCACAAGCTGCGTGAAGCGGAAATCGAGGCAAAGTATCGCAGCGAGACGGTCAGCCAGGCCTCGCTCGACGAGACCATGGAGCGCGTCTTCGCGGTCTGGGGTGTCTGATGCGCGAGGCAGTCTATCGCCCGCGGGCGGCCTTCGATCTGGAGTCAATCGTCATCTACGTGGGAGAGGTTTGCCACAACCCGGTGGCGGCTCGACAGACCTACGATACCATCAGGGCGGCCGTGGGGGAGCTCTGCGCGATGCCGACGCTGGGCCGCCCCTTTGTTGATGAAGCGCTCGGCCATCGGGGTTTCCGTACCTGGCTTGTGGGGAATTACCGGGTGTTCTACACCTATGATGAAGATCTCCTGACGGTGTGGCGCGTCATTCACACCCGACGGGACATTGACGATTTCGCCCTCATCGATTGGGAAGAGGGCAGCGAGCCAGAGCGGGAGCAACAGCCGCCTACGAACGACTGATGAGGATGCTGACCTCGGTGTAGACGGTTTCGGTGAGGCTGCCGGAATAGAGGGAGAGCTCGGTTTCGTAGAGGTCGCCTACTGGGGTAAGGTGTAGGGCGTCCAGCTCGGCGCGGAACTGCTCGAAGGCATCGTGGGGAAAGCGCGCGGCCTCCAACTCGTCGGCGATGTTGGTGATGCGCAGCCACTTGAAGTAGGTGCCTGCGGGCTTCACGAGAACGTCAGCCGCACGGGAGCGCGGCGCGGCGGGCACGCAGAGGTGGAAGTCGGTTTCGGGGCAGCCGGTTTGGAAGGCGGCGAGTCCCACGCGATAGGTGCTCTGCAGCGGCGCGGTGAGGCCGCGCCGGGCCGGATCACGGTAGCGGTCCATGAACGCGGCGAGGGGGTCGCCCAAGATGGGCGGGGCCTCGGCTGCCGTTGGACGGGCCGTTGTCGGGTCGGCCATCGCGGTGGCGTCGTTCTCGGTCCAGAACAGGGGCGACAGATCGGTGTCGCGGAAGCGCTGCTCGGGTACGGCTTCGATGCGGCAGCGCTCGCCGCTGCGCAGCCACGCGCCGAGCGCTCGCGCCTGGTGCAGGGTGTTCTCCAACAGCTGCTGCTGATGGCGCAGGCGCCGCCGCTCGGCTTTCAGGGCTTCCACCCGCTCGGCGAGCACGGCCTCCAGGTCGTCAGCCGCGGGCTGATCGAGGTAACGCTTGATGTCGCTCAGGCTGCATCCGGAATCCTGCAGCGATGAGATGAGCAGGAAGTCGGCCCACTGCAAGGGCGAGTACAGTCCGTATCCGGCGGGGCTCGTCGCGACGGGCTCCAACAACCCGATAGCGCGGTAGTGCCGCAGGGTTTCCTTGGTGGTCTGACACAGGGCGGCGAACGCGGCGCTCTTGAGCAGGGTAGTATCGGCGACGGATGGGGGAAGGGGCGCACTGGCCATGACGGTCTCCTCGGGAGGCGGGGGAATGCGGGGGGGGGCTGCAAATCGGTCTTGACTGTGGGGTTACCCCATAGTTTAGCATCCATTTCTGGACGAGCGACAGGCGAGAGAGCGGGAGCTTTGCGCTTCGGCGGCTGCTTCCCGCCGCGTCTGCTCGCCTTGCTGCCGCATCCCGTCCCTCCGAGAAAGGACCCGCCCATGGAAACCGCGCCGCCCCCGATGATCCCTTCGACCTCGCCCGCTGCGACCGTCTCGCCGACGCCGCCGAACGCCCCCGTCGCGCCCGAGGAGAACGCCAACGGCCACGCGTTGCCGCCGCACTGGAAGGGTGCCATCGCCCTGATCTGGAGCGGGCAGGCCGCCTCTATCCTGGCCACCTGCGCCGCTACCTTCGCCGTGCTGTGGTACATCACCACTACGGCGAATTCGGCTCTGATGCTGTCGTTGGCCGGCATCGCGGCCCTGCTGCCCGTGGCTCTGCTGTCGCCGCTGGGCGGGGTGGCGGCCGACCGCTTCAACAAGAAAATCGTGATGATCGTCGCCGACGGCACGGCGGGTGTGTTCTCGCTGGTGCTGGCCGGAGTGGTGCTGGCGTTGGGCGACGGGATAAGTCCGCTTCTGCTGCTGGCCCTTTTGGCGGCGCGGGCGAGCGCCCAGGCCTTCCACGGCACATCGCTCATGGCGCTGATGCCAGAGCTGGTGCCCGAGCGCGATATGGTGCGCATCAACACCCTCGACCAAACGCTGTCCTCGGCCTCGGCCATCATCGGGCCGGTGCTGGGCATCGCGCTGTATACGGCCTGGGGGTTTGTGGCCGTGCTGGTCATGGACGCCGCGGCCGCTGCCTTCGCCTGCCTTTGCCTGGCCGCGGCGAAGCTGCCCTACGCGCGGTCGGTGGCCGTCTCGTCGGGCAGCGTGGTGGGGGATATGCGGGATGGCCTGGCCGTGTTCGGCCGCGATCGCGCCATGGTGACGCTGCTGACTATGGTGATGCTGGCCATGCTGCTGTTTCTGCCCCTGGGAACCTTGAGCCCGCTTCTGACCTACGACTGGTTCGGCGGCGACGGGTTCGCCGCCTCGCTCGTGGAAGCCGCTGCCGGCGTGGGCCTGCTGGCGGGCTCGGTGATCATGCTGGTGTGGGGCGGCGGCCGCAGGCTCGTGGCCGTGCTGGTGGGAGCGGGCCTGGTCGTGGGCGCGGGATGCATCGCCTGCGGCTTACTGCCGCGCGGCGCCTTCCCTCTCTATGTGGCGCTGATCGGCGTGGTGTTCGCCGCCACGGCCGCCTTCAATGCGCCGGTCATTCCGCTTATGCAGAAGCGCGTGCCGCCGGAGAAGTTCGGTCGCGTGATGGGACTGTTCGGGTCGCTAACGGCCCTGGCGTCGCCCGTGGGTCTGGCTTTGGCCGGCCCTGCCGCCGAGGCCTTCGGCGTGAATCGCTGGTTTGTCGTGTGCGGGGCGCTGCTGTGCGCGGCCATGATCGTCGCCTGGCTCAGCCGCACGGTGCGCTCGCTGGACGAAGGGGGCGCGGCCGAGGCGATCAATGGCGCGGAAGCGGAGACCGGGGAGAATGCGGAGAGCGCGGCATAGGGGGCAGGAAGCTACGGCCCCGCTCCTTTCCGCCCCCCTATGAACGGAGAAGGGCCTCGCGAAGGGGCCCCTTCCCGCGTCGGCTTGAGCTTGCGCCTCTTTCGCGCCGCCTTTACCGCTGTCCCTTCCGCATGCCGTCGGGCAGACCCGCTTCGGGCACGACCAGGGTGCCGGCCTTCTCGCGGCGGCGCAGATCCCACAGCATGAGCGCCGCCACTGCCAGCAGGGGCAGTCCGCCCACGATGCCGGTACAGAGGGGTCCCACGAAGGGATTGCCGCCAGTGAGCGAGAAGAGGACGGCACCGTTGACGGCCCCGTTCAGCGCACCGTGGCCGAAGGCGGCCGCCAGGGTGGAGCCGGTGCGGATGGTCACGTAGCTGAGGAACACGGCCAGCAGGATGCACCACAGGCACATAGCGACGATGCCGCCGAGGGGCGCCGTGGGGTAGCCCGTGCCATAGTTATGGCCGAGGGCGACGAGGGGTGCGTGCCACAACCCCCAGATCACGCCCGTGATCAGCAGGGTGGGCACGATGGACAGGCGGCGGGCCATCTTCGGCAGCAGGTAGCCGCGCCAGCCCCATTCCTCGCCGAAGGTGGCCACGATATTGAGCGCCGGCGCGATGGCGCAGGCTCCCAGCAGGGGGAGCACCAGCAGGAGGGGGTTGGCGGTGATCTCGTCTAGGGCGGCCAAAGACGCGCTGTCGACGCCGGCCTGGGCGGCTGCCGCGCGCTGGGCCTCAACGAACGTCGAGGCCGTCGGGTCGAAGTCGCCCGGGAACAGGAGGAAGTACACGGCGGCGCCGGCGATCACGAGCAGCGTGGGCCCGAACCAGGCCACGGCGAACCAGGGCAGCGACTGGCGCGCCGGCTTGGGCTTCATCACGCAGTTCACGAAGCCCTCGCCGGTGACGAGGCGCGTGATGACCACGCCGAGGGCGGGGAAGAGCATGGTGGCGGCCACGGCTGCCGCAGAGATCATCTCGGGGGAGACAAAGGCGCCAGCGTAGGACGCTTCGCCCAGGGCAAGGGGGTACACCACGAGGAAATCGTAGAGGTATGTGATGGCGAATGTGACGGCGAGGAAGATGAGCGCGCGTTTCATGGCTGCTCCTTTCGGTCGATTTGTTCTATTGCAACTATAACACAATTTGTTATAATGCGACTAGAACAAAAAGTCAATGCGGGATGTTGTCCGAAACGCTGGCTTCGCCGCAACGCCGGCGCCGCATCCCGCGCCGGCGGTCTGGAAAGGAGGCCTCCCATGCTCATGACCATTGATGGGTCTGCCGCCGAACCGTTGTACCTGCAGATTCGCAACCAGATTGTCGCTGGCATCGCCACCGGTGCCCTGGAGCCCGGCCAGTCGCTGCCCTCGGTGCGGGCCTTGGCGAGCGATTTGGGAATCAACCTGCATACGGTGAACAAGGCCTACGCCGTGCTGCGCGATGAGGGCTACGTAACCATGCGCGGCCGCGCTGGCGCGGTGATAGCCGATCCCGCAACGGCAGCCTCGCCCGGCACCGAGGCCGCCCAGGCGAAGATGGACGACGATCTGTTCCGCCTGGCCCTGGCCTTCCGCGCCCGCGGGGGTACCCGGGCGGCCTTCCTAGAGGCGGCCGCTGCCCAGGCGGCTCGCGCCTACGAGGCCGCCGATGCCACCGCCGATGCGGGCGCTGATGTCGCCACTGCCGGCGCCGCCCGCCCGCGCCCGTTCCGCTTCTGATTCCCTCGAAAGGAAGGCCCAACGATGATTACCACTTCCACTGCCTCGCTCTTGCTGGGAATGCTCGGGCTCATGCTGCCCGTTACCGGCATCCTCATGGCGCTCACGCCCTATCTCATGCCGAAGCGCGAGTGCTTCGCCGTTACGGTGCCCGACGGCGCCGTCAACGATCCCTACCTGAGGAAACTCAAGCGAACCTACCTGGTGGCGATGCTGGTGCTCACGGCGCTGGCCACCGCGGCCACGGTGGCCGCGTGTCTGGTCGATCCGCAGCACGCCGCCCTGCCGGTGTTCATCGTGGGCATCTTTGCCCTGTGCATCATCGGCTACGGCCTCATGCTGTACTTCCGCCGTCGCGTGCAGCTCTACAAGCGCTCCCAGGGCTGGCAGGCCGAAGGAGCCCGCGCCGTGGGATTCGTCGGCGACGAGCCCTTTCCCCGTCCGCTCTCGCTGAAATGGAACTTGCTATATCTGCCCGTTATCGCCGTGACCATCGCCATCGGTGTGGTCGGCTACGGCGCCATGCCCGATCAGATTCCCATGCAGATCGGCTTGGACGGCGAGGTGACCCGCTGGGCCGACAAGTCGCCGGCTGTGGTGGCGTTTCCCGTATTGGTGGTGGCGTTCATGGCCGGCTGCTTTATGCTGTCCCAGTGGATGATCCTGCATTCGAAGAAGGGCGGCGACCCGTCTGCCCCGGCTGCGAGCACTTGGGCCTACGCCATGTTCGCCCGCGCCCAGAGCATCATGCTGCTGACCATGGGGCTTGCGATCAGTTTCATCGGCCCGCTCATGGAGCTCACCTTCGTCGGCGTGTTCACGCTGGAGCAGATGGTCGCGCCCGTCGTCCTCATCGTGGTCGTCGTGGTGGTGGCCGCGATGGTCGTGAGTCTCATCTACGGCCAGAACGGCAGCCGGCTCATCGCCCGGGTGGGTCAGAGCGACACGATGCCCCGCGACGACGACCGCTTCTGGAAGCTCGGTATCTTCTATGTGAACCGCGATGACGCGAGTCTCTTTCTGCCCGAGCGCTTCGGTATCGGTTGGACCATCAACTGGGGCCGTCCCGCCGCCTGGGCGCTCGTGGCCGCCTTCGTCGTGGCAACGACGGCTTTCGTGGTCGCGTCGATCTTGTTCACCTAGTTATTGGAAGTCGCCCAACTCGGCTTCCCAATCGAAATCGGGCGGCGGTCCTGCGGGGCCGTCGCCCTCGTCGTTGGAGGACCCGTCCCACTGGTAGATGTCCATGAGCACGCGGCCCTCCTCGTCGAAGGACACCCCTTCCGCGGCCAGCATCTTGCGCTGCTCGTCGGGCCCTCCGAAGGCGAAGCCCGTGGCCATGCGCCCGTCCTTGAACACGACGCGATGACACGGAATGCAGCCGGGCTCGGTGCCCGGCTCGGGGTTGCCGTGCAGGGCGTAGCCCACGTAGCGCGCCCCGCGCGGTGCCCCGATCATGCGGCCCACCTGGCCGTAGGTGGCCACCTTCCCGGCGGGGATGCGCCGCACCACCGCGAATACCCGATTGGAGAAATCTCCCATGGTCGCCCTTCCGTGAACGTGGGTTGAAGTTTTGCTGTCAGCATAGCGCAGTTTCTGGCCCTGGGGCGCACGGGATGCTATGGTGCGCAGAGAAAACCACGCGGCGCTCGGCGCCACTTTCACCGAAAGGTCCGCTATGTTCAAAGTCCGTTCCAAGTACCTGCTGCTCATCGCGGCGGCGGTGTGGCTCATCGCCGGAAGCCAGGTGGCCCGCATGGGCATCGAGGCCATCGCCGCCGGTCAGGGCAATCTGTGGCTGCTGCTCGTCGGCATTCCCGCCACGTTCCTCGTCTTCCACAGGATGTTCTCGAAGCTGGTGGGCAAGCACGCCGCCCGCATCCGCGGCTACGGGGAAGAGAAGATGCACGTGCTGAAGTTCTTCGATGTGAAGGGTTATATCATCATGGCCGTCATGATGGGCGGCGGCATCGCCCTGCGCTCCTTCCATCTGGTGCCCGGCTGGTTCATCGCGTTTTTCTACACGGGGCTCGGCATCGCGCTGGCCCTGGCCGGTGTGGGCTTCCTCGTGCATTACGCCCACCGCGACGGCTACATCACCTGCCCGGTGACGGGCAAGGTGCGCGAGGGCTAGGAAGCGAAGGGGGTCGCGATGGGGGAGCGCGCGCAGGGGCGGGAACATATCGAGCACGGCATCGCGCCGGTGTTCGATAGCCGGTCGGAGGTGCTGGTGCTGGGCACGATGCCCTCGCCGGCGTCCCGGGAAGCGGCGTTTTTCTACGGCCATCCGCAGAATCGGTTCTGGCGCGTGCTGGCGGCGCTGTTCGACGAGCCGGTGCCCG